>NZ_JBFBEA010000028.1:0-116403 GCF_040683495.1 Streptomyces sp. NPDC093544 | reverse complement strand
CCTTGACCGAGATCGCCGTGGAACTGGTGTTCTTGAGCAGCACCCACTCGCCGTTGAGACTCGCGTTCGAACCCCGGTCCGAGCCTGGGCTGTCGCCGGCCCGGAACACGTGTCGGGTCGTTCGCGTTGCCCACTCCCCGGGATGGAAGCCCTTCATGAGCCTGCACGGTCTGCTCGACGCCGTCGTCAAGGACGCCGCACTCAAGGAAGCGGTGAAGGCCGCCGGCGACGGCAACCGGATGCACATCGACCTGGTCGGCCCGCCCGCGGCCCGGCCCTTCGCGGTGGCGGCGCTGGCCCGGGAGGCCGGCCGTACCGTACTGGCGGTGACGGCGACGGGCCGCGAGGCCGAGGACCTGGCCGCCGCGCTGCGCTCCCTCCTCCCGTCTGAGGGAATCGTGGAGTACCCGTCCTGGGAGACGCTCCCGCACGAGCGGCTGTCCCCGAGGTCGGACACGGTGGGCCGCCGCCTGGCCGTACTGCGCCGCCTGGCGCACCCGCGCCCCGACGACCCGGAGACCGGCCCGGTCTCGGTTGTCGTCGCGCCGATCCGCTCCGTACTCCAGCCGCAGGTACAGGGCCTCGGCGACCTGGAGCCCGTCGCCCTGCGCACGGGCCAGAGCGCAGACCTGGGCGAGATCGTCGAAGCGCTCGCGGCAGCCGCGTACTCCCGGGTCGAGCTGGTCGAGAGGCGCGGCGAGTTCGCGGTCCGCGGCGGCATCCTCGACGTCTTCCCGCCCACCGAGGAGCACCCCCTCCGAGTGGAGTTCTGGGGCGACGACGTCGAGGAGATCCGTTACTTCAAGGTCGCCGACCAGCGATCCCTTGAGGTCGCCGCGCACGGGCTGTGGGCAGCGCCCTGCCGTGAACTGCTGCTCACGGACGACGTACGGGAGCGGGCGGCGCGGCTGGCGGAGGAGCACCCGGAGCTGGGCGAGCTGCTCGGCAAGATCGCCGAGGGTATCGCCGTAGAGGGAATGGAATCGCTGGCTCCGGTCCTGGTGGACGAAATGGAGCTGCTGATCGACGTACTGCCCAAGGGCTCGATGGCCGTCGTGTGCGACCCGGAGCGGGTGCGGACGCGGGCTTCGGACCTGGTGGCGACCTCGCAGGAGTTCCTACAGGCGTCCTGGGCGGCGACCGCGGGCGGCGGCGAGGCGCCCATCGATGTCGACGCGGCGTCCCTGTGGTCCATCGCGGACGTACGGGACCGGGCGCGCGAGCTGGACATGATGTGGTGGTCGGTCAGCCCCTTCGCCGCTGACGACGAGCTGGACGCGGACACGCTGAAGCTCGGTATGCACGCCCCCGAGACCTACCGCGGTGACACGGCCAGGGCGCTGGCCGACACCAAGGGCTGGCTGGCCGACGGCTGGCGCACGGTGTACGTCACCGAGGCACACGGTCCCGCCGCCCGCACCGTGGAGGTCCTGGGCGGCGAGGGCATCGCGGCCCGCCTGGACACCGACGTGGCGGACATCAGCCCGTCGATCGTCCATGTGTCCTGCGGCTCGATCGACTACGGCTTCATCGACCCGGCCCTCAAGCTCGCCGTCCTGACGGAGACCGACCTCTCCGGCGCGAAGGCGGCAGGCAAGGACGGCGCGCGGATGCCGGCCCGCCGCCGCAAGACCATCGACCCGCTGACGCTGGAGATGGGCGACTACATCGTCCACGAGCAGCACGGCGTGGGCCGCTACATCGAGATGGTGCAGCGCACCGTCCAGGCCGCGACCCGCGAGTACCTGGTCGTCGAGTACGCCCCCGCCAAGCGTGGCCAGCCGGGCGACCGCCTCTACATCCCCACCGACCAGCTGGAACAGATCACCAAGTACGTCGGGGGAGAGTCCCCGACCCTGCACCGGCTCGGCGGCGCGGACTGGACGAAGACCAAGGCGCGGGCGAAGAAGGCGGTCAAGGAGATCGCCGCGGACCTCATCAAGCTGTACTCCGCCCGCATGGCCGCCCCCGGGCACGCGTTCGGTCCCGACACCCCCTGGCAGCGCGAGCTGGAGGACGCCTTCCCGTACGCGGAGACCCCCGACCAGCTCACCACCATCGCCGAGGTCAAGGACGACATGGAGAAGACGGTCCCGATGGACCGGCTGGTCTGCGGCGACGTCGGCTACGGCAAGACGGAGATCGCGGTCCGCGCCGCCTTCAAGGCCGTGCAGGACGGCAAGCAGGTCGCGGTGCTCGTGCCCACCACTCTGCTCGTGCAGCAGCACTTCGGGACCTTCTCCGAGCGCTACTCCCAATTCCCGGTCAACGTAAGGGCGTTGTCGCGCTTCCAGTCGGACACGGAGGCGAAGGCGGTCCTGGAGGGCCTGCGCGAGGGCTCGGTCGACCTGGTCATCGGCACCCACCGGCTCTTCTCCGCGGAGACCAAGTTCAAGGACCTGGGCCTGGTCATCGTCGACGAGGAACAGCGCTTCGGCGTCGAGCACAAGGAGCAGCTGAAGAAGCTGCGCGCGAACGTGGACGTTCTGACGATGTCGGCCACCCCGATTCCCCGCACGCTGGAAATGGCTGTGACGGGCATCCGCGAGATGTCGACGATCACGACGCCGCCGGAGGAACGCCACCCGGTGCTGACCTTCGTCGGCCCGTACGAGGAGAAGCAGATCGGCGCCGCGATCCGCCGCGAACTGCTGCGCGAGGGCCAGGTCTTCTACATCCACAACCGCGTCGAGTCGATCGACCGCGCGGCCGCCCGCCTCCGCGAGATCGTCCCCGAGGCGCGCATCGCCACCGCCCACGGCCAGATGTCGGAATCGTCCCTGGAACAGGTGGTCGTCGACTTCTGGGAGAACAAGTTCGACGTGCTCGTGTCGACGACGATCGTCGAGTCGGGCATCGACATCTCCAACGCGAACACGCTGATCGTGGAGCGCGGCGACAACTTCGGCCTCTCGCAACTGCACCAGTTGCGCGGGCGGGTCGGCCGAGGCCGTGAGCGCGGATACGCCTACTTCCTGTACCCGCCGGAGAAGCCCCTGACGGAGACCGCGCACGAACGCCTCGCGACCATCGCCCAGCACACCGAGATGGGCGCGGGCATGTACGTCGCCATGAAGGACCTGGAGATCCGCGGCGCGGGCAATCTGCTCGGCGGCGAACAGTCCGGCCACATCGCGGGCGTCGGCTTCGACCTCTACGTACGGATGGTCGGCGAAGCGGTCGCCGACTACCGGGCCTCCCTGGACGGCAGCGTCGAGGAAGAGCCGCCCCTGGAGGTCAAGATCGAGCTCCCGGTCGACGCGCACGTCCCCCACGACTACGCGCCGGGCGAGCGGCTCCGCCTCCAGGCCTACCGCTCCATCGCCTCCGCCAACACGGAGGAGGACGTCAAGGCCGTACGCGAGGAACTCCTCGACCGCTACGGCAAGTTGCCGGAGCCGGTGGAGAACCTGCTGCTCGTCGCCGGCCTGCGGATGCTCGCCCGCGCCTGCGGAGTCGGCGAGGTCGTCCTCCAGGGCAACAACATCCGCTTCGCACCGGCGGAGTTGAGGGAGTCCCAGGAGCTGCGGTTGCAGCGGCTGTACCCGGGAACGGTCATCAAGCCGACCGCGCATCAGCTGCTGGTACCGCGCCCGAAGACGGCGAAGGTGGGGGGAAAGCCTTTGGTGGGGCGGGAGTTGCTGGGGTGGACCGGGGAGTTCCTGGCGACGATTCTGGGGTCGTAGGGATGCTGTAGGGATTCCGTAGGCATTGCCGGGGTCCCCGGGGTCTAGGGGGCGTGGTGGGTGTTGCGGTGGGGGACAGCGGTGCGGATCGGTGAGTTGGGGCGGGTGACGGGGGCGACTCCGCGCGCCCTGCGCCACTACGAGCAGGCGGGTCTCATCGAGTCGCGGCGCGCGGCGAACGGCTACCGCGTCTACGACGAGGAGGCCGTCACCCGCGTACGCAACATCCGCCACCTCCTCGCCGCGGGCCTCACCCTCGACGACGCGCGCGTCTTCCTGCCCTGTCTGGACGGGGACATGACCGCGGGGCCCGCGTCCGGCAAGGTGCTCCGGGTCGCGCTGGAACGACTTGCCGTGATCGACGAGCGGATCGCGGCGCAGCAGGCGGTTCGTGAGCGGCTGGCCGATGCCTTGCGCGAGGTCACGGGGCGGGTTGTGGTGGATCCTTCTGTCAGCTGAGGACGGCGCCTCCGTCCACCGGGAGTACGACGCCGGTGACGAAGGAGGCGTCGGGGGAGGCGAGTTGGGTGATCGCCCAGGCCACCTCCTCGGGGCGGCCGACGCGGCCCAGCGGTGTGTGCGCGAGCTGCCACTCGCGTATCGCGGTGCTGTATTCCGGGGTGAATCCGGAGTGCTGGGCGATGGGTGTCGCGATGGCGCCGGGAGCGACCGCGGAGACGCGGATGCCGCGCGGGGCGAGTTCGACGGCCCAGCTGCGGGTGAGGAGTTCGAGGGCGGTCTTCGTGGCGGCGTAGAGGGAGTTGCCGGGCCAGGCACGCTGGCCCACGGACGTACTGACGTTGATGATCACGCCCTTGCTCTCGGTGAGTGCCGGGAGGGCGGCCTGGGTCAGGAGGACCGGGGCGGTGAGGTTCGTGGCGAGCAGCGGGTCGATGGACGCGCGCGTGTAGCTGCCGAGGGACTCCGTTCGTACGATCCCCGCGTTGTTGACCAGGACGTCCAGGCGACCGTGGGTGTCAAGGACGGTGCGGATCAGGTGGGCTGGGGCCCCGTCGGCGGTGATGTCGGCGGGGAGCGTGGTGATCCCCGGATGGCCCGCGGCTGTCTCGGCGAGGGGTTCCGGGCGGCGGCCTACGACGATGACGCGGGCTCCCTGCGCGGCGAACGCGTGGGCGGTGGCGCGGCCTATGCCGGTGCCGGCTCCGGTGATGAGGACGGTTCTGGCGTTGTTCGTGTCGGTGTCGGTGTCGGTGTCGGTGTCGGTGGCGGTGGCGGTGGTTTTGGTTTTGGCGTTGGTCGTGTTGGTCATGGAGAGATCGTCGAACCCTGACGCCGGCGTCAGGGTCAAGCCCGGGCTCAAGTTCAGGACGTAGCTCAAGGCCAAGTCCGATCTCAAGGCCAAGGCCAAGGCCAAGCACGATCTCAAGGCCAAGTCCAACGTGATCAGGCTGACTTGGGCTGGAACAGCATCTCCGACAGCGTACGGAAAACCTCCTCGGGATCCTGGTCGCCGACCGGGCCTTCCAGGTTGTGGCTGAGGAGCAGGGTGGCGAAGCCGTGGGCCAGGGACCAGGCGGCGACTCCGGCGAGACGGGGGTCGGTGCCGCGACCCTCGGGCGGGACCGCGGAGACGGCGGTGCGGAGGCGTTCGCCTGCCAGGGCCTGGGCGGTGGTCAGCTCCAGGTCGTTCGCGCGGAGCAGCTCCGGCGTGAACATCACCTGGAAGTGCGCCGGGTGCTCGCGCGCGAAACGTACGTAGCGGACGCCTGCGTCCTTGAGATCCGCGGCCCCCGCCAGCGTGGCCGCCAGCAGCTCGTAGCCCTCGGCCGCGATCGCGGTGAGCAGGCCGGTGCGGTCCTTGAAGTGGTGCGCCGGCGCCGCGTGCGAGACACCGGCGCGGCGGGCCAGGTCACGCAGGCTCAGTGCGGACGGGCCGTCGGCGGTGATGACGTCGAGCGCGGCATTGAGGATTGCGCGGCGCAGGTCGCCGTGGTGGTAGGGGCGGGGGGCGTCACTGGTCTTGGCAGGGGCCATGGTCAGCAGCGTACGCGGAATCTAGGCATTGACAAGTTGTGAGGGTTGGGGCAATCTTGTCAGTGTCAAGTTCTGGGGCGGGTCGCAGCGATCGCAACGGTCCGTGCGGTCCGTGCAGTCGGTGCGGGATGAGGGGTTGGGTCATGTCTGAGAACGTCAGCGAGGCGGGCGAGCGTGGCGCGGTGGAAGGCGGCCGGGTCGATCTCGGCCGGGTGCGCCAGATGTGGCACCTGCTGGAGCCGCTGCACGCCACGCTCTACTACGCACCGGAGGCCTTCGAGGAGGCGGCCGCGCTCGGGTACGGGACCGAGGAGCGCTGGCCGAGCTACTTCCCCTACCGCGCCGCCCCGTTGGGGGAGACCGGGAGCGGTCGCGTGACCTCCGCCTTCTACAGCTTCAGCCCGCGCATGGTCACCGAACACATGGAGTCCGCGTGGCGGACAGCGAGTCCTGACCAGGTGCTGAAGGCGCGGGAGCGGGCTGTCGACCGGGCTTACCGCGCGATACTCGGCGACCGTATATCCAGTCCCGAACTCGCGCAGGCCGCCTCGCTGGCCCGCCGCGCCGCCGAGGCCGCGAACACCGCCGGCCGCCCACTGTCCGCCGCCAACGCGGAGTTGGCATGGCCCGAGGCCCCGCACCTCCAGCTCTGGCACGCGGCGACGATCCTGCGTGAGCACCGGGGAGACGGCCACCTCGCGGCCCTGCTCGTCGCGGGCCTCGACCCCGTCGAGTCCCTCGTCTCCTTCGCGGCGATCGGCGCGGCCTCCGTGGAGCGCTTCGAGAGCCGTGGGTGGAGCCCCGAGGAATGGGCCGCGGCACGCCAACGGCTCGTCGGGCGCGGCCTGCTGACCGATACGGGTACCGCGACTGACGCCGGCCTCGAGTTGCGCCGCCAGGTAGAACAGCACACGGACGAGCTGGCCGCAGCTCCCTGGCAGGCGCTCGGGCCCGACGCCGTGGGGCAACTCGCCGAACTTGTGGGTGAGTTCTGGGTCGCGGTGCTCGGCTCGGGGCTGCTGCCTTCGGAGACGACGCTGGGGATCGGAAAGGTTTGACGGGGAAGGAAGGGGAGAGAAGGGCAACGGTCCATAAGGGCAAGGGTCCTGACGATGGGCTCACCACCGGCGGTACACCCGGCGTGCACCTCTTGCCTGTTGAGGGCGGGTATGGCCGAGATCCCGCGGCCGCTACTTTGGGATCAGGGGAACGCGCTCGTGCGGGCGCATCCGGCTAGGCAAGGGGAGGGGTGTCGTGGCGCGTCTGAGGGGTGGCGGTGCGGGGTCCGCGCTGATGGTGTTCGTGGTGGGTGTCAGCCTTGGTGTCAGCGGCTGCAAGATCGAACCCGAGGACGGAGCCGCGGGACCGGAGGAGACGGTGGCGGGCGGCGGCGCCGCTCTGACCGCCGTGGACTCACTGACCGTCAAGGGGCGTGCGCCCAAGACGGGTTACACCAGGGACAAGTTCGGTACGGCCTGGGCCGACACGGACTCCAACGACTGCGACACCCGCGACGACATCCTCAAACGGGACCTGGAGGATGTGAAGTTCAGCGACGGTGACTGCAAGGTGTCCTCCGGGGTGCTCAACCCGGACCACTACACCGGCAAGGACGTGACGTTCACCCGCGGCCGCAGCCTGGTCGACATAGATCACGTCATAGCGCTCTCGGACGCCTGGCAGAAGGGCGCCAAGTACTGGGACGCCAGCAAGCGAATAGCTCTGGCCAACGACCCGCTCAACCTCCGTGCCGTCGACTCCAGCACCAACCGCAGCAAGGGCGACGGAGACACGGCGACCTGGCTCCCGCCCAACAAGGCGTACCGCTGCACGTATGTCGCCGCCCAGGTCGCCGTCAAGAAGAAGTACGAGCTGTGGGTCACCAGCAGTGAGAAGGCCGCGATGAAGAAGGTGCTCTCAAGCTGCCCCGACCAGAAGATCCCGTCCGGCGGCAACCCGACGAACGCGCCGGCCCGCTTTCACGCGGACTGAGGACATCGCCGGAGACACCATCGCCGGGTGCCTGAGGCGGGCAGTCACGGCCGGGTGCCTGAGGCGGGCAATCCCGGCCGGGCGCTGAGACAGGCGACCACGGCCGGGCGCTGAGGCAGATGCAAAGCCGTTTCGTTGTGGACCGGCGGCGCTTACCGTGACTCGCATGCAGCTGAAGGTGTCGAGTCTCACCGAGCGCCCGGAGATGCTCGGTCAGGTGGTCGGGATGGCCGATACCTGGCCCGAGTTCATGCTCCACGACCTGGTCGGCAACGCGCACTACGGCCGGATCGCCACCGAGCTCCCGGAGTACGTGCTGTTCGCCGAGGACGAGCACGGGGATGTGGTCGCGCACGCGTACAGCGTTCCGTTCGCGCTCGCCGATGAGGGGAACGAGGACGAGTACGCGGGCGAAGGCGAGTCCGCGGGCGACGCGTCACCAGGTACCCGGGGTGCCCGGGACGCCCGACGCAAGCTGCCCGCGCGAGGCTGGGACGACGTACTGGCCGGTGCCTTCGCCGATCGGCGGCGCGGCACACCCCCCGACACGGTGAGCGCCATCTCGATCGTGGTCGCCCCGCACGCCCAGGGCGGCGGCCTGTCGGCCTGGATGCTCCAGGCGATGCGGGACAACGCCCGTGCGCACGGCTTCGGCGAGGTCGTCGCCCCCGTCCGCCCCAGCGCCAAGCACCTGGAACCGCGGACGCCGATGGAGGAGTACGCGTTCCGCAAGCGCGCCGACGGACTGCCGCACGACCCGTGGCTGCGCGTCCACGTCCGGGCCGGCGGTGTCATCGAGACGGTGGCGCCGGCGTCGATGACCGTGGCGGCCTCGCTGGCGGAGTGGCGCGACTGGACGGGCCTGCCCTTCGACACCGAGGGTCTCGTCGAAGTGCCCGGCGCGCTGGCGCCGGTGCACTGCGAACCGGGGCGGGGATACGCCGTATACGTCGAGCCCAATGTGTGGGTGCGGCACACCCTTTGACGCATCCACCGCAACCCGGCGAGCAACCGTCGAGTGGCTGAGGCTGCCTGAGGTACGGGTGAAGCGATCGGCCCGGCAACGGTTCGGTACAACCCGGGACCGGTTGTCCTTGTCGGCCTATACGCTCGGACTTCGAACTCGTCAGTCCGTCCTCGCCAGGCTGCCCTCGTCAGCCTGGCGCCATCAGTCCGTCCTCATCAGGTCACCGGGAGAAGTCATGTACGGCCACGGCGCGGCGCCGCCCTCCCGTAGTTCGGGCACCGTCATCACCCTCCGTGTGCTGATCGCCGCCGCCGGATTCCTCACCTGTGGACTGCTCGCGTGCCTCCCGCTTTTCAGGGTGGCCGTGCTGCGCGGCAGGTCGTCGGACTGGGTGTTGGCGTGGGTGAGTCTGCCGCTCGTGATCGGCGGCCTCTCCGTGATCGGCTCGCTGCCCGAGGAGGACCACAGGACCGATGTCGCGCTGGCCGTCATCCTCCTGCTCGGCGCGTTCGCCTCCGTGCACTTCCTGATCGCCGACATCCAGCACCACCGCCAGGGGCCCCCGTTCCCCGGCTACATACCCCAGCGGCCGCCCGCCGCCGGATACGGCTACCCAGGCCCCGCGTCCCCGTACACCGCCACGCACCCGCAGACGCCGGTTCCCACGTCTCACACCCCCACGCATCACACCCCCGCGCCGCACACCCCCGTTCCGCCGCCCGCGCCGCCGCAGCGCCCCGCGCCCGCCCGGATCGACCAGGTGCGTGCCGAACTCGACGAGCTCAGCGACTACCTGCGCAAGCACGAGGGCAACAACGGAGACGGCCGGTGAGCGTGGCGGCAAAGCGTATGGTCGCCGACCGCTATGAACTGTCCACGCTCATCGGACAGGGCGGCATGGGTCAGGTGTGGACGGCCTACGACCAGCGCCTGGATCGACGCGTCGCGGTCAAGCTCCTGCGCCCCGACAAGGTCGCGGGCCAGGAGGCCGACGAGCTGCGCCGCCGCTTCGTGCGCGAGTGCCGCGTCACCGCACAGGTCGACCACCCCGGCCTGGTCACGGTCCACGACGCGGGCAGCGAGGGCGAGGAACTGTTCCTCGTCATGCAGTACGTCGACGGCTCCGACCTCGCCGACCACCTCGCCGAACACACCCCCTACCCCTGGCAGTGGGCGGTCTCGGTGGCCGCGCAACTGTGCGCCGTGCTGAGCGCCGTGCACGCCGTCCCGATCGTCCACCGCGACCTGAAGCCACGGAACGTGATGGTCAAGCAGGACGGCACGGTCACCGTCCTCGACCTCGGTGTCGCCTCCGTCATGGACACCGACACCACCCGCCTGACCCACACCGGCTCACCCATCGGCAGCCCCGCCTACATGGCGCCCGAGCAGGCCATGGGCGGCGCGGTCGGCCCGTACACGGACCTGTACGCACTCGGCGTACTTCTCCATGAACTCCTCAGCGGAGACGTGCCGTTCTCGGGTTCGACGGCCCTCGGAGTCCTGCACCGGCACCTCTACGAGCCGCCGCTCCCGGTGCGCCGACTGCGCGCCGAGGTCCCGCCCGCCCTGGAGGGTCTCGTCCTGCGCCTGCTCTCCAAGGACCCGCAGCACCGGCCGTCGTCCGCGCAGGAGACGTACGAGCAACTGCTCCCGCTGCTGCCGGGGCGCGGTATGCCCACGGGCGCCTCACTCGACCCCACGCGCCCTTTCCTGCGCCCGCACGCCCCCTGGCCGGACCGCGCGCGTATCCCCGCGGCCCAGCCGCAGGCCGCGCCCGTCGTGGAGAAGCCGGACGTCGTGGGCGCCGTCGACGAGGTGAAGCGCCTCCTCGGCGAGGGGCGCATCACGCAGGCCGTCGACATCCTCGGCGCGATCCTTCCGGCCGCCGCCGCCGAACACGGCGCGCACTCCGCCGTCGTACGCACCCTGCGCAAGCAGTACGCCGCCACGCTCATGGACGACGGCCAGTACCGGCGCGCGCTGCCCGAACTGCGCCGTCTCGCCGACGAACGGGCAAGCGAGGCAGGCCAGTCCGACCCGCAGTCCCTGCGCTTCCGCTACGAGGCCGCCCAGTGCCTCGAACAGCTCGGCGAACCCGCCGCCGCGCTCGGGGAGTACCGCGCACTGCTGCCGTACTACGAGAACCAGTACGTCGCCGGCGACCCCGAGCTCTCCCTCGAAGTCCGCCGTCGCATGGGCCACCTGCTGCTGGCGCTCGGCGACCGCGGCGCCGCCCACGACACACTGGCCCGGCTGCTGCACGATGTGGAACGCCTGAGCGGGCCCGGCCATCCGATGACGACGGAGATCCGGCGGACGTTGCAGTGGCTGGGGCAGGTACGGGGTTAGCAGGTACGGGGTTAGAACGTGCACGGGTTAGAACGTGCACGGGGCTAGAACACGCACGGGTTTTGCGCCTGCTTGGCCGATCCTTGTGACGATCAAGGTCCGGGGTTTCCCGAACGCGGGTGCGACACCGGATACGGTGCGATCCGCCTCCGTATCGCAGCGGACGCAAAGCAGGCACACGGTCAGAGCACAACCAGAGCACAACTAGGGGTGGGGTCACGCATGTCCAGCCATCGTCAGTCCAAGAAGCGCAGATACCTGGCATGGGCCACGGCCGGCGCCGCCGTGGTCGCCGGAGCCGGGATCGCGGCGCAGAACTCGATGGCGGCCACCACGTGGCCCGCACAGCGGACGTACACCGGCCGCGCCTTCGACGCCTGCACCGCGCCCTCCCTCAACGCGATGAAGGCCTGGCACGGCGGGCTCTACGGCGCCGCCGCCGTCTACATCGGCGGCAAGAACCGCGGCTGCGCCCAGCCCAACCTCACCGCCTCCTGGGTCAAGTCGGTCAGCACGGTCGGCTGGAAACTCATCCCGCTGTACGTCGGCGCCCAGCCGCCCTGTCAGACCGGCTCCAGCCCCGAGAAGATCACCGCCGCCACCGCCGCCTCACTCGGCGCCACCGACGCCGCGGACGCCGTGAAGAAGGCCTCTGCCCTGGGCATGAAGGCCGGCAGCCCGATCTACCTGGACATGGAGGCGTACGACATCACCAACACGGCCTGCAACAAGGCGGTGCTGACGTATGTGCGCGCTTTCGACAAGGCCCTGCGCGCCAAGATCTACCGCTCCGGCTACTACGGCTTCTCCAGCTCCAGCGCCAAGGCCATCGCCGTCGCGACCGACCGCACGGACCTGCCGGGCAACATGTGGTACGCCCTGTGGGACAAGCAGAACACCACCACGACCGACTGGCCGTTCAAGGCCAGCCTGTGGACCAACCACAGCCGCGCCCACCAGTACATGGTGAACAGCAAGGAGACCCGCGGCGGTTACACGATCACCGTGGACCGCAACGCGTGGGACGCGCCGGTGGCGATCACCAGCTGACGACCGGCTGACGACCGGCTGACGAGGGGCTGGCGTTGGGACCAGGACTTGGGCTCAGGACACGGGCTCTAGACGACGTGCCCGTGCGGCGGTGCCTGAACTGCTTGCGAATCGTTGGTCGAATGGGTGGCCGAGAGCTGGGCCACTGCCTACCATCGATCACCGCAAGACTTTGTGCACCGCCGCACAATCTCCTCGGGAGGCTTCCTTGCACCGCCGCCGTCGCACCGCGCTCGTCCTTTCCGCCGCGATCGTCGCCGCGGCCCCCCTTCTCACCGCCTGCGGCAGCGAGGCGCATCCCGGTGCCGCGGCCGTCGTCGGCGGGCAGCGGATCACCATCGCGCAGCTGGATGGCCGCGTGAACGAGGTGCGTACGGCACAGCGCGCCGCCACCACGGACGAGGCCCAGTACAAGCAGGCCGTCTCACAGACCAGCAGCCTCACCCGCGACACCCTGCACACCCTGGTCCTCGACCGGGTCCTGGACCAGGCCGCGAAGAACGCGGGCGTGAGCGTGTCCCGCAAGGACACCCAGCAGCTGCGCACCTCCCTGGAGGAGCAGGCGGGCGGCGCCAAGGCGCTGGAGTCGGCCTGGCTGACGCAGTACGGGGTGGCTCCCAAGCGTCTCGACGACAGCCTCCGCACCGAGATCGAGGCCCAGAAGCTCGCCGCTGCGATCGGCGCCGACATGAACACCACCGAGGGCCAGGCCACCTTCTGGAAGGCGATGTCCGAGGCCTCCAAGAAACTGGACGTCGACCTGAACCCGCGCTACGGCGCCTGGGACGTCCAGAAGAGCAGCCGCGTCGACGTGAAGACGCCGTGGCTGCGGGAGGTTACGGCGGCCCAGACGCCGGAGACGGCGTAGCGGACAGCCTGGAGGGCCGGGACGGGCCGGGGCTGTGGATAAACGGTTCGGCGTCCGGGCCCGCTGCTGGCGTGGTTCGGCCGCCCGACCTGAGGACGGGCGGGGTGGCTGGCTGGCCTGTGGATAACTGGCGGGGCGCTCGGCGGTGTGGGTTACGTTCGAGGGGTGAACGCAACCAGCTTCGACGGCACCCCGGACGCGACCGGCCCCGGTAGCCACATCCCCGGCCGGGATGTCCCCGCCCCCGCCCCGGATGCCCTCGCCCCCGGCCGTATCGTCCTGCTCACCACCAGCCACCGCGTCGCCCCCGGTCTGCTGTCCTGGCCCGCCTGGCAGGCGCTGCGCGGTGCCGACCAGGTGCTGTGCGCGGACGGTGCGCATCCGCAGCTGCCGTACCTCCGCGAGGCGGGCATCACCGTCGACGAGACGGCGCCGAACGCGCAGGAACTGATCGACGCCTGTGCCGGCGGCCGCACCGTGGTCGTCGTCGCCACCGGCGAGGGCGAGCCCCGGCTGACCGACGGGCTGTCCCGGCTCGCGGGCTCCGGCCGCATACAGATGCCGGACCTGGAGCTGCTCCCCGCCTCGTACGACCTGCCGGGCGCCCGCTTCCTCGACCTCGTCCAGGTCATGGACCGCATCCGCGTCGAGTGCCCCTGGTCGTCCCAGCAGACCCACAAGGGCCTGGCGAAGTACGGCATCGAGGAGGCGTACGAACTGGTCGAAGCGATCGAGGAGGGCGACCGGGACGAGCTGCGGGAGGAACTCGGCGACGTCCTGCTCCAGGTCGTCTTCCACGCCCGGATCGCCGAGGAAGGCGGACCGGAGGACGAGGACGTCCCCTTCTCCATCGACGACGTCGTCGGCGGCATCGTCGCGAAGCTGATCCACCGCCACCCGCACGTGTTCGGCGACGAGACCGCCACGACCCCCGAAGAGGTCAAGGAGCACTGGCTGCGCACCAAGGCCGAGGAGAAGGGCCGCACGTCCGTGACGGAGGGGATCCCGCTCGGCCAGCCGGGCCTGGCCCTGGCGGCGAAGCTGGCATCCCGGGTGCGTACGGCAGGACTTGAGGTCGAACTCCCCCAGGGCGAGGGCGTCGGCTACGAGCTGCTGGCCATAGCCACCCGCGCCGAGGCCGAGGGCGTGGACCCGGAGACGGCCCTGCGAACGGCGGCGCGCGCGTACCGCGACGCGATCCGCGCGACGGAGGGCCCTGCGGAGGGATGAGGGTCGGAGCTGGGTGGCCTACGTAGGGGTGTGAGTGGGAGCCGGGCGACCCGCCGAGGTGTGAGGGCCGGAGTCGGGTGGCCCGCGGAAGTGTGCGGGCCGGAGTTGAGCGTCCCGCAGAGGTACGAGGGTCGGAGCCCGGCGACCTGCGGAGGTATGAGGGCTGGAGCCCATTGACCCGCGGAAGGGCGAGTCCGGCTCAGCGCCGAAGTCACGCGCTCACGCGCCACGCGCTCACGCGCCACGCGCTCACGCGCCACGCGCTCACGCGCTGGGCGCTCACGCGCCACGCGCTCACGCGCCACGCGCTCACGCGCTGGGCGCTCACGCGCCACGCGCTCACGCGCTGGGCGCTCACGCGCCACGCGCTCACGCGCCACGCGCTCACGCGCTGGGCGCTCACGCGCTGGGCGCGCGGCCCGATGGGTTGTGCCAGCTCGGCTGCGGGCGGTCCAGCAGCCACTCCGCCGTGCCCAGCGGCCGGGTGCGTTCCTCGGCGGTCGGCGCCAGGACGTCGTGGAAGACCCGCTCGGCCGGAGTGCCCAGCCCGGGAAGCTCGTCGCCGATCTCCTCGACGAGCTGGGGCGGACCGGCCAGATAGACGTCGTGCCGTTCCCAGCCCGCGCGGTTGCCCAGCGCCGTGCGCAATCGCTCGGTCGCTTCCGCCTTGGGTCGGCCGGGCGCGGGTGTGATGAACGTGACGGAGAGCAGCGGAAGTCGGGCCTGAAGTCGTTCGACGGCGGACCGGTCGTACAGATAGGAGGTGTCCCGGGCGACGAGGAAGAGCCGGGCCTCGTGCGTGGCGTCGAGCTGCTGCAGAAGCGCCTTGACGGGTGCCCATCCCGTACCGGCCGCGATGAAGGTCAGCGGCCGCTCCACGGGCGCCCGGAGGGTCATCGCGCCACAGGGCGCGCCGAGCCGCAGGATGTCCCCCTCCCGCGTCTGGCGGACCAGGGCGGTGGAGAGCACCCCGTCCTCGACCCGGCTGATGTGCAGGTCGACGGTGTGGTCGGCGCGGGGTGCGTTGCCCAGTGAGTACGGCCGCCAGATGCCCGGCAGATGCGGGGCGTTGACGCTGACGTACTGGCCGGGGAAGAAGCGCAGCCGCCTGTCGGGCCGCAGGGTCAGCACGGCGAGATCGTCACCGTGCCGGGTCCGGGTCACGACTTCGGCGTCCCACCAAGGCGGTTCACCCATCTGCTGCGACTCCCAGGCGCCCTGGAGCATGACGTTGGCGATCGCCCCGTACGCCTCGGCCCAGGCCTTCTCGACCTCCGCGTTCCACGCCGACCCCGCGACGAAGGTGAACGCGGCGATCAGACTCGCCCCCACGGCGGCGTAATGGTCCGGCTCCGCCAGATACTTCCGGTGATCCCGCCCCAACTCCCGCAGGTATCCCGGCAGTGCCGGATCCCCCAGCCGCTCCATCACATACGTCAGCGCCGCGAACAGCCGGTCCCGCTGCCGCTCCATGTCCTCCGGAAAGTCCAGCGGAAACAGCTCGCGTACGTCCGGATTGTGCCGGAACAGATGCGAGTAGAAGTACTTGACCGCGAACTCGGCCCGTCTCTCGACGACCGCGAAGCTGGATCTGAGTATTTCGGGGTCCACTTCGCGACTGTAGGGACTTGCCGAGCCGCGAAGTCAAACAGCAGGTGATTTCCGGACAGCCCGGGGTGAAGGGCGCGATGGTCGTCAGGGGCTCGTCGAGTACCCCTGGTAGCCGGCGGGCGCAGGGCCAACACCGGTTCAGCATCGGGCCGGCCACCGGCCGGACAAGGCATCCCGGCCTCACCCGGATACCGTCAAGGAGTGACCGAGCACCCCACTCCCGCAAGTCCTGCCCCCGAACTCTTCACCTGGGAGTTCGCCACCGACCCCTACCCTGCGTACGCCTGGCTCCGTGAGCATGCGCCCGTGCACAGGACCCGGCTGCCCAGCGGGGTGGAGGCCTGGCTGGTCACCCGTTATGCCGACGCCAAGCAGGCGCTCGCGGACGGACGGCTCAGCAAGAATCCGGTGCATCACGACGAACCCGCCCACGCGAAGGGGAAGACGGGCATCCCGGGTGAGCGCAAGGCCGAGTTGATGACGCATCTGCTGAACATCGACCCGCCGGACCACACCCGGCTGCGCCGGTTCGTCAGCAAGGCGTTCACGCCCCGCCGGGTGGCCGAGTTCGCGCCGCGTGTGCAGGAGCTCGCCGACCAGCTCATCGACCAGTTCGCGGAGAAGGGGTCCGCCGACCTGATCCACGAGTTCGCCTTCCCGCTCCCCATCTACGCCATCTGCGATCTCCTCGGCGTCCCCCGCGAGGACCAGGACGACTTCCGGGACTGGGCCGGGATGATGATCCGGCACGGCGGGGGGCCGAGGGGCGGTGTCGCTCGGTCCGTGAAGAAGATGCGCGGGTATCTGGCCGAGCTGATCCACCGCAAGCGCGAGGAACTGCCCGAGCACCCCGCCCCAGGCGAGGACCTCATCTCCGCCCTCATCCGCGCCTCGGACGACGGCGAACACCTCACGGAGAACGAGGTGGCAGCAATGGGGTTTATCCTTCTTTTTGCTGGTTTTGAGACCACGGTGAATTTGATTGGCAATGGCACGTACGCCCTCCTTACTCACCCCGAGCAGCGGCGGCGGCTACAGGAGTCACTTGCCGCCGGGGAGAGTGGACTGCTCGAAACCGGCGTCGAGGAACTCCTCCGATACGACGGCCCTGTCGAACTGGCCACTTGGCGGTACGCGACCGAGGCCGTCCGGCTCGGCGGGCAGGACATCGCACCCGGCGACCCCGTCCTCGTCGTACTGGCGGCTGCGGACCGTGACCCCGAACGCTTCGAGCAACCGGACACGCTCGACCTCTCCCGCCGTGACAACCAGCACCTCGGCTATGGGCACGGCATCCATTACTGCCTCGGTGCGCCCCTCGCTCGCCTGGAGGGCCAGACCGCGCTGGCCACGCTCCTCACCCGTCTCCCCGACCTCCAACTCGCGGGAGATTCCGCTGATTTGCGCTGGCGTGGTGGTCTCATTATGCGTGGATTGCGCACGCTTCCAGTGGAGTTCGCGGCTCCGGTCGAGTTGTCCACCGGGCGGTCTTGAGGCACTTCGGGTGTCGCGAAAAACTGACGATCCCTCAACAATGTGATCTTCACGTGATCTACGCTGCATCGACTTGTGACAAGCGTTCGAGGCCGGATACGTTCAATGACCAGCGCGGATCATCCGTCGCAGACGTCGTCTGACGTCGCCGTACGTCGCTGTAGTCACCTGCTGTCACATGAAAGGGCTTCCGCATGCTCTCCGGGAACGGCCGCCATCGTCGCCCCCGTCAGGCCCCGGCTCTCATTGTCGCGGCAGGAGTGACCGGATCGGCCATCGCGATCCCGTTGCTCGGTGCCACGAGTGCGAGCGCGGCCGACACCACCACTTGGGACCGCGTCGCGGAGTGCGAGACAGGGTCCTCCTGGAGCGACAACATCGGTGACGGGTACTACGGCGGGCTGCACGTGACCCAGTGGGACTGGGAGAACTACGGCGGCCTCGAATACGCCCCGAGCGCCGACCAGGCCAGCCGCTCGCAGCAGATAGCCGTCGCCGAGAAGATCCTCGACGGCCGAGGGCTCGTCGCCTGGCCCACCTGTGGACCCCTCTCCGGGCTCAGCAAGGACTCCGCCTCGGTGGAGGTCGACACGGGCGTGTCGGACGACCCGTCATCCGACGCCTCCGCCACGCCTGGTGCATCCGGTTCCGCCGACCCGTCCGAATCGTCCAGCCCCTCTCCGTCCGCTTCGCCTTCCTCGGGTGCGACCGAGAGCACCGGGGACTCGACCAAGTCCGACAGTTCGGACGAGGGTGCGAGTGCCGACGCGAGTACAGACGCGAGCACGGACTCAAGCGCGGCGAATGGTGACGAATCGGATAAGTCCACCCAGGGCGACGACTCTTCGAGTGCGTCCGAGGATGAGGCGAGCGGCGCCGGGCGTCACCGTGGCGACATCGCCGCCGAGGGCGCGACCGACGGCGGTACGGACGATGCCGCCTCCGGACGGCACGCCTCCCGTGGCTCCGACGAGGCTCGCGATGTCGTCGACGGCTCGTATGTCGTCCGCGTCGGCGACAGCCTCTCGCTCATCGCCGACGCCCTTGGCCTCGACGGCGGATGGACCCAGCTGTACGCCGAGAACAAGGAAACGGTCGGCGCCGACGCGGACCTCATCCTGCCCGGTCAGAGCCTCGCAGTTGGTGCCGAACCGGGCGAAAAGTAGCGGGAGTTCACGTCATGTTTCGCCATGTAATGTCCCGTTTGGCGAGAATGAGAGATGGATCTCAGACCCCCTGATCGCCTTTGATATTCCGCCGATCCCCTGCCTACGGTCGTGACCGCTCGCCATCGCGGGCCCCGACGGTTGCAACGCCGAATCCTGCCAGCGGCCGTACGGGAACAGTCGTCGCGTCAAGCGCCGTAGGCAGGAGCGGGGGACCCAAGGTAAGCGCCGCGCCCGGTAGTTGACCGGGAGTGGCTTGGGGTTAAGCCGTGCACCGAAAGGTGTGCGACCGGGCACTCACCCGCCCGAACCCGACAGCTCACCTCGTAGGCGTCGGTGAGGGGATCACTTCATGCTGCGTTCGTGCAAGGGCAAGCACCGTCGCCCGTCCAAGGTCACTCGTATCGCCACGCTCGCCGGAGTGACCGGCGTCGCCGTCGCCGCCCCGCTGATGGCGGCCGGCACCGCCTCCGCCGCCACCACTTCCGAGTGGGACACCGTCGCCCAGTGCGAGTCCGGTGGCAACTGGTCCATCAATACGGGCAACGGCTACTACGGCGGCCTGCAGTTCTCCGCCTCCACCTGGTCCGCGTACGGCGGCAGCTCGTACGCCTCCACTGCCGACCAGGCCTCCAAGTCCCAGCAGATTTCCGTCGCCGAGAAGGTTCTCGCCGCGCAGGGCAAGGGTGCCTGGCCGTCCTGCGGCACGGGCCTGTCGAACGCCGCGAACGACGCCGGCTCCAGCGACTCGTCCTCGTCCTCGGGCAATTCGCAGAGCACCACCCCCTCGCAGCAGAGCACGCCGAGCTCACAGACCGACGAGCAGCGTGCCTCGCGTTCCTCGGAGCGGGAGACCGCCGCGAAGGAGACCGTCGAGACCCCGACCGGTAAGACGGTCAAGAAGGGTGACGGCGAGTACAAGGTGAAGAAGGACGACACTCTCAGCGAGATCGCCGAGGCGAAGAACGTCAAGGGCGGCTGGCAGGAGCTGTTCAAGCTGAACAAGGACATCATCGACGACGCGGACTTCATCTTCCCGGGTCAGCAGCTGCACCTCAGCTGACGGCCGGGGTCGCCGGCCGACGGCGGTCGGCCGGCGGCTGATATTCGGTTCTCAGCTGAACCACAGCAGGCTCCTATACGTGGTCTCCATACTGAAGGCCTCGTGTGGGTCACCCCCGTCCCCCACGGGCTCCCCGCTCCGGTGCGTGTTCCCCCGTACGCACCGGGGCGGGGCTTTTTCATTTCCGGCTGAGATCCGGCTTCGCTCCCTCTCTTTACGGCCCCTCTTCACCCCCTCTCCTCTGTCTTTTTGTTCCGTTCTGGAACAATGCGTACGCTCAGTTCTGTACAAGAGGGGGTAGACCGGCTGGCCGATCCCTCGGAGCCGGTTAGGCTCATCCCGCGGGGCTGCCACAGTCCCGCGTACCCGCGTCACATTCCTGAAGGAGATGCTCGTGCCGTCCATCGACGTCGTCGTAGCCCGGGAAATCCTCGACTCGCGAGGGAACCCCACCGTCGAGGTCGAGGTCGGCCTCGATGACGGCAGCACCGGTCGTGCCGCCGTCCCGTCCGGCGCCTCCACCGGAGCCTTCGAGGCCATCGAGCTGCGCGACGGTGACCCCAACCGTTACGGCGGCAAGGGTGTCGAGAAGGCCGTCCTCGCCGTCATCGAGCAGATCGGCCCGGAGCTCGTCGGTTACGACGCCACCGAGCAGCGCCTGATCGACCAGGCGATGTTCGACCTGGACGCCACCGACAACAAGGGCTCGCTCGGCGCCAACGCCATCCTCGGCGTCTCGCTCGCCGTCGCGCACGCCGCCTCCGAGGCCAGCGACCTGCCCCTCTTCCGCTACCTGGGTGGCCCGAACGCGCACCTGCTGCCCGTTCCGATGATGAACATCCTCAACGGTGGGTCGCACGCCGACTCGAACGTGGACATCCAGGAGTTCATGATCGCCCCGATCGGCGCGGAGTCCTTCTCCGAGGCGCTGCGCTGGGGCGCCGAGGTCTACCACACCCTCAAGAAGGTGCTGAAGACCAAGGGCCTGTCCACCGGTCTCGGCGACGAGGGCGGCTTCGCCCCGAACCTGGAGTCCAACCGCGCCGCGCTCGACCTCATCCTTGAGGCCATCAAGCAGGCCGGTTACATCCCGGGCGAGCAGATCGGGCTCGCGCTCGACGTCGCCGCGTCCGAGTTCTACAAGGACGGCAAGTACGAGTTCGAGGGCAAGTCCCGCTCGGCCGCCGAGATGACCGAGTACTACGAGGAGCTCGTCGCCGCGTATCCGCTGGTCTCCATCGAGGACCCGTTGTACGAGGACGACTGGGCAGGCTGGAAGGTCATCACCGACAAGCTGGGCGACAAGGTCCAGATCGTCGGCGACGACCTCTTCGTCACCAACCCGGAGCGCCTGGCCCGCGGCATCGAGGAGGGCTCCGCGAACGCCCTGCTCGTCAAGGTCAACCAGATCGGCTCGCTGACCGAGACCCTGGACGCCGTCGAGATGGCGCAGCGCAACGGCTTCAAGTGCATGATGTCCCACCGCTCCGGCGAGACCGAGGACACCACCATCGCCGACCTCGCCGTCGCGGTGAACTGCGGCCAGATCAAGACCGGCGCCCCGGCCCGCTCGGACCGCGTCGCCAAGTACAACCAGCTGCTGCGCATCGAGGAGATCCTCGACGACGCGGCCGTGTACGCCGGCCGTAGCGCCTTCCCGCGGTTTCGCTCTGCGAACCATTAAGCACAGCAAGGGCTGAGCCTCGGCTTCGTAGGAAGCGTCGTACGTACGTCCCCGTACTCGGTCCCGTACCGTGTGCGGGGACGTACGCACGTGCAGGCAGGGACGTATCGGGGAGGCGGGAATCATGGCTGTGAAGGACCGGGACCGGTTCTCCACCTCGACCAGGCTGCGGCTGCTCGGCGAGCAGACGGCGGCCCGGGTCTACCGCTCCCAGACCAAGCGCCAGGCGCGCCGCTCGCGGCTCACCGGGCGGGCGGCGCTCCTCGCTCTTGTCCTGTGCTCGCTGGTCGTCGCCCTCGCGTATCCGATAAGGCAGTACGTGTCCCAGCGCGCCGAGGTCTCCGACCTGGTGCGGCAGCGGGAGCAGGCCCGCGCGCGGGTCGAGCAGTTGCGTGACCTCAAGGCGCGCTGGCAGGACGACGCGTACGCGGAGCAGCAGATCCGGGACCGGCTGCACTATGTGATGCCGGGGGAGACCGGCTACATCGTGATCGACCCGGACGCGGCGAAGCAGTCGCGCGTCGACCAGGGAGCGGCCGACCGTCCCTGGTACGCGAACGTCTGGGACGGCGTGGACAGGGCCGACGCCGCCGCCGACCGGTGAACGAACCGATCGACCAGTTCACCGGCGGACCGCCCGACCGATCGATTGACTGAATCGGCAGACCTACCGGGCCGACCGGCTGACTGAACCGGCAGACCGACCAGGCCGACCGGCTGACTGAACCGGCAGACCGACCAGGCCGATCGGCTGACTGAATCGGCAGACCGACCGATTGACCGGTTTGACTGACCGACCTTTTGACTGACTGATCAGAAAGACATGTGACTCACGGCATGGAAACGCCACCGCCGCCCACCCCGCGCACCGAGCCGACCGACGCGGACGTCGAGGCCTTCAAGCAGCAGCTGGGGCGACCGCCGCGCGGGTTGTGCGCGATCGCGCACCGCTGTCCCTGCGGTCAGCCGGACGTGGTGGAGACGGCGCCACGCCTTCCCGACGGGACGCCGTTCCCGACGACGTACTACCTCACCTGCCCGCGGGCCGCTTCCGCGATCGGCACGCTGGAGGCCAACGGGGTCATGAAGGAGATGACGGACCGGCTGGCGAGCGATCCCGAGCTGGCCGCCGCGTATCGCGCCGCTCATGAGGACTACATCGCCCGGCGTGACTCCATCGAGGTCCTGGAGGGCTTCCCCAGCGCGGGCGGCATGCCGGACCGGGTGAAGTGTCTCCATGTGCTGGTGGGCCACTCCCTGGCGGCGGGTCCCGGGGTGAACCCGCTGGGCGACGAGGCCATCGCGATGCTGCCGGAGTGGTGGCGCAAGGGGGCCTGCGTGGTCCCGTCACCCGAGACCACTCATCAGCCCGGCGCTCACCCCTCCCTCGCCGAAGAGGAGGCCGCCAAGTGACCCGTGTCGCCGCCATCGACTGCGGTACGAACTCGATCCGCCTGCTCGTCGCCGACGCGGACCCGGCGACGGGGGAACTCGTCGACCTGGACCGGCGTATGACGATCGTCCGGCTCGGCCAGGGCGTCGACCGGACCGGGCGGCTCGCCCCCGAGGCGCTGGAGCGCACCTTCGCCGCCTGCCGGGAGTACGCGGCGGCCATCAAGGAGCACGGCGCTCAGCGGGTGCGGTTCGTGGCGACCTCGGCCTCCCGTGACGCCGAGAACCGGGACGAGTTCGTGCGCGGGGTGCTCGACATCCTGGGTGTCGAGCCCGAGGTCATCACCGGTGACCGGGAGGCGGAGTTCTCCTTCACCGGCGCGACCAAGGAGCTGACCGGCCGGGACGGCCTCGCCAGGCCGTATCTGGTCGTGGACATCGGCGGCGGGTCCACGGAGTTCGTCGTGGGCGACGACCAGGTGCGTACGGCCCGGTCCGTCGACATCGGCTGTGTACGGATGACCGAGCGCCACCTCGTGCACGACGGCAAGGTCAGTGACCCGCCGACGCCCGCCGAGGTCGACGCGATCCGTGCCGACATCGAGGCGGCCCTGGATCTCGCCGAGCGGACCGTGCCGCTGCGCGAGGCGCGCACGCTGGTCGGGCTCGCGGGCTCGGTCACCACGGTCTCGGCGATCGCGCAGAACCTTCCCGCGTACGACTCGGCGGCGATCCACCACTCCCGGGTCTCCTACGACCGGGTCCGCGAGATCACCGAGACCCTGCTGATCTCGACGCACGCCGAACGCGCCGCGATCCCCTCGATGCATCCGGGCCGTGTCGACGTCATCGCCGCGGGCGCCCTCGTACTGCTCGCGATCATGGAGCGGGTCGGCGCGGCGGAGGTTGTGGTCAGTGAGCACGACATCCTGGACGGGATCGCGTGGTCGGTCGCGTAGTGCCTGCGTGGTCCGTTGGCCGCCTCTCCTGAGCCGGTCGGACAACGTATGAGCGCACTTCAGGGGTCTGGAAAACGCCTCGGCGACACGCCGCCGGAAAAGTTCGTGAAGTTCTTCACAAGGAAAAAGGCCGTGTTGGACGAGGATTTCGTTCCGATGGCCCTTCGGGGCGGCTCACCAGGCAGAGAAGGGTGCTCACCGGAGCGTTCGGGGCGTGTTTCGGGCGTGTGAAACGGGGGTCGCTCCGGCCCGTTCGCGGGACCCTCGCGGACGCGGAGTGGCAGCTCACGCGGTGTTGACAACGGTCCGAAGTGGACGCGGGTTCCCTCGTCGTGACATGACCTGGGTCACGTGGGCGGCGCAGTGTAGCAGAGGGTCCGCCCATGCTTGTGAAGGGGCTCACGAGCCACCCCCCTGGGGCAGGTGGATACTCGATGGCATGAGCACCACGGAGCGTCCCAGGATCCTCGTAGTAGGCGGTGGGTACGTAGGCCTGTACGCAGCTCGGCGCATTCTCAAGAAGATGCGCTACGGAGAGGCGACCGTCACGGTTGTCGACCCCCGGTCGTACATGACCTACCAGCCCTTCCTCCCCGAAGCCGCCGCCGGCAGCATCTCCCCTCGGCATGTCGTCGTCCCGTTGCGGCGCGTGCTTCCCAAGGCGGAGGTGCTCACCGGTCGGGTGACCACCATCGATCAGGACCGCAAGGTCGCGACGATCGCCCCCCTCGTGGGTGAGGCGTACGAGCTGCCTTTCGACTACCTCGTCATCGCGATGGGCGCGGTTTCGCGCACCTTCCCGATCCCCGGCCTCGCCGAGCAGGGCATCGGTATGAAGGGCATCGAGGAGGCCATCGGCCTGCGTAACCACGTCCTGGAGCAGCTCGACAAGGCTGACTCGACCACGGACGAGGAGGTCCGCCGCAAGGCGCTCACCTTCGTCTTCGTCGGCGGTGGCTTCGCGGGTGCGGAGACCATCGGCGAGGTCGAGGACATGGCCCGCGACGCGTCGAAGTACTACACCAGCGTGTCCCGTGAGGACATGCGCTTCGTCCTCGTCGACGCGGCGGACAAGATCCTTCCCGAGGTGGGCCCCAAGCTCGGCCTGTACGGCAAGGAGCACCTGGAGAGCCGCGGCGTGGAGATCTACCTCTCCACCTCCATGGACTCGTGCGTCGACGGTCACGTCGTGCTCAAGAACGGCCTCGAGGTCGACTCCAACACGATCGTCTGGACGGCCGGCGTCAAGCCGAACCCCGTCCTCTCCCGCTTCGGTCTGCCGCTCGGCCCGCGCGGTCACGTGGACACCCAGACCACCCTTCAGGTGCAGGGCACGGACTACATCTGGGCCGCGGGCGACAACGCCCAGGTGCCGGACGTCGCCTCCCGCAAGGCCGGTGTCGAGAACGCCTGGTGCCCGCCGAACGCGCAGCACGCGCTGCGGCAGGCGAAGGTGCTCGGCGACAACGTGATCTCCGGTATGCGGGGCTTTCCGCAGAAGGAGTACGCACACGCCAACAAGGGTGCGGTGGCCGGGCTCGGCCTCCACAAGGGCGTTGCGATGATCGTCATGGGCAAGGTGAAGATCAAGGTCAAGGGCCGTCTCGCCTGGTACATGCACCGCGGCTACCACGGTCTCGCCATGCCGACGTGGAACCGTAAGATCCGCGTCTTCGCCGACTGGACGCTCGCGATGTTCCTCAAGCGTGAGGTCGTCTCGCTCGGCGCCATGGAGACTCCTCGTGAGGAGTTCTACGAGGCCGCGAAGCCTGCTCCGGCCCGCGCGGCCGCGGCACCGGCAGCGCCCGCCAAGACCGAGGAGAAGGCCAAGGCCTCCTGACCTCCGGTCGCCGAACGCTCCGGCCTCGGGTCACTGAACGCTCCGACCTCCGGTCACCGAACGCCCCGAAGGGGCCTCCCGCCATCCGTGGTGCGGGAGGCCCCTTCGGCGTTTCCGCGGCCGCCGCATCGGCGATAAAAGCACCGCGGCCTCGACATCAAAAGCATGGTCCCTGCACGTATTTTGCGAAGCCGTAACGCGGAACGGGGACTGCGCGAGGAGCATGTTGGTGTTTACGTGGTTGTTGGAGCGTTCGGGAGTGTCGTCACGGAGGTGTGCGCCATGCAGGACGCCGCGCTGCGGCTCAGGAGCCTTGTCGAACAGTTGCTGGGAGCCCCGCTCCCGGTGCGCATCCGCGCCTGGGACGGCTCGGAGGCAGGGCCGCCCGCCGCCCCCGTACTCGTCGTACGGAATCGACGGGCTGTACGCCGGCTGCTGTGGAAGCCGGGAGAGCTGGGCCTCGCGAGGGCGTGGGTCGCCGGGGACCTCGCCGTGGAGGGCGACCTCTACACCGCGCTCGGCCTGATGTCCGGGCTCCTGTGGGAGCGGGGAGAGGACGCGAGGGGGACGGCACAAGCCCTGCGGGACCCCGAGGTGCGCGCCGCCCTGCGCGGGCTGGTGAAGCTGGCCGGGCCGCTGCCGCCCGCCCCGCCCGGAGAAGAGGTGCGCAGACGCCGTCATCTGCACACCAAGCGCAGCGACAGGCGGGCCATCAGCCACCACTACGACGTGGGGAACGACTTCTACGAGGTCGTCCTCGGTCCGTCGATGGTCTACTCGTGCGCCTACTGGGAGTCCGGGGAGGCCACCCTTGAGGAGGCCCAGCGCGACAAGCTCGACCTCATCGCCCGCAAGCTGGACCTGAAGGCGGGTCAGCGGCTCCTCGACGTCGGCTGCGGCTGGGGTTCCATGGCCATCCACGCCGCGCGTGAGTACGGCGTCAGCGTGGTCGGCGTGACGCTGTCGCAGGAGCAGGCCGCGTACGCCCGTAAGCGGGTCGCGGAGGAGGGGCTGACCGACCGGGTGGAGATCCGGGTGCAGGACTACCGGGATGTCGCGGACGGGCCCTTCGACGCCATCTCGTCGATCGGCATGGCCGAACACGTGGGCGCCGAACGGTACTTGGAGTACGCCGAGGTACTGCATCAGCTGCTGAGGCCCGGCGGGCGGTTGCTCAACCACCAGATCGCGCGCCCGCCGCGCCGGGACGAATCGGCGTACTCCGTCGACGAGTTCATCGACGCGTACGTCTTCCCGGACGGCGAACTCGCGCCTGTCGGGACGACGGTGACCCAGTTGGAACGAGCCGGCTTCGAGGTCCGTGACGTCGAGTCGATCCGCGAGCACTACGCCCTCACCCTGCGGCACTGGGTCACCAACCTGGAAGCGCAGTGGGGGCGTGCCGTGCGGCTCACCAGCCCCGGCCGTGCCCGCGTCTGGCGGCTGTACATGGCCGCCTCCGCACTCGCCTTCGAGCGCAACCGCATCGGCGTCAACCAGGTACTGGCGGTCAGGACGCAGGAGGCTTCGGGGGCGTCCGGAATGCCGTTGCGGGCGCGTACCTGGAACTGAAGAGCGTGCGCGTACGAGAAAGGGGCCCCGTTCCCCCTGGAGGGAACGGGGCCCCGACTCGTGCCGTGCTACCGGGATTCATTCTCAGTGCTCCGGCGTTCATGCCGGGGGCGTGGAGAATCCGGCGGCTGTGCCGCGGAGCGGCACGGAAGTGGGTGTCGGTGGGCGCGGAGCGCCCACGTTGCTGCCGGCGGAGCCGGGGAGGGCTCGCCGACACTGCCTGGCAAGGGTGATGCGGGGAACGCATGTTCCGGGTTCATGCGGGCGGGTCTCGTTCGTACGATCGGCGTCATGCAGCTCCGGTACGCCTTTCGCCTGTACCCGGAGCCCGGCCAGGAACGTGCGCTGGCGCGGGCGTTCGGGTGTGCCCGTGTCGTGTTCAACGACGCGGTGCGCGCCCGCCGTACCGCCCATGAGCAGGGCGATCCCTATCCCACGGCAGCCCTGCTGTCCAAGGTGCTGGTCACGGAGGCGAAGCAGCGTCCGGAGCGGTCCTGGCTCGCGGAGGTCTCCGCGGTCGTCCTCCAGCAGTCCCTGAAGGACGCCGAGGCCGCCTACCGCAACTTCTTCGCCTCCCTCAAGGGCGAACGCAAGGGCCCCAAGGCCGCCGCGCCCCGGTTCAAGTCCCGCAAGGACACCCGCCAGGCCATTCGCTTCACCGCCAATGCCTGCTGGTCCATCACACCGGGCGGCCGCCTGCACCTGCCGAAGATCGGCCCGGTGAAGGTCGCCTGGTCGAGGACCCTGCCCACCACCCCCTCCTCCGTCACCGTCGTCAAGGACAGCGCAGGCCGCTTCTTCGCCTCCTTCGTCATCGACACCGACCCCGATACCGACAACGCCCGCATGCCCGACACCGACCGATCCATCGGCATCGATCTGGGCCTGACTCACTTCGCCGTCCTCTCCGACGGCACGAAAATCAACTCCCCGCGCTTCCTGCGCCGCGCGGAGAAGAAACTCAAGAAGGCCCAACGAGACCTGTCCCGCAAACAGAAGGGATCAAAGAACCGTGCCAAGGCCCGCCGGGTAGTCGCCCGCGCCCATGCCAAGGTCGCCGACGCCCGCAAGGAATTCCACCACCAGCTCTCCACGAAACTGATCCGCGAGAACCAAGCGATCGCCGTGGAAGACCTGGCTGTGAACGGCCTCGCCCGCACCCGCCTGGCCAAATCCGTCCACGACGCAGGCTGGTCCCAGTTCGTGAACATGCTCCAGTACAAGGCAGCACGGTATGGCCGGACCTTCATCAAGATCGGCCGGTTCGAACCCACCAGCCAGACCTGCTCGACCTGCGGCCACCGCGACGGACCCAAACCCCTCGATGTCCGCGAATGGACCTGTAGCGCCTGCGGCGCGGTCCACGACCGCGACCACAACGCCGCCATCAACATCAAGACGGCCGCCGGACTGGCGGTTTCAGCCTGCGGAGCGCCGATAAGACCAGGACTCGTCCCGGCACAGCGCCAAGAAACAGGAAGCCACGGAACCCCGACCAGACGCCGTGCAGCGAAGCTGCACAGCACCCGGTAGGGACGGCCAGAATCACCACCCTTCAGGTGGTGAGCACGTCAATCGGACTTGATGGCCGACAGCATGTTCAGGCGGGCCGCCCTGCGTGCCGGCCACAGCGCGGCGAGCACGCCGACCGTCGCCGCGAGGAGCAGGAAGAAGCCCATCCTGGCCCAGGGCAGGACCAGTTCGTACGTCGGCATGCTGCTGCCGAGGAGTTCGCCGGCGGCCCAGCCGAAGAACACGCCCAGGCCGATGCCGAGTACGCCGCCGAAGAGCGAGATGACCAGGGACTCCAGACGGACCATCCGCTTGATGCCCTTGCGGTCGAGGCCGATCGCGCGCAGCATCCCGATCTCCTGCGAGCGTTCGAAGACCGACATGGCCAGGGTGTTGATGACACCGAGGACGGCGACGATGACCGCCATCGCGAGCAGGCCGTAGAGCATGTTCAGCATCAGGGTGAAGATGCTCGCGATGCCGTCGGAGATGTCCTGCTTGTCCTGGACCTGGATGGCCGGGTTGTTGCCGAGGGCCTTCTCCAGCTTGTCCTTGGTGGCGTCCGAGGCGCCGCTCGCCGTCTTCAGCATGACCTGCATGTCGAAGGCGTCCGTGGTGTGCGGGGTGAGCGTCGAGTTGTCGAGCATGATGCCCGAGATCATCTCGTTGCCCTGGTAGACGCCGGCCACGGTCAGCTGCTGCTTCTTGCCGTCCTCGTACGAGACGGTGAACTGCGAACCGGCCTTCCAGCCGTGCGAGTCGGCGGTGCGGTCGTCGACCACGGTCTGCGTCCCGCCGACCTTGAACGAGCCCTCGTCCATGGTGAGGTCGGTGAGCTTGGCGATGGACGCGCCGTTGACGCCCGTCAGGTACTCGGTCTGCTGGTCGATGCGTGAAGGTGCGTTGCGCAGGGCACTGGTGTCCGTGACCCCGTCGAGGCCGGCGAGCTTCTTCTCGACGTCCGGCGAGAGCGACTGGCCGTTCGCCATCGAGACGACGTAGTCCGCCTTGATCGCGGAGCTGGCCATCTTGTCGATCGACTTCTGCAGGCTGCCCGCCATCACCGTCATCCCGGTGATCAGGGTCAGGCCGATCATCAGCGCCGAGGCGGTCGCGGCGGTGCGGCGCGGGTTGCGCACCGAGTTCTGGCGGGCGAGCTTGCCGGAGACCCCGAAGATCCGGAGCACCGGGGAGGCGGCCGCGATCAGCGGGCGGGACAGCAGCGGCGTGAGGATGAAGACGCCGAGGATGAGCAGGACCGCGCCGAGGCCCATCGGGGCCTGGCCGTCCGAGCCGCTCATGGTCGTGGCGAGCAGGACGACGGCGATGCCCGCCCCCGCGAAGAGGGCGCCGATCGTGTTCCGTACGACCAGGGACTTCGTGGTCGCCTGTGCGTGCACGCTGCTCATCGCGGCGACCGGCGGGATCTTCGCCGCGCGGCGGCCCGGCAGCCAGGCGGCGAGCATCGTGATGACGATGCCGACGATCAGGGCCGTGACGACGGTGCCGGGCGAGATCACCAGCGGGCCGTCCGGTACGGGCGCGCCGAGCGTGCCGATCAGGGCGCGCATTGCGGCGCCGATGCCGATGCCCGCGACCAGACCCGAGACCGCGGCGACCGCGCCGACGACGAAGGCCTCGACGAGTACGGACCGGGTGACCTGCCTGCGGGAGGCGCCGACGGCGCGCAGCAGCGCAAGTTCCTTGGTGCGCTGGGCGACCAGCATGGTGAAGGTGTTGGCGATGATGAACGTACCGACGAACAGCGCGATGCCGGCGAAGACCAGCAGGCCCGTCTTCATGGCGCTCATCCCCGAGGAGATCCGCTCGGCCTGGTCGGCGGCGGCCTTCTCGCCGGTCGTGGTGGAGGCGGTGTCCTTCGGTAGGACCTTGTCGAGCTGGTTCTGCAGGGCGGTCTGGCTGATGCCGGCCGCCGCCTTCACATCGATCTCGTCGTAGGTGCCGACCGAGTCGAAGAGCTTCTGCGCGGTGGCCGTGTCGAAGAGGGCCAGGCTGCCGCCGGCCGCGACATTGCCGTCGTCGGTGGTGAAGACCGCGGTGATGGTGGGCGTGAGGACGGGCCCGTCGACGGACAGCCGTACGGTGTCGCCGACCTTGTACCCGGCCCGCTTCGCGGTCTCGGAGTCGATCGCGACCTCGTTCGGGCCGCGCGGGGCGCTGCCGCCCGTCAGCGGATACCGGGGATCCTTGTCCCCCCAGTAGTTCCCGCCCATCGACTGGAAGCCGCTGCCGACGAGCTTGCCGTCCTTGTCGGCGATGGCGGTGAAGCCGTTCACGACGCCGATGGTGGACGCCGCGCCGGGGACGTCGGCCGCCTTGTCGAGCAGCGGCTGCGTGAGCTTCTGCTCCTTGCCGACCGTGTCGCCGCTGTCGTCCTGATACTCGGGCTCGATGACGACGTCGACCTGGTCGAAGCCCTTGGCCGAACTGTTCTGGTAGGCGTCCGAGATGGTGTTGGTGAAGACCAGGGTCCCGGACACGAACGCGACGCCGAGCATCACGGCGAGCACGGTCATCAGGAGCCTGGCCTTGTGCGCGAACACGTTGCGCAAGGCGGTACGGAACATGGGGTTGTCTCAGTCCAGGGAGGTAGGAAGTCTGCGGGACGGCGCGACGGGTGCTCGGTCCGATGGACCGGCGGGCGTCAACTCGTATGGGCCGGCGGGCGTCAACTCGTGCGGCCCTTCGAGTCGAACTGCTTCATCCGGTCGAGGACGGCGTCCGCGGTCGGCTCGAGCACCTCGTCGACGATCCGGCCGTCGGCCAGGAAGATGACGCGGTCGGCGTACGCGGCGGCCACCGGGTCGTGGGTGACCATGACGACGGTCTGCCCCAACTCCCGTACGGAGTTGCGCAGGAAGCCGAGTACCTCCGCGCCGGCGCGGGAGTCGAGGTTTCCGGTCGGCTCGTCGCCGAAGATGATGTCGGGCCGGGAGGCGAGCGCGCGGGCGACGGCGACGCGCTGCTGCTGGCCGCCGGAGAGCTGGGAGGGCCGGTGGCTCAGGCGGTCGGCGAGGCCGATCATCTCGATGACCGTGTTCAGCCACTGCTTGTCGGGCTTACGGCCCGCGATGTCCATCGGGAGGGTGATGTTCTCCAGGGCGGTCAGGGTCGGCAGCAGGTTGAACGCCTGGAAGATGAAGCCGATCTTGTCCCGGCGCAACTTGGTGAGCTGCTTGTCCTTGAGGGAGCCGAGCTCCGTCTCGCCGATGCGCACGGAGCCGGAGGAGAACGAGTCCAGCCCGGCCACACAGTGCATCAGGGTGGACTTGCCGGACCCGGAGGGACCCATGATCGCGGTGAACTCGGCCTGCCGGAAGTCGACGGTGACCCGGTCGAGGGCGACCACCTGGGTCTCGCCCTGTCCGTAGACCTTGGAGAGTTCCGTGGCTCGGGCGGCCACCGCGGTGGCCCGGTCGGCAGTGCGGTCGGCAATGCGGGGGGCGGTCACGGGAGTGGTGGTCACGGGAGGGTGCTCCTGTCGGGACGACGACGACGATTTCCGGGGACGTGTCCATCGTCGTGGCCGTTCGGGGCCGTGTAGTCAGCCGCTGTTCCGGTTCCGGGGGGCGACTTCGGTCGCACCGGGAGCGCCCGTGTCATACCTGGGGATGAGGGCCGTCCCTGAGAGCGCCGGTCACGGGTGCCGCGCTGTCCGCGTGTTCGGACGGTGAAATTCCGTCATTCCGTATGCGCTGCCGGAAGTCGCCCGAAAGGCTATCTGGCATGTGCGGATGGTCCGTACCGGGTGCTGATGCACCCTCAGACATCAATAAAATAAGACAACATCGGTCCGCCTGACCGCTGTTCAGGGGACGAGCCCCGATAGGCTCGGAACTTCGATGCGGAGCCCATGGCCTGCCCGGATGGTGGAATGCAGACACGGCGAGCTTAAACCTCGCTGCCCCTCGCGGGCGTACCGGTTCAAGTCCGGTTCCGGGCACCTCCCGCACTTGCGACGCAGGCGTGGGTCTCGACGGGGTGAGGAGTCCCCCGCACAACCTTTGACCGAGGTCTGTTGACAGAGAGTGTAACCAGTCGGAGACTCGGTGGCAGAGATTGGTGAAGGAAACTTCACTATGCGAACTCGAAGTTGTGAACGAGAGTATCTGAGGAACGCGAAGGGGCGTGCCGATGCGTACCACCGTCGGGATCATCGGGGCGGGGCCGGCCGGGCTGTTGCTGGCGCGGCTGCTGCACAACGCCGGGATCGAGTCCGTGGTCCTGGAGAGCCGGGACCGGGCCTATGTGGAGCACCGGCAGCGGGCCGGGATCCTGGAGCAGGGGACCGTCGACGTGCTGCGGGCCGCGGGGGCCGGGGAGCGGATGGACCGGGAAGGGCTGCGGCACGACGGGATCGAGCTGCGGTTCGAGGGCAAGCGGCATCGCGTCGACTTCCCCGGGCTCACCGGGGGCAGCTCCGTGATGGTGTACGCGCAGACCGAGGTGTGCAAGGACCTCATCGCCCTCCAGCTGAAGGAGGGCGGCCCGCTGCTCTTCGAGGCCGAGGCGCTGGAGGTGGAGGGGGCCGAGAGCGATCGACCGCGGATCCGCTTCACGTACGAGGGGCGCGAGGACGTACTCGACTGTGACTACGTGGTGGGGTGTGACGGATTCTGGGGGGTCGCGCGGAACGCCGTGCCCGCGGACCTCTCCCGCGTCTTCGAGCGGACGTACCCCTTCGGCTGGCTCGGGATCCTCGCCGATGTCCCGCCCTCGCACGACGAGCTCGTCTACGCCCGCCACGACCGCGGCTTCGCCCTGCTGAGCATGCGCTCGCCCACCGTCTCCCGCCTCTACCTCCAGGTGCCCGAGGGCACGGACGCCGAGGCCTGGGGCGACGAGGAGATCTGGGACGAGCTGGAGCGGCGGTTCGCGACCGAGGACGGCTGGGAGCTGCGGCGGGGGCCCATCACCGCCAAGTCCGTCACCCCGATGCGGAGCTACGTCCACGAGCCGATGCGGCACGGGCGGCTCTTCCTCGCCGGGGACGCCGCGCACATCGTGCCGCCCACCGGCGCCAAGGGGCTCAACCTCGCGGTCGGCGACGTCGTCACCTTCGCCCGCGCCCTGGTCCGGCTCCGTGACACCGGATCGGCCGAACTGCTCGACACCTACTCGGCGACCTGCCTGCGCCGGGTCTGGCAGGCCGAGCGGTTCTCGTACGACATGACGACCATGCTGCACCGCGCCCCCGACGCGACCCCCTTCGAGGACCGGCTCCAGCTCGCCCGCCTCGAGCGGGTCGTCGGCTCGCGGGCGGCCGAGACGGACCTCGCGGACGGGTACACCGGGTTCCCGCTGGACTGACCCGGATCGTTCGGGCTGAGCTGTTCGTACGGTCTGAGCCGTTCGTACGGTCTGAGCTCTTCGTCCGGTCTGATCATCGGCCGGTCTCGGCCGTGTCCCAGGTCGGTCATGGATTGGGTGCTCCGTCGCAGGGAATGAGGCCAGCACGTAGCGTGTTCCGCGTCACGACAAGGGAAAGATCCTCCCCAAGCACTAGGCTCTTCCCTTTGCCTACCTATTACTCTTGAGCCAACGCCACGCACGGTGGCCATGGAGGAGTGAAATGAGGAGCAGCAACCCGGTCTTCTCGCGACGGGGGTTCAGCCGCGACAACGGCTACGCGGGATTCAACGCGGCGCCGCAGGCCGGGGGACCCGCTGTCGGCACGCAGGCCAACCCGTACGCCCAGCAGGGCGGCGGCAATCCCTACGCGCAGAACCCCTACGCGCAGCAGGACCTGCAGCAAGGCGCTCCGCCGCAGGCTCCGGTCACCACCGGCCGTATGACGATGGACGACGTCGTCATGCGCTCGGGCATGACGCTCGGCACCGTCGCCGTCGGCGCCATCCTGGCCTGGGCCCTGCTGCCGGTCACCAGCACCAGCTTCGGGCTCGCCATCGGCTCCGCCCTCATCGCCTTCGTACTGGCGATGGTGCAGTCCTTCAAGCGCAAGGCCTCGCCCGCGCTGATCCTCGGTTACGCCGCCTTCGAGGGCGTCTTCCTCGGGGTCATCAGCGAGATGTACAACAGCCAGTGGTCGGGCGCGCCCTTCCAGGCGGTGCTCGGCACCATGGCGGTGTCCGGCGCGACCCTGCTGATCTACAAGGCGGGCTGGATCCGCGTGACCGCGCGGTACGCGCGCATCGGCATGGCCATCGCCATCGCCTTCATCCTGGTCATGGCGGTCAACCTGCTGCTCGTCGCCTTCGGTGGAGCCGAGGACGGCGGACTGCGCAGCATGGGGCCGCTGGGCGCGATCGTCGGCATCATCGCGATCATCCTCGGCGCGTTCTTCCTGACCCTCGACTTCAAGCAGATCGAGGACGGCATCGCGTATGGAGCTCCTCGCGAGGAGGCCTGGCTGGCCGCGTTCGGCCTGACCATGTCCATCGTGTGGATCTACGTCGAGATGCTGCGGCTGGCCGCCATCTTCAGCGGCAACGACTAGTCGGACCGACCGGTACCAGCCGGTCGTCAGTGACTGAAGGGCCCGCGAACCCACCGGTTCGCGGGCCCTTTGTCATGCGGATGCCTGTCGTCTCGGTGGTGCGCGCTCAGAGCAGTTTGCGCGCGGCCCTCCTCAGGTCGTACTCGTGAATGATTGCCTTGGCGTGGCCGTACGCGAGGTCGTGCTCGGCGCGGAGCCAGCTGACCTTTTCCTCGAAGCGGAAGAGCGCGGGGCCTTCGTCGACGGTGCGCAGCCAGTCGGAGATCTCACGACCGGTGCAATGGGGGATGCGGGCGAGCAGGTTGCGATGGGTCTCCTGGGAGAACACTTGGGACATCGGCGCCTCCGGACGCAATCGGGGATGTGAGCCGGTCCTTCACGCCACCGTGCCTGAGGGTTGGGTTGTTGGCAACAGTCCTGCTGCGGCGCGTACGCTCGCCGCGTGCTTGATACGACGCCTTTGACCCGTGCAGTGGATCACTTCGCCGACCGGTTGCGGGCCGCGCCGCAGAGCCGGCTGCAGCGCGGGGCCGCCGCCGAGGCACTGGGCCTGGCCAGGGAGTTGGCACGGTGGGCGCAGCGTGTGGAGGACCCGTCCGGGGAGCCTCGCGAGATGCCCGACGCGGGGATGTTCGCCGCCGCCGACCAAATCATGGTTGCCGCGCATGATTTGGCGCTCGTACTGAAAGACGAGCGGGAGCTCGAGGAAGCAGTGGGGCTTGTTGCGGAGGCGCAGAAACGCGCCGGAGTCTGATCGACTCCGGCGCGTTGAGAGTTCGTACGGCTCCCGGCTCGTGCAGCTCTTACAGCGACGCTATGACTCGGTCCGCCAGGATGTAGATGTTCTCGTCTCCGCACGCGAACGTCAGCGCGTACGCGCCCGAGACGCCGGAGCCGCCGAGGAGGACCGGGGCGGCGCCCGCGTGGAGGGCCGCGGCCAGTTGCTCCGCGGTCTCGCGGTGGCCCGGGGTCATGCACAGGGTCGTACCGTCGGCGAAGACGTAGACGTCGAGGGTGCCGAGCGGGCCGGGGCGGACGTCGGCCAGTTCCGTGCCGGACTCGGCGAGTTCCTCCAGGCAGGCCACCGTGCGCTCATGGTCGTTCACGACGGGTGACTGTGCGGGGATGAAGTCCGGGTGGGAGGGGTGGCGGCGGCGGGCCGCGGCGAGTTCGGGGGAGTCACCGGCGAAGTCGTCGGCCTCCAGGCCCGGCTCGGGCACCGGCTCCAGGTGTTCGAGGCCGATGAAGTCCGAGTGGCGCGGCAGGAACGGTTCGCCGTCGGGCAGGCCGAGCAGCGAGGGCAGGTCGGAGGCGTCACGCGCCTCCTGGGCCGCCCAGAACGCCCGCGCCTCGGCAAGCTCCCGCTCCCGCTCCTCGGCGAGCGCCTCGGCCACGGCAGCGCGTATCTCGTCCGTGTCCGCGGCCGCGCGGGCGGCGGGCACGAGGCCTCGTGCGGCGGTGGCGCGGCTCGCGGCGAGTTCGGTGTGCAGGGCCGTGACCTGCCGGCGCAGTCCCTGAAGCGTGCGCAGAACGGCGACGCCCACGGCCGCGGTGGCGGCCGTGGTGAGCAGCAAAGCAATCGGCATGGCGCTCACTGACGTACTCCCGGTTCAAAGTCGACCCCCGACTTCCTACATCAGCTTGAAGGGCGGACTATCCAGCTGTCAGTGCGTAACGTCACGAAAGGGACAGGACTTTGGGCCTGGTGTTTAGTTGCGTAACGGCTCTGACCTGCGTAAATCGCTCTCCAGAGGGAGATAGGTCACATCTTGGGGGGGATTGGATCACAAATCGGCCCAGAGTCCCTGGGGTTGCAGGGATCCGGGCCGTTTTGGTCACGCTGGGTTCAACTCCCGTGACAGGAGCGGTACTAGGTGGTACTAGCTGAGGCGCTCGATGACCATCGCCATGCCCTGGCCGCCGCCGACGCACATCGTCTCCAGGCCGAACTGCTTGTCGTGGAACTGGAGGCTGTTGATGAGCGTTCCGGTGATGCGGGCGCCGGTCATGCCGAAGGGGTGGCCGACGGCGATGGCGCCGCCGTTGACGTTCAGCTTGTCCAGCGGGATGTTCAGGTCGCGGTAGCTCGGGATCACCTGGGCGGCGAACGCCTCGTTGATCTCGAACAGGTCGATGTCGTCGACGGTCAGGCCGGCCCGCTTCAGGGCCTGCTTCGACGCCTCGACCGGGCCGAGGCCCATGATCTCGGGGGAGAGGCCGGTGACGCCGGTCGAGACGATGCGGGCGAGCGGGGTCAGGCCGAGCTCGCGGGCCTTCGTGTCGGACATGATCACGAGGGCGGCGGCGCCGTCGTTCAGGGGGCAGCAGTTGCCGGCCGTGACGAGTCCGTCCGGGCGGAAGACCGGCTTCAGGCCCTGGACGCCCTCCAGCGTCACACCCGCGCGCGGGCCGTCGTCCTTGGAGACGACAGTGCCGTCCGGCGTCGTGATCGGCGTGATCTCCCGCTCCCAGAAGCCGTTCTTGATGGCTTCCTCGGCGAGGTTCTGCGAGCGGACGCCGAACTCGTCCATGTCCTGGCGGGTGACGCCCTTGAGGCGGGCCAGGTTCTCGGCGGTCTGGCCCATCGCGATGTACGCGTCCGGGACGAGGCCGTCCTCGCGGGGGTCGTGCCAGCTCGCGCCCTCGCTGGCGGCGACGGTGGCGGTACGGGCCAGGGCCTCGGCGAAGAACGGGTTCTGGGTGTCGGGGAGGCCGTCGCTGGAGCCCTTGATGCTGCGCGACACCATCTCGACGCCCGCCGAGATGAAGACGTCGCCCTCGCCCGCCTTGATGGCGTGCAGGGCCATGCGGCTGGTCTGGAGCGACGAGGAACAGTAGCGGGTGATGGTGCAGCCCGGGAGGTGGTCCATGCCCATCTGTACGGCGACGATGCGGCCGAGGTTGTAGCCCTGCTCGCCGCCGGGGAGGCCGCAGCCGAGCATGAGGTCGTCGATGTCCTTCGGGTCCAGGCCGGGGACCTTGGCGAGGGCGGCCTCGATGATCGTGGCGGTCAGGTCGTCGGGGCGCACCTCCTTCAAGGAGCCCTTGAAGGCGCGGCCGATCGGGGAGCGGGTGGCTGAGACGATCACGGCTTCGGGCATCGACGGCTCCAGTAGGAAGGGGCGGCGCGTAGCGCCTCGTTGAGGGGTGGTGGTCGGGCGACGGGTGGGAGTACGGGGCGGGCATGGCTGCTTGCGAAGTTACCCGTACGTACGGTTCAGGTCACGGGGGTGGGGGTGTGACTCGGGCCGCACTTTTCTAAGCGCTTGCTTTCTTCTGGCGTGGGCGCCTTTCACTGGCGGGGCTCCCGGCATCGGGGGGTGCGGCGGGCTTTTTCGCCCCTCCGCCCCTTCCCGTCCCTTGTTCCTGGGGCTCCGCCCCAGACCCCGCTCCTCAAAGGCCGGAGGGGCTGAATCTCTCCCCGGCCGGCGCTAGAAGTCTTTAGCCCGTCCGGCGTTTGAGGACGAGGCCGTTCGGCCGACAGCGCGGGTGTGGGGGCGGCAGCCCCCAGATACGGGACGGGCAGGGGCGGAGGGGGCGAAAAACCCCTGCTCACGCAGACGGGGCCGGTGTCGGGTCCGTGGCCGGTACGCGGCGTCGGCGGCGGCGTTTCAGGAGGGCCCAGGGGCCGCGGGGGCCTGTGGGCATGGCGGCGGTGACCTCGGTGCCGGGCTCGGAGGCGGCCTCCGCGGCCGCGCGGGCCACCGGCAGGAAACCTTCGCGGCGGGAGACGTCCGGGTGCTCCTCCTCCGCCGGCCAGAGGTTGAGCGCCGCGCAGACCGTAGGGAGCAGCGCCATCGCGGCAGTGGCGTACCCCTCCGCCGAGGGGTGGTAGTTGTCGGGCCCGAACAACTCCCGCGGGTTCGCCGCGAACTCGGGGCCAAGGAGGTCGCCCAGCGACACCGTACGACCGCCCTGCTCGACCGTACCGATCGTCTGGGCGGCGGCGAGCTGCCGCGAGGCCCGGCGGGCCAGCCACCGCAGCGGCTGCTGAACCTGCTCGACCGTGCCCAGGTCGGGACAGGTGCCCACGACGACCTCCGCACCGGCCGTACGCAGCCGCCGTACCGCCGAGGACAGATGGCGCACGGAACGCGTCGGCGGCATCCGATGGGTCACATCGTTCGCGCCGATCATGATCACGCAGATATCGGGTACCCGGGAGGTGTCCGCGAGGGTCAGCGCTACCTGGCGGTCCAGGTCGTCCGACTGGGCCCCGGGCAGCGCCACGTTGCTCAGCTCCACCGGACGCTCGGCGACCGCCGCGAGCCCGGACGCGATGAGCGCCCCCGGAGTCTGCCGTGCCCGGTGCACACCCTGCCCTGCGGCCGTGGAGTCGCCGAGCATGGTCAGCCGCAGCGGCGGACCGTCCTGCCCGGCGTATCCGTACCCGTACAAGCCCTCACCGCGCGGCGCGTGCGGTGTGTGTCCGTTGCCCACCACACGTTTCGCCATCTGCACCTCGGCCAGCAGCACGCCGACCGCGGCCGCGCCCACCAGGCCGATCCCGCCGCCGCCGTACGCCGCGCCCGCCGCGATCCGCCGTGCCACCCTCGCCCTCGACATACCCGCCATGCGTCGCCGTCACCTCCTCATAGCCGTACATCCAGTGCTTGCCCCGTGAGGGCCGCTCTCCAATCTCAACGGTGCGTGAACCGTCACCCGACGCCTTACGCTGACGGGACCATCCCTTTTGAAACACAGCTCCGGAGACAACGGTGCAATTCCACGACTCGATGATCAGTCTCGTCGGCAACACCCCGCTGGTGAGGCTCAACAACGTGACCGCGGGCATCCAGGCGACCGTCCTGGCGAAGGTTGAGTACTTCAACCCCGGCGGGTCCGTGAAGGACCGCATCGCCCTGCGCATGATCGAGGCCGCGGAGGAGAGCGGAGCCCTCAAGCCGGGGGGCACGATTGTCGAGCCGACCAGCGGAAACACCGGAGTCGGGCTCGCCATCGTGGCGCAGACGAAGGGCTACAAGTGCATCTTCGTGTGCCCCGACAAGGTGAGCACCGACAAGATCAATGTGCTCCGGGCGTACGGCGCCGAGGTCGTCGTCTGCCCCACCGCCGTCGACCCCGAGCACCCGGACTCGTACTACAACGTGTCCGACCGGCTCGTACGCGATACGCCCGGCGCCTGGAAGCCCGACCAGTACTCCAACCCCAACAATCCCCTCTCGCACTATCACTCCACCGGCCCCGAGCTGTGGGAGCAGACGGAAGGGAAGATCACCCACTTCGTGACGGGCGTGGGCACCGGCGGCACCATTTCCGGGACCGGGCGGTACCTGAAGGACGCCAGTGACGGCAAGGTGCAGGTCGTGGGCGCCGACCCCGAGGGGTCCGTGTACTCCGGCGGGTCCGGGCGGCCGTATCTGGTCGAGGGCGTGGGCGAGGACTTCTGGCCCACCGCGTACGACCGGACCGTCGCCGACGAGATCGTCGCCGTGTCCGACAAGGACTCCTTCCAGATGACGCGCCGGCTCGCCAAGGAAGAGGGGCTGCTCGTCGGCGGGTCCTGCGGCATGGCCGTCGTCGCCGCGCTGCGGGTGGCCGAGCGGCTCGGGCCCGACGACGTCGTGGTCGTACTGCTGCCCGACAGCGGGCGCGGGTACCTCAGCAAGATCTTCAACGACGAGTGGATGGCCGACTACGGGTTCCTGGAGGACACCGGGCCCAGCGCGCGCGTCGCCGACGTCCTCGACGACAAGGAGCACGGCCGCATCCCCACCCTCGTCCACATGCACCCGGAGGAGACGGTCGGCCAGGCGATCGAAGTGCTGCGCGAGTACGGCGTCTCGCAGATGCCGATCGTGAAGCCCGGCGCCGGGCACCCGGACGTGATGGCCGCCGAGGTCATCGGGTCCGTGGTCGAACGGGAGCTGCTCGACGCGCTGTTCACCAAGCGGGCCTCCCTGGAGGACCCGCTGGAGAAGCACATGTCGGCGCCGCTGCCGCAGGTCGGGTCCGGTGAGCCGGTCGGGGACCTGATGTCCGTGCTCGGCGCCGCCGACGCCGCGATGGTCCTCGTCGAGGGCAAGCCCACCGGGGTCGTCAGCCGTCAGGACCTGCTGTCCTTCCTCGCCAAGGGCGGGGCGAAGCAGTAACAGACAGGCGAGGCGTCCGGGCCGAGCTGCGAGAACGCTTCTGAGCGGCGCTTTCTGGAGTGAACTTCGCGGAAGTGGTACGAGCGCGTCACGTCCGCGCAGCACCGGCTTAACACGGATCCGGCACATTGGTGGTTGTCGGCAAGGGCGGGAGCGGCTCCCCGCCCCGGCCGACACCAAAACGGCGTCAAGGACCTTCGGAGCGGCTCCCGGACCTCCATGACGCCACGGACGCGTAAGCCCGGCCCTGACCCGGCTCGCGTCCCTCGCGGGGACCGCCGTCGTCCCGCCCCCCTTTATCGGGGGTGCGGCGGTCCTCGCGCAAGCTTCGAAGGGCCCGCACCTGATCGCAGGTGCGGGCCCTTCGCGCGTGTTCGTGCTGTCCGAACTCTTCTGGACTCTTCTAGTCTTCCCAGTCCGACGCCGACTTGCCCTTGCGCCTGCCGAAGAAGTCCGGGTAGAGACGCGCGGCCTGGACCACGTTGACCCCCACGATGCCTCCCCAGGCGACCAGGAGGCCGGGCAGGCCCGCGACGCCGCCGCCGATCCCCGACAAGGGGATGGCGAGGACGAGGGAGACGATCCCGAAGCCGAAGCGCTCGCCCCAGGAGTCGGTCGACTGGGGTGAGCGCGATCCACGCGCCACCACCATCTGCTGTTCCGCGAGTTGGCGCCGCACCCGGCGGTCGACCACGCCGTCAAAGCGCTGTTCGACCTTCTCCAGGAACGAGTCGACCAACGCGGACTCGTACTCTTCGCCCAGCTCCTTGCGTGCGTGCAGGGTGGCGTCGAGTTCCTTCTTCAGTTCGGCGTCGCCGCGGGCTTCCATACCGGTCATGGTGCCTACGTTAGGGAGCCGACGGCGCCGAGGCACTGGGGTTAGCCCCCCTGTTCGGAGTGGGCTGCACCCCCGTCGGATCCGGAATGTGCGCCGTGTTGAACTGGATCACGAGGTGTCCCTTGCCCGGCCTGCATATCGTCATGCAGAGTTCTCCGTACTTGAATAGGTTGTCAACGGTGTCAATCTCCGGAGTGAGGGGAGTCTGCGCTCTATGTCGTCTCGGACTGTGGACGTGTCGAGTGTGGTGAACACCGGTCTCGTGGTGCTGGACGGCTGCAGCACCGGTGTCGCCGACATCGTCCGGCTCGCCGACGGGGCCGCGCGGCCGGTTCCCGGCACCGAAGCGATGAAGCGCGTCGAGGAATCCTGGGACGCGGCCCGGCAGATCGCCGCGAGCGGCCGTGTGTACGGGCGGTCCACCGGCGTGGGCGCCAACCGGAACGAGGACGTGCCGACGGCGTCCGCCGCGGGGCACGGTCTGCGTCTCCTGCGCAGCCACGCCGGGGCGATCGGCGAGGAGCTGCCCGCCCGGCAGGTCCGCGCGATGCTCGCCGTGCGCGCCAACCAGTTGCTCGCGGGCGGCGCGGGGCTCCGGCCCAGCGTCGTCACGGCACTGTGCGAGGCACTGGAGACCGGGGTGTACCCGGTGGTGAACGAGTTCGGATCCGTGGGCACGGGTGACATCGCGGCGCTGGCGCAGGTGGGGCTGGCGCTGGCGGGGGAGCATCCTTGGCGGGGGCCGGTGGGGCCGGTGGGGCTGGCAGGGTCCGTGGGACCAGTGGGCCATGTGAGCCCTGTGGGGTCCGTGGGGGGTCTGAGGGTTTCCGGGGGCGATCACTCCGAGCGGGGTGGCGGCGCCGAGGCGAAGCCGCACGGAGGGTCGGGCGGTCGCCCGCGGGACGTGTCGTCCCCGGAGGAGCAGACTGTCGGCGGGGCTGGCGCGGGTGCTTCGCGGGGCGTGGCGCCCGTGGTGGGGCGGGCTGTCGGCGGGGCTGGTGCGGGTGCTTCGCGGGATGCGGCGTCCGTGGAGGCGCGCGTCGCTGCTGAGTCTGCCGCCGGGTTCGTCGGCGAGGTCGGCGACGGCGCCGGTGCGGGCGCCCCGCGGAGGCTTGTCCCCGAGCCCCAGCCCCTCGACAACAACGACGCCCTCGCGCTCATCAGCAGTAACGCGCTCACCCTCGGGCAGGCCGCGCTGGCTCTGGACGAGCTGCGTGGGCTCATCGGGGCCACGCAGGTCGTCGCCGCGCTCTCGCTGATCGCGGTCGACGGCTCGCACGAGGCGTACGCGGCGCCCGTGCACGCCGCGCGGCCGCACCGCGGGTCGGTCGAAGTGGCGCGGCGGATGCGGGAGTTGATCGGGGCGGCGGACCGGCCGGTGCCGCCGCTCGGGCGGATCCAGGACCCGTACGGCTTCCGGTGTGTCCCGCAGATCCACGGGCCCGCGCAGGACGCGGCGGACGCGCTGGAGGGCGTCCTCACCGTCGAGATCAACGCCGCCGCCGAGAACCCCCTGATCTCCCCCGAGGACATGGCCGCGTACCACCACGGCGGCTTCTACCAGGCCCAACTAGCCCTCGCCCTGGACCACTTCAGGCTGGCCGTCACACAGGTGGCCCGCCTGTCGACCTCCCGGCTCTCCACCCTGAACGAACCCGCTTACACCCGCCTGCGCCCCTTCCTCGCCGACAGCGAACCCGCGTCCTCCGGCGTGATGATCCTGGAGTACGCCGCCGCGGCCGCCCTCGGTGACCTGCGGGCCTTCTCCGCGCCCGCCTCGCTCGGCCACGCTGTACTCTCCCGGGGCGTCGAGGAACAGGCCAGCTTCGCCTCGCTCGCCGCACGGCAGACCCTGCGGGCCTGCGGTGCGTACCGTCTCGTCGTCGGCTGCGAACTCGTCGCCGCCGTACGGGCGTTGCGTCAGCGCGAGCTGCGGCCCGATCCGGAGCTGCCGGCCGGCCGGGCGCTGGAGCTCGCCGAGTCGGTGCTCGACCCGGAACAGGCCGACCGGCCGCTCACCGGCGACGTGGGCGCGGCGGCCGCACTGCTCGACCGGTTCACGGACATCTGGAGGGGGAGCGCGTCATGAGCGGCGTGGACGCAAATGCGGATGCGGATGCGAGTACGGGTGTGGACGGGAGTATTGGTATGACGGACAGTCCCGCCGCGCGGCTTCAGGCGCTCTTCGAGGGGCACCGGCTGACGCCGACCCAGCGGCGGATCGCGCACAGCATGGTGCGCCGCGCCGCCGACGTGCCGTTCCTGTCGAGCGTCGAGCTCGCCGAGCTGGCCGGGGTCAGCCAGCCGTCCGTCACCCGCTTCGCGGTCGCGCTCGGCTTCGACGGCTACCCGGCGCTGCGCAAGCACCTGCGCGAGGTCGCGCCCGCCGAGCAGACCGCGGCCTCCGCCTCGTACAACGAGTACCAGCAGGCCGTCGAGGCCGAGATCGAGAACCTGAAGCACCTGGCGGAGGTGCTGGCGGACCCGCGCCCGGTGGCGCGTGCCGGGCGGCTCCTCGCTTCGAGCCGGCCGCTGCCCGTGCTCGGCCTGCGCGCCGCCGCCTCCCAGGCGTACGGCTTCGCGTACTTCGCGGCCAAGGTCCACCCCGACGTACGGCTGCTGCACGAGGGCGGCACGATGCTCCACGACCGCATCGACGCGGCCGTGCACGCCGGGGCCACGGCACTGCTCTGCTTCGCGCTGCCCCGGCATCCGCGCGAGGTCGTGGACTCGCTGGCCTACGCGAAGGCGGCCGGCCTGACGGTGGTGACGGTCGCGGACTCGGCGTTCGCGCCGGTGGCGAAGGTGTCGGACCTGCTGCTTCCGGCCGCCGTCGGTACCGGTCTCGCCTTTGACACGGCTTGCGCCCCGATGCTGATCGGCCGCGTCCTGCTGGAGGCGATGTGCGACGACCTGCCGGACGCGCAGGCACGCCTTGAGGAGTTCGACGCGCGGGCGGCCGCCCGGGGACTCTTCGTCGAGTAGCCAGTAGCCAGTTCTCAGTGGCCACTCGCTGGTCGCTGGTCACGGTTTGGTTGAGCGGTCGTACTTCTCAGGCTCGTCTCACCTTCGCTCGCTAGCGTGCTCGCCCGGAGAGTTGGGACGTACAAGGAGGCGGAACGTGGGGCGCGGAGGGCAGGGACTGGCCCGGGTGGCTGTCGTCGTGAGAGCGGGCGCCGCACCGTTGTGGTGGTTCGGGGTGTTCGCGGCGGCCATCGGGGTGGTGTTGCCGGGGATCACCGGGCGCCGGATCGGGGTCATGGCCGGGGCGGTGCTGTTCATCGTCGCGGCCGTCGTGGTGGCGTACAGACGCAGGAAGCGGTACGCCGAACTGGCCCGCTCCGCCGCGCGCGCCAGCAAGCACGATGTGCTCCAGGACCGCGCGGTGACCGTACGGAACTGGCGCCGGGGCCACCGCTGGTGGCTGCTGCTCGCCTTCGTGGCCGCGCTGGGCAGCTCGTTCGCGGTGCCCGCCGCGGGCGGCATGCTGCTCGCCGGCGTGGGCGTCGGCCTGTGGCTGAAGGCCGGCTGGCTGGGGCGCCGCGAACGCGCCGGGCAGGAGCTGATCTGGGTGCGCGTCGACTGGCTCGGCAGGGGCGCGGGCGCCCCCGCGGGCAAGCCGGTCAAGGCCTGCCGGGCCACCGGTGTGGCGGCGGGCGACGCCGCGCCCGGCGGAGCGCGGCGCCACTGACGGCCCTGGCTGTACCGCCTGTTGGTCAACATCCGTTGGCCATCGGTCGTTTGCCATCAGCCGTTTGCCATCGCCGTTGGTCTGGCTATACCTCTAGGTCCGCCTCGATCCTGCGTAGCTGGTGGCGGGCCATCGCCAGGTTGGACCGTTTGACGTCGAGCACCAGATACAGGAAGAGGCCGTTGCCGCCGCGTCCCTTCATCAGCCGGATCAGGTGGTACTGGTCGGACAGCGTGATCAGGATGTCCTCGATCTCGCCCTTCAGGCCGAGGTGCTCCATGGTGCGCAGCTTGGCGCGTACGACGTCGGTGTTGCCGGCCGCCGCGACGGTGAGGTCGAAGCCCTTGCTGCCGCCGATGGTGCCCAGCGCCATGCCGCTGGTGTAGTCGACGAGGGCGGCGCCGGTGGCGCCCTCGATGGAGGCGAGTGCCTCTTTGAGTGCGGTTTCGGTGTTGGTCATGGTGTGCTGCTTCCTCTCAACTTTCCGATGTGGTTGGGGTGTTGGGGGTAGGAGTGGTGACGGCGCGCGAAACCGTCGGGCCGCGCGCCGTCCGGGTACGCGAGGTCGCGGAGGCGGGCTTCGTGGGAGCCCTCGCCGAGCCGGCCGGTTCGCCGCGCGCGGTCGCGGCTGCCACGAGCTCGCCGATCCGGGTGCCGGAGCGGCGCCCCTCCAGGTGCAGCCGGCCGACGTTCACCCGGTCCTGGGCGAGCAGGGTCAGCACGGCGGAGGCGCCGGCCGCGTACGTCGCCACATAGCCGTGGACGCCGCGCACCAGCAGCTCGCGGAAGTCGCCCTGCCCGGTGGCGTCCGCCATCCGTACGGCGACACCCAGCGCGGCCGCGGTCAGCGCGGCCAGGCCGTCCGGCTCCACGCCGGGGGTGTCGTGGGCGAGGACGAGACCGTCGGCGCTGGCCGCGAGCGCCCCGGTCAGCTGGGGTACTCGGGCTCTCAACCGGTGGAGTTCGTCGAGGACTTCGGGCTCCGCCGCCATCAGCAGTCTCCTCTCGGCACGCTGTCGTAGCGCGCGGATCACAAGGCCTCCCGCGGGTCGGGGCTCACAGGGCCTCCAGCGCGTCTCTGAGCCGCCGCAGCAGGGCCACGTCGGGGTCGGCCGAGGTCTGGGTGAGCACGCTGGGAACGGGGGGCGGCTGCGCCGGGGGCGCCGCCGTCACGAGCCCGGCGGCGGCCAGCCGGCGCAGGTCGACCAGGGTGTGGAAAGCGGGCCGACCCAGGACGAGCGAGACGTCCGCCGCGGTGCGTACGCCGTCCACCCGGTCGAGTACGGCTTCCTGTCGCAGCGGAATCGCCGGGCCGGCGGCGAGTCGAGCGCGCGCCAGCGGTGCGGTGTCCGTCGCCGGGTCGGGCCAGATGCGGTGCAGCAGCTCGCGGCGGCGCACGGTCTCGCGCTCCAGCGCGGCCACGGATACTGGGCGGACGGGGCCGAGCCAGTGCGCGGCCCCGTACCGGAAGCGGCTCGGGGTGCTGCTCGCCCCGAGCACGAAATACGCCGCGTCGTACAGCGAACCGAGATGGCACAGCTCCAGCGCGCCCTTCGCTATCCGGCCGCTGTCGACCAGGAACCGGCCGACCCGGTTGCGCGCACCGGCCGCGGCGACGGCCTCCCGCCACACCTCCGGGTCCAGCACCCCGCGGGCGGCGAACAGCACGTCGAGCCCTGGTGTGGCGGGGCTCTCGGCGTGCACCACTTCGCCGTCGGCGAGGTAAAGCGTGCCGCGCTCGCGCACGAGCACGCCGGTGGCCCGCTCGGCGGCGAGCCGGCTCAGCATCGGCGAGACGCCGCCACTGGAGTCGGCCGCTCTGTCCCGGAGCGGTAGGTGGGGCGGGGGAGGTGTTCTGACCGTCGTCATCCGAGCACCAGCCGTCCGGCCAGCTCGGCGAGGCGGATACGGGCCAGCGCGAGGTTGCCGTCCGCGCGGGCCAGCCACAGGTGCAGGAACACGCTGCTGTCGAAGGTGGTGCTCACGAAGCGCAGCAGGTGGTAGCTGTCCCGGTTGCTGATGATCAGGTCCTCGACCGGTGTCTCCTGATCCGACCGGTCGGAGCCGTCGGCCGGGGCGAACGCGTGGTGCTCCGCGGCGAGCCGGGCCAGCTCGGCGGCCTCCGCCGCGGTCGTCTCGTGGTCACCGCCCGGTGCGTCCCCGGCCGTGCCCAGGGCCAGGCCGCTGGTCCAGTCGACCACCGCGGCCCCCCGGGCACCGGGCAGTGTCATGGCTTCCAGTAGGCACTCGTCGATTCCGGGCACCGTGTCTCCCCTCCCGCCAAGGGTTCGGCCGAGTGACGCCGAAGTTACGCAACGTGTGCGGCGGGGGGTGAGGGTTCTGGCATTTTCCTGTGGAACATGCCCCGCGGTGACTAAGGTGGGTCAACTGACCATATTTTCTGCCTGGTTGGAGCCGTGGCGAAGGCCCGGCCCGGGGCGCGTGCGGGTGCGCGGGGGCGTGCGGGACCTTTTGAGCGCCGGGTGCTCCACTGGATGTGCCGGGATGTGCCGGGATGTGCCGTCGATCGTCTGCGGCACCGTCGTGGCTGGTCGCGCAGTTCCCCGCGCCGCTTCAGGGCGCTGCCGAACCGCGGGTGGACTTCACCGCCCTGGTAAGCCCCGTGAGGGCCTTAGAGTCCCGTGAGCGCCGACGGGCGTGCCCCGCCCGATTCCGCGACGATCTCTTCGAGGGTTTGCGGCTCGCGTGCGACGGCGAAGCGGACGCCGCCCTCGTCGTCCGGCGCGAAGCCGTAGATACCCGGCCGGGCGAGGGAGTTGTACGCGTAGTGGTGGGCGAAGTAGTACGCGCCCGTGTCCAGCGCGGCCGCGTAGTCGCCCTGCTCGAACAGCGGCAGCGCGCGCCCCTCGGCGAGGAGGTCACCCGCGAAGCAGGCGGGACCCGCGATGTCCTGGACGACGTCCGGTCCCGCCTTGGGGCGCCCCTTCGCGTCGTACGCGGCGATCCGCAGCGGCCAGGACGCGGGCGCGTACACCGTGCGGGCGGCGATCTGCACGCCCGCGTGGGTGACCGCGATCGCCCGCCCCCCGGCGGACTTCGTGTACTCGACCCGCGCGAGCACCGTCCCGTGCTTGGCGAGGAGCGACCGCCCGAACTCGGTGACCAGCCCGTACCGCCCGTCGAACAGCCCCGGCACCACCCCGGCGAGCAGCCGCGCGTACTGCGCGTACGTCGGGGCGGTGGCGTTGGAGCCGAAGTTGACCGGCAGCCCGCCGCCGATGTCGATCGTGTCGATCTGCCGCCGCCCGAGGTGCCGGTTGATCTCCTCGGCCAGTGCGTACGTCTCCGCCACGCCCTGTGCCATCAGTGACAGCGGGATGCCCTGCGACCCGGTGTGCGCGTGCAGCCGGGTCAGCCAGGGGCGGTCGGCGTACGCCTGGACGATCCACTCCCGCGCTCCCTCGTCCCGCAGCGCGACCCCGAACTTGGAGGTCGCCGTGGCAGTCGACAGCGCCTCGATGGAACCCCCGCCGACCTGCGGGTTCACCCGGATTCCGAGGGGAGATCGGGTCGCCGCGGACCGTACCAGGGCGTCGATACGGTCCAGCTCCTGCGGGTTGTCCGCGTTGACGGCGATGCCCAGCGCCAACGCCTCGCGCAGCTCGGCGGGTGTCTTGGCGGGTGAGTCGAGGACCGTGTGCGCCGGCGACACTCCGGCCGCCCGGGCGAGGGCGAGCTCCCCGGGGCTCGCCACCTCCGCACCGATACCCTGCTCGCGCAGCAGCCGCAGTACGGGCACGAGCGGGGTCGCCTTCACCGCGAACGCGTGCAGCACAGGCGTGCCGGGAGCGGTCACCGCGTCGAAGGCGGCCCGCAGGGCGGCGGCCGAGGCCCGGATGCCGGGGACGTCCAGGAGGGCGACGATGGGGGTTCCCGGCGTGAGGAGACCTTGCTCCACGGCGGCCCGGACGGCATCGTCGCGTCGCAGGACGCGATCGCGGTCCTCATCGTCGGCCAAGCCCGCCAAGCCCGCCAAGCCCGCCAAGCCCGCCAAGCCAGCCAAGCCAGCCAAGCCCGCACCGCCCGAGCCACCTGAAGAGTCCGCCGCCCCGTCTGTCCCCTCCGCCCCGACCGCCCCGTCGCTCACCGGATCCCCCGCCGTGTCCCTGTCTGCGCCCATACGTACCAGCCAAACATCCGCGGCGGGCCCGCGCTTGCCTATGCGGCTATTGACTAGCTCTATTCAAGAAGCCAGGATGTGAATATCTACGGCAACAGTCCGCTTAGGAGGCAGACCATGTCAGGACCCCGCCCCGTACGAGCGCCGCGCGGTACGGAACTGAGCGCCCTGGGATGGCAGCAGGAAGCCGCCTTGCGGATGCTGCAGAACAACCTCGACCCCGAGGTCGCCGAGCACCCCGACAAGCTCGTCGTCTACGGCGGTACCGGCAAGGCCGCCCGTGACTGGCGCTCCTTCGACGCCATGGTGCGCACCCTGCGGACCCTGAAGCAGGACGAGACGATGCTCGTCCAGTCCGGCCGCCCCGTCGGCGTCATGCAGACCCACGAGTGGGCCCCGCGCGTCCTCATCGCCAACTCCAACCTGGTCGGCGACTGGGCGAACTGGGAGGAGTTCCGGCGTCTTGAGGCTCTCGGCCTCACCATGTACGGCCAGATGACCGCCGGCTCGTGGATCTACATCGGCACGCAGGGCATCCTCCAGGGCACGTACGAGACGTTCTCCGCCGTCGCCGCGAAGAAGTTCAACGGCACGCTGGCCGGCACGATCACGCTGACCGCCGGTCTCGGTGGCATGGGCGGCGCCCAGCCGCTCGCCGTGACGATGAACGACGGCGTCGCGATCTGTATCGACGTCGACCCGCGTGCCATCGAGCGCCGCATCGAGCACCGCTACCTCGACGTGAAGGCCGACTCCCTGGAGCACGCCCTCCAGCTTGCCGTCGAGGCCCGCGACGCCCGTCGCCCGCTGTCGATCGGTCTGCTCGGCAACGCCGCCGAGCTGCTCCCGCGCATGCTCGCCGAGGGCGCCCCCATCGACATCGTGACCGATCAGACCTCGGCCCACGACCCGCTGGCCTACCTTCCCGTCGGCGTCGACCTCGACGACATGGCCTCGTACGCCGCGAAGGACCCGGCCGGGTTCACCACCCGCGCCCGTGAGTCCATGGCCCGTCACGTCGAGTCCATGGTCGGCTTCATGGACGCCGGTGCCGAGGTCTTCGACTACGGCAACTCGATCCGTGGCGAGGCCCAACTCGCCGGGTACGAGCGGGCGTTCGCCTTCCCCGGCTTCGTCCCCGCCTACATCCGGCCCCTCTTCTCCGAGGGCAAGGGCCCCTTCCGCTGGGCGGCGCTCTCCGGAGAGGCCTCGGACATCCACAAGACGGACAAGGCGATCCTCGACCTCTTCCCGGAGAACGAGTCCCTGCACCGCTGGATCAAGCTGGCCGGCGAGCGCGTCCACTTCCAGGGCCTGCCCGCCCGTATCTGCTGGCTCGGCTACGGCGAGCGCGACAAGGCCGGCGAACGCTTCAACGACATGGTCGCCTCCGGTGAGCTCGCGGCGCCCCTCGTCATCGGCCGAGACCACCTCGACTGCGGTTCCGTCGCCTCGCCGTACCGCGAGACCGAGGCCATGCTCGACGGCTCCGACGCGATCGCCGACTGGCCGCTGCTGAACGCCATGGTGAACGTGGCTTCGGGTGCGTCCTGGGTGTCCATCCACCACGGCGGCGGCGTCGGCATGGGCCGCTCCATCCACGCCGGCCAGGTCACCGTCGCCGACGGCACCAAGCTCGCCGGCGAGAAGATCCGCCGCGTGCTGACCAATGACCCCGGGATGGGAGTCATCCGGCACGTGGACGCCGGCTACGACATCGCCGAGTCCGTGGCGGACGAGCGTGGTGTGCGGATTCCCATGCGGGAAGGCGACTCCGCGTGACCTCTCGTGAGGGCGCGCCTGGGGCGCGAGACAGTTATCCCCCGGTAGGGGCGGGCACTTTGTCGCCGTCCGCTGGTCCGGCTGAGGCGCCGGGCGGCCACTCCCTGGTGGGGGCGGGTGTTTCGTCGCCGTCTGCGGGTCCGGCTGTGCCCACCCGTTCCGCCCTGCGGAACGATTGCCCACAGCCTGATGGTGCGGCTGCCCCGCAGCCCGGAGCGCCTGCGCCACTGCCTGGTGTGGCTGCGTCAGCGTCCGAAGCTGCTGCTCCACAGCCTGGAGCGGCTGCCCCAACGCCTGGAGGGGCTGCCTCAGCGCCTGGTGTGGCTGTCTCACAGCCCGGTGCGCCTGCTCCACAGCCCGGTGCGGCTGCTGCCCCAGCGCCTGGCACGGCTGTCTCACAGCCTGGTGTGCCTGTGCCGCAGCCTGGTGCGGCGGCAACCCCGGCCCCGGCCCCGGCCCCAGCCCCAGCCCATGGTGCCCCCTCACCTTCGTCCACCGCCCCCTCCTTCCACCAAATGTGGCGCGACCTCAAGCCCATCGGCCGCCATCCCGCCTCCGGTGGCTACCGGCGATTCGCCTGGACCGGGGCCGACGCCGAATGCCGGGCTTGGTTCCGGGCGCAGGCTGAGGCGCGAGGGCTTGCCTATGAGCTCGACCGGAACGGGAATCAGTGGGCGTGGCTCGGTGACCCGGCGGCAGGGGACGCCGTCGTCACGGGGTCGCATCTCGACTCCGTGCCGGACGGCGGGGCCTTCGACGGGCCCCTCGGAGTGGTGTCGTCCTTCGCCGCGCTGGACGAACTGCGCGCGCGCCACGTGGAGTTCACCCGGCCCCTCGCCATCGTGAACTTCGGTGACGAGGAGGGTGCCCGGTTCGGGCTCGCGTGCGTCGGGTCGCGGCTCGCCGCCGGGCAGCTCACCGTCGAGCAGGCGCACCGGCTGACGGACGCCGAGGGCATCACGCTGCCGCAGGCCATGGAACGGGCCGGGTACGACCCGGACACCATCGGCCCGGATCCCGAGCGGCTCGCCCGCATCGGCGCCTTCGTCGAGCTGCACGTCGAACAGGGCCGTGCCCTCGACCTCTCCGGCGACCGCGTGGGCATCGCGAGCGCCATCTGGCCGCACGGCCGCTGGCGGTTCGACTTCAAGGGCGAGGCCAACCACGCGGGCACCACCCGGCTAGTGGACCGCCGGGACCCGATGCTGCCCTATGCGGAGACGGTGCTCGCAGCGCGTAGAGAAGCCCAACTCGCGGGCGCCGTGGCCACATTCGGCAAGATCGCGGTCGAGCCGAACGGTGTGAACGCCATCCCCTCCCTCGTTCGCGGCTGGCTCGACTCCCGCGCCGCCGACCAGGCGAGCCTGGACACGGTCGTCACCGGCATCGAGAAGGCGGCCCGCGAGTACGCGGAGGCGCAGGGCGTCGAACTCGACGTCGTCCGTGAGTCCTTCACCCCCGTCGTCGAGTTCGAACACGCCCTGCGCGACGAGCTCGCCCGCATCCTGGGCCAGGAGGCGGACCTGCGGGTCCCCGTCCTGGGAACCGGCGCCGGACACGACGCCGGAATCCTCTCCGGGACCGTCCCGACCGCCATGCTGTTCGTACGCAACCCCACGGGCGTCTCGCACTCCCCGGCCGAGTACGCCGCTGAGGAAGACTGCGTGGCCGGGGTGACCGCACTCGCCGACGTACTCGAAGGGCTGGTCCGCAGGTGACGCAGACGTACTGGCTGGAACACGCCTGGCTCGACACCAACGTCGAGCCGGGCGTGGCACTCGACGTGTCGACCAGCGGCAACGCGGCGGGGAGCGACGACGGCCGTATCACCGCCGTCCGCACCGGCGTCGACACCCCGCCCCCCGGCGCCGAGATCCTCCGCGGCCTCACCCTCCCCGGGCTCGCCAACGCCCACAGCCACGCCTTCCACCGTGCCCTGCGCGGCATCGTCCAGGTCGGCTCGGGCACCTTCTGGACCTGGCGCGAGATCATGTACTCCGTCGCGGACAGGCTGACCCCGGACACCTACCACGCACTCGCCCGCGCCGTGTACGCGGAGATGGCGCTCGCCGGGGTCACGGCCGTCGGCGAGTTCCACTACGTGCACCACGCCCCGGGCGGCACCCCGTACGCCGACCCCAACGCGATGGGTGAGGCGCTCATCGCGGCAGCGGGCGAGGCCGGGATCAGGATCACCCTCCTCGACACCGCGTATCTGTCCGCGGGCTTCGGACAGCCTCCGAACCGGCACCAGCTCCGCTTCTCCGACGGCAGCGCGGACGCCTGGGCGGAACGCTCTTCACTTCTCAAGGACCGTGATCACGCGCGGATCGGTGCGGCCGTCCACTCCGTACGGGCCGTGCCTGCCCGGCAGCTGGCGACGGTGGCGCGGTGGGCCGAGGAACGGCGGGCCCCGCTGCATGTGCACCTGTCCGAGCAGACGGCGGAGAACGACGCCTGCCAGGCCGCGCACAGCCGCACCCCCACCCAACTGCTCGCCGACCACGGCGTCCTCGGCCCCCGCACGACCGGCGTCCACAACACGCACCTCACGCGTCAGGACATCTCGCTGATCGGCAGATCGGGAACCGGAACCTGCATGTGCCCGACCACCGAACGGGACCTGGCCGACGGCATCGGCCCCGCTGTCGCCCTGCAGAACGCCGGCTCGCGGCTCTCCCTCGGCTCCGACAGCCACGCCGTCATCGACCTCCTCGAAGAGGCCCGCGCCATGGAGCTGAACGAGCGCCTGCGCACCCGCAACCGCGGCCACTGGACGGCGGCCGCGCTCCTGCGCGCCGCCTCCGCCGACGGCCACGCGGCCCTGGGATGGGACGGTGCGGGCAGCCTGGAGCCGGGCGCGCTCGCCGACTTCACGACGATCGCCCTCGACTCGGTCAGAACAGCGGGACCGGTGCCGCGCCTCGGCGCCGAGACAGCCGTATTCGCCGCGACGGCGGCTGACGTACGCCACACGGTCGTGGGCGGGCGGCACGTCGTACGGGACGGCGCGCACACCCTCGTACCCGATGTGCCGACAGCTCTCGCGGAAGCCGTCGACGCCCTGCGCGCCTGACGACCGCCCACCGCAGCCCGAGCCCCCACGAGGACGCCATGAGCAGCACCACCGACACCGGCGCCGCCACTACCGGCACCAGCACCGTCATCACCAACATCGCCAGTCTGGTCACCAACGATCCCTCCCTCGGTGACAGATCCCCCCTCGGTCTGATCCAGGACGCGGCCGTCGTCATCGACGGCGACCGCATCGCGTGGACCGGTGATTCAAGAAAAGCACCCGCCACTGACAATCGGGTCGACGCCGGTGGCCGGGCGGTGATCCCCGGCTTCGTGGACTCCCACTCGCACCTCGTCTTCGCGGGCGACCGCACGCAGGAGTTCAACGCCCGTATGTCGGGCCGCAGCTACACGGCGGGCGGCATCCGCACCACCGTCGCCGCCACCCGCGCCGCTTCCGACGAGGACCTGGAACGCAACCTCACGCGCTACCTCCGCGAGGCCCTGCACCAGGGCACCACCACCTTCGAGACGAAGTCCGGCTACGGCCTCACCGTCGAGGACGAGGCACGAGCACTGCGCATCGCGGCGGCGCACACCGACGAGGTCACCTACCTCGGCGCGCACATCGTCTCGCCGGACTATGCCGACGACCCTGCCGCGTACGTGGCCCTGGTGACCGGCGAAATGCTCGACGCCTGTGCCCCGTACGCCCGTTGGATCGATGTCTTCTGTGAGAAGGGTGCCTTCGACGGCGACCAGGCCCGCGCGATCCTCACGGCGGGCAGGGCGAAGGGCCTGCACCCGCGCATCCACGCCAACCAGCTCTCCTACGGCCCCGGCGTCCAGCTCGCCGTCGAACTGGACGCGGCGAGTGCTGACCACTGCACGCACCTCACGGACGCCGACGTGGACGCCCTGGCCGCCGGGAACACCGTCGCCACCCTCCTCCCCGGCGCCGAGTTCTCCACCCGCGCCGAGTGGCCGAACGCCCGCCGCCTGCTCGACGCGGGCGTCACCGTGGCCCTCTCCACCGACTGCAACCCGGGCTCGTCCTTCACCTCGTCCGTCCCGTTCTGTATCGCGCTGGCGGTACGGGACATGGGGATGACTCCCGACGAGGCCCTCTGGTCGGCCACGGCGGGCGGAGCGCGCGCCCTGCGGCGCACGGACATCGGCGCTCTGACCCCGGGCTCCCACGCCGACCTCGCGTTCCTCGACGCCCCGAGCCATGTCCACCTCGCCTACCGGCCGGGCGTGCCGCTGGTGTCGGAGGTCTGGCGACGCGGGGTTCCGATCACGTAGCGGTGGAGTCGATCACGTAGCGGTGGCACCGGTCATGTAGCGCCGGCGCCGGTCATGTAGCGGTAGCGCCGGCCTGCCACCGCTGTTCGTCGATGTCCCGGTCACCGTCCCCGTCGCGGATCAGCATGAGCCGGTCGCCGTACGGCGTGACCGCAAAGCCCGGGAAGATGTCCGCGCCGATCCTGCCGCGCGAGTCCACCGTGAAGTGCAGGTTCTTGCCGTTGGGCTCGTAGTCGTCGGCGGCCGTGCACTCCCAGATGCCGACGCCCTTGTCCGTGCCACCGCGGCTGTCCAGGCAGAAGCGGTTGTCGGCGTACGACTGGAGGACGCCGCGCCCGGCGTCGACCCGCCACAACTGGGTGCGGGACGAGGTGCAGCGGGCCGCGACGACGTCCGTTCCCAGATTCATGACGCCGTCGCGGACGTCCATGCAGAGCCCGGAGCCGACGTTCACGACCTGGGCGTAGGTGCCGTTCGGGGGATGCGGGGTGGGTGAGGGCTTCGGCTTCTTCGAGGGCGTGGGTGTCTTCGAAGGCGTCGAAGTGGGCGTCGGGGACGGGGACTTGGTCGTACGGGTGGGGGAGGGGGACGCGGACGGCGACGGAGTCACCGAGACCGTCGCGGTCACCGTCACCGGGGGCGGCGCCGCCGGTGTGCTCACCGCGCTCACCGCCGGCTCCGATCCGCCCGACGTCAGCAGATACAGCAGCAGCGGCGCCAGCGCGACGCCGAGTGCGGTCGAGACGAGCACGAGGCGCCGGGAGGGCGGCCAGGACGGGGACGCCACGCCGCGGGCGGCCGGGGCCCGGCCCGTGGTGCCCAGGACGTACGCGGCGCCGCCCCACGGCAGCAGTCCCTCGGCCAGTGCCGTGCGCGGGGTGTCGCGCAGGGCGCCCAACTCCTCGTACGCGGCGGCGCAGTGCCCGCAGTGCGCCATGTGGGCGTTCAAGTCCGGGCTGTATCGCGGGTTCTCGGGATGCGCCGCTTCCTCGATCAGCCGGCGGAAGTCCTGACAGCGGGGGTTGCCGGAGCGGGCGAGGCGGGTCTTCAGACAGGCCTGCCGCAGGGCCTGGAACGCGGGCTGCTTGCCGTACGTCACGTCCTGCGGCACGGCACCGATGAGAGCCGTGGTCCTGGCGTCGGGCTCCTCGTCCACGATGCCGTACCAGATGAGGCCCTGGACACGGCTCGGGAGCGACTGGAACGCGTCGAGCATCGGCGGTACGGGCCCCTCGGGGCCGCCCGATTCGCGGAGCCGGGCGAGCAGACCCGGATCGAGGCGGCTCGCGCGATGGTCCAGGGGAGTGGCCCAGGAGGCGGCCACCCGGCCGGCCAGGAGCAGCAGTTGGTGGCGCCAGGGCCCACGCGGGTCGATGCCGCGCGCCGTGTCGCGGGCGGCGAGCGCGAACGCCTGAGCTGTCAGCTGCCGCGCCGCGGACTCGCCTACGGTGCACAGACGGGCGTACGAGAGGACCGCGGGCCGGTGGCGCAGGCGCAGTTCGCGCAGTGCCGGATACGCGGTCGCGGTGTCGGCGCGCAGCAGTTCGGTGAGCTGCGCGTCGGATGCCGTGGAGTAGACGCCACCACTCCCGGCGTCAGACCCGTCGTATCCCTCGGATCCCTCGTATTCGCCGTGTCCGTCAGACCCGCCATACGCGCCGGACCCGCCGTACGCGCCGGACCCGCCGTACGCGCCGGACCCGCCGTACGCGCCGGACCCGCCGTACGCGCCGGACCCGCCGTACGCGTCAGACCCGCCGTATGCGTCGTAGCCGTCTTCTCCGTCGGTCCGGCCGGCCCCAGCCATCCCCGTGCCTCCTCGCACCCCGCGCTCTCGGCCCGCCGGGGTTCTGGCGTACCGGCGGGCATGGGGGTGCTCATAGTGGTGGAAGGTAACCGGAGGGGAAAGAGGTTTCCCGGAGTAACCGTGGCCCGCTGCCAAGCTGTGACTACGGCCGGTGCCCCCAACACCGGGGGCACCGGCCGTAGTCACAGCTACCGGTCGCGGTTACGGCTGTGGCACCGTCACGTCGCTCTTCGACGGTCGGCCGCCCACCGTCACTCCTCGACGGTCAGTCCCTTGCGCAGCCGCACCAGCGTGCGCGAGAGCAGCCGGGAGACATGCATCTGGGAGATGCCGAGTTCGTCACCGATCTCGGACTGCGTCATGTTGGCGACGAAGCGGAGCGAGAGGATCTCGCGGTCGCGGAACGGGAGTTCGGCGATCAGCGGCCTCAGGGACTCCACGTACTCGATGCCTTCGAGCCCGTGGTCCTCGTAGCCGATGCGGTCCGCGAGCGCGCCCTCGGAGTCGTCCTCCTCGGGCTGGGCGTCCAGCGAACTGGCCGTGTAGGCGTTCGAGGCGGCCATGCCTTCGACGACCTCTTCGTTGGTGAGGCCCAGGCGCTCCGCCAGCTCTCCCACCGTCGGAGCGCGATCGAACTTCTGGGCGAGTTCGTCGCCCGCCTTGGCCAGGTCGAGGCGGAGTTCCTGCAACCTGCGCGGTACGCGCACCGACCACGACGTGTCGCGGAAGAAGCGCTTGATCTCACCGATGATGGTCGGCATCGCGAAGGTGGGGAACTCGACGCCGCGGCTCATCTCGAAGCGGTCGATCGCCTTGATCAGGCCGATGGTGCCGACCTGGATGATGTCCTCCATCGGCTCGCTGCGGGAGCGGAACCGAGAGGCGGCGAACTTGACCAGCGCGAGGTTGAGTTCGACCAGCGTGTTGCGAACGTACGAGTATTCGTAGGTGCCTTCTTCGAGGGACTCCAGCCGCTCGAAGAGTGTTTTGGACAGGGCCCGCGCGTCCACCGGCCCCACCTTGTCGTAGGGGGGGATCTCCGGAAGTCCCTCCAGACCCACGAGGGGGCGAGGGCGTTCCAGTGGGAGTGCCGACGTCGCCGTCTGGGTATGCGATTCGTCGAGCCGGGGTGACATGGTGTCCTCCATCGTTCTCGGCATATGGCCGCCGATGCCAATGCGTGCACTGCGGTGTGCGGCGCCTCCAAAGCCGGTCGGGTCGAAAAGGTGTCGCTACTAGCCCTACCCGCTCCCACGCGGTGTTTGCAAGTGTGCTTAGTTATGAAATGTCCGTTTGTTGGCGGTTGTTCGGGTGTCGGGGTGTGTAGAGAAGGCGTAGTGTTCGAGTGCCTACATCAGCAGTCACGACGCTCAGGAGAGAGACGGCATGGACCGCGGGACAGTCGGCAGCGCCCAGTCGGGCCGACTTCTTGTCGAAGTGCGGGAAGAGGGCCCCAGTGCCGTCGTGACTCCCGCGGGTGAGCTCGATCACCACACGGCCGATTTGTTGCGTGGGCCACTCGATGACTGCCTCGAAAAGGGGTACGCGCGGTTGGTCGTCGACTGCTCACGTCTTGAGTTCTGTGATTCCACCGGGCTCAACGTGCTGCTCAGCGCCCGGCTGAAGGCCGAGGCCGCGGGTGGCGGGATCCATCTCGCGGCGATGCTGCCGGTGGTTTCCCGGGTCTTCGAGATCACCGGGGCGGAGGCCGTTTTCACGGTCCACGACACCCTTGCCGCGGCGTTGGCCGACTAGGGCGGAGCGGGTGGATCGTCTCGGAGTGATGCCCCGGATGTCCCAGTGTGATCGGCGGGTTACGCGCGTCACAGGTTTCGGGTCGAATAATTGGGTGTTCGGACGGTTCGGCCGGGCAGGAGACATCCTGGATATGTCGTCCGCCACAGTGGCGGGCACGTCGCGGACGGGTCAGGGACCAGTCAGTGGCGGATACGCCCTCGATCAACGTACTGAGTGCTGAGTCTTGATTTGTGAACTGGTGAATCGGTGAGGTGAAGCGCTGATGAGCACCACCCGGCCTTACCCGCCGGGAGACCGCGGCCCGGAGTCGGGCGACGGCGGTGCTTCCGCGGTGTCCGGCACGGGCGCGTCCCCGGATGACGCGGCCGTCTCCTCCGCCGACACCGTCGGCAGCACCGGTAGTGGCACCGGCACTGGCGCCAGTAGTGGCACCGGCTCCGGTACCGGTAGTGGCACCAGATCCGGTAGTGGCACCAGATCCGGCACCGGCACGGGCTCCGGCTCCGGCACCGGCACCGGCACCGGCACCGGCACCAGTATCGGTCCAGGCCGCCAGGCCCGCAGGCTGAGCTTCGAGGGCCAGAGCGGTGTCGTACCGCTCGCCCGCGACTTCGCCCGCCAGGCGCTGCACGCCTGGGGCTGGCTGCCCGCCGAGAGCGCCGACCGCCGCGCCGCCGCCGAGGACGTCCTCCTGGTCGTCTCCGAACTCGTCACCAACGCCTGTCTGCATGCCGAGGGTCCGGAAGAACTGTGGATCGCCTGCGACAAGAAGGTGCTCCGCGTCGAGGTCTCCGACCGCGGCACCGGCGAGCCCGCCCCGCGCACCCCGCACCGAGCCGGGCGCCCCGGCGGCCACGGGATGTTCATCGTGCAGCGACTGTGCCTGGACTGGGGAGTCGTCCGGACTCCGGGGGTCGCGGGCAAGACCGTCTGGGCCGAACTCGGCGCGCCCGCATAGCTCTGCCCGACGCCCGGTAGCTCGCCTGGTAACTCCCACCTTGGGTTACCCGTGGGTCGACCCCCATTCGCGCCCCCGTTCGAGCCCCTATTCCCGCCGTCATTCGCGCTGCGCCTCGTACGTCATCGCACGCGCGCCGGATCTCCTCACATCCGGCGCGCGCTTTGTCTTCCCTCCACAAGTCCCCGGGCGTACCTTGACGGCCGATCTGATGTTCCGTCAGATGTCCTGTCAGGAATGAGGCCCCGAGGTGTCGTACCGGACGTACCAGAAACGAACCGCCGCGCTCGCGTTCGCCGCGGCCCTGGCCGGCTCCGCGGTGCTGATGGCCGCCCCCGCCGCCCACGCCGACGTGGTGGACGTCAACTACCAGTGCAAGACGCCGATCGGCGACAAGAGCGCCGTCTCGCCCATCGACATCAAGAGCGTCAGGAGCGGCAGCGACTACAAGCTCACCATGTCCTGGCAGAAGGGCGTCTCGTCCAGCCCGGTGGAGCTGGGCAAGGGGGCGATGAGCCCGAGCGCCGTGATCAAGGTGGGTGGCGCGGACAGCGGCACGGTGGCCGTGAGCGGCCCGGCCAACGCGGCGGCGATCCCCGCCAACACCCCCATCAAGATCAGTGACTTGAGCGGCACGTACACCCCGAAGGGGTCCGGCGAGGTCACCTTCACCGCGGGCGTGCTGACCATCAAGGCGCTGGGTACGACGACCACCTGCACCCCATCGAACAGCCCGAAGCCGTCACTCACCCTCGATGTCACGGCCGCGAGCGGAAGCAGCGGCGGTTCGACCTCGGGCGAGACCCAGAGCGGCACCGACTCCGGCGGCGAACTCCCGCAGACCGGCCCCGAGGACTCGGCGATCGCCCTCGGCACGCTCGGCGGCACGGTGCTGCTCGCGGGCGCGGCGGGTGTGCTGTGGCTGACACGCAGGCATCAGGCGGTACGCCGCTGAGGCCACTGAGCCTCGTACGACAACCAGGAGCCGCTGATGCCGTACGCCGTTACCCGTCTACTGGGCTTGTCCGTGGTGGTGCTGCTGGGCGCGGCACCGGTGGCCGCGGCCGACGCGGGCTGGTCCGTCGTGCCGTCCGCGAACGCGCCGGAGGGGCGGCCGTACGTCTACGCGGAGGGCGCGCCCGGCACGGTCCTCCAGGACTCGGTGTCCGTGCTCAATCCGGGTGCCGAGCCGGTCACCGTACGGCTGCGCGGCGCGGACGCGGACAACACGGCGGACGGCGGGTTCACGATCCGGCAGAAGTCGGCGGACGCGGGCGCGTGGATCAACTTCGCGGGCGAGACGGACGGAAGGCGGACCCCCGTGGCTTCGGTGTCCGTCCGCGTCCCCGCGCACACTCGCGCCGACGTCCCCTTCACCCTGAGCGTCCCGGCGGGAGCGGCGCCCGGCGACCACCCCGGCGCGATCGTCGCGAGCGGCGACGGCGGACGGTCCTCGGCGGTCCGGGTCCAACTGCGGGTGGATGGACCGGCGTTGTCGGCGCTCACCGTCGAGCACGTCACCGTGCACGCGGGGCGGATCTCGTACGAGCTGGTCAACCGCGGCACCACCGTCCTCACCCCGAAACTCACCGTCCACGCCGACGGCGCACTCGGCAAGGTCCTCGACCGCGCCCCGCGCACCCTGCCACTCGAACTCCTGCCGGGCCGCCGCGTCACGCTCAGCGAGCCGTGGCGCGACACCCCGGCGCTGGACTCGGTCGACGTGCGGCTGACGGTGACGGCGGCGGGCGGGGCGCGCGACACGGCGTCCGCGTCGGTGAGGTTCGTGCCGTGGGGCGCGGTGGCGGGGGTCGGGGCCGCGCTCGTGGCGGCCGCCGCGCTTCTCCTCGTACGGCGTCACAGGCGTCGTCCGACCGGTGGTGAACGGCGTCTCGGGCGTCGAGTACCGGGGGCTGTACGGCGTTTCGGACGTCCCGCGCAGGGTGCTGTACGGCTTTTCGGGTATCGCACGCCGAGTGGTGTACGGCGTTTCGGGCGTCCCGCGCCGGGCGGTGACGCGTGTGAACAGCCGGGTACGGAAGTCGAGTTGACGGGAGCGGTGTCGTGAGCGGAGTCGTGGGCGGCAAGGTGCGGATGGCAGTGCTGGCGGCGGTGCTCGGGCTCCTCGTGCTGCCCTTCGCGGGGACGACTCCCGCGGTCGGCGCGGACAAACCCTCCGTCAAGCTGTCCAAGTCCCAGGCAGGCACCGGTGGTTCGATCATCGTCACCGGCACCGGATGGCGGCCGAAGACGCTGCTTATGATGCTGATCTGCGGCCAGTCGGTGCCGTCCCGTGGGGTGATCGGCGGCACCAACTCCTGTGCCAACGCGGACGGCCGGGCCGTCACCACCGATGCGAAGGGCGACTTCAGCAAGGAGCTGCCGGTCGCCGAGCCGCCCGAGCCGTGCCCGTGCGTGGTGCATGTCGCCACGGTCACGGGGGAGAAGGCGACTGCGGACGCCATCTTCATGGTCGCCGGGCACTCGGTCGAGCCGCTGCCCGAGGAGGAGAGCGGCGCACGGCTGTCGGTGCTCACGGACACCGAGCTCGACGGATCGAGCGGGCTGCTCACCTCGTTCGGCGCCCCGCCCTCCCGCACGCTCGTTTTCACGGTCGGCAACGTCGGTACCGCCGCCGTCAAGGACCCCGTCTTCCAAGTCGGCACCTCACACGGCGTGTTCGCCCCGCAGTGGGAGGAACAGCAGTGGCGCGGCACCATCGCGCCCGGCAAGAGGGCGCAGATCAAACTCCCCGTCGAGCTCGCGGCCGGGGCGCACGGCGACTACACGGTCTCGCTGAAATACGGCGGGAAGATGCTCGCCGAGCAGCCGTGGGGCGTGGGCCGCCCGTGGGGCGTGACGCTGTTCTGGATCCTGCTCGGCGTGGTCGTACCGGCCGCGGTCTTCCGCGTCGGGATGGCCGCGGTGGACCGGCTGCGACCGCACAGGTCCGCCGGGCGTCGCACCCGTCACCGGGGCCTGCGGGTTCCCGAACTCACCTTCCGCATACCGAGGTTGAGCGCGCCCCCGGCACCCGAACCCCGAACGACCCCGACCCCGACCTCGATCCCGACCCCGACCCCGACCCCGACCTCGATCCCGTCGCCGACTTCGACTCGGCCCCTCCCGTGGTTCACCCCGGACAGCGATCCGGCGATCCCGGCGGCAGGTCAGCTCTCCGCACCGCACGAGAACCGTCCGACGACCCCCACGAGGAAGGGCAACACGTGAGTACGCAACGGAGAGTGGTACCGCCGGCGGGACGAAGAGCGAGCGCGGCCGGGGTCGCGCTGATGCTCGGCGGCGCAGGCATTCTGCTGGGGGTGGCCGCGGTCCCGGCCCAGGCCGCCGAGGTGTCGTACCTGACGGAGTGCATCCCGCCCGCGATCTCCGGTCTGCCGCCGGTCGAGGGCACGACGAAGGCGGACATCAGCGCGCCCGCCGAGGCGAAGGTGGGCGACGAGGTCACCATCACCTGGAAGTTCGTCCAGGCCGCGTCCAAGAACCCGGACATCCTCGATCTGGAGAAGGACACGGTGATGCCGACCGGCACGCTGAAGGCGGGCGGCGCGCAGACGGCCGACATCGCGATGGAGGGCCCGCGCCAGAACCCGGCGATCCCCAAGAACAGCGACATGTCGCTGTCCGACATGACGGGCAAGCTGAAACTGACGACGGCGGGTGAGGTGACGCTGACGCCGGACGCGTACGACATCAATGTCAGCAAGCCGATCTCGACGGACACCAAGTGCGCCCCGAAGGAGACGGTGAAGCCGGCGGCGACGATCAAGGTGACGGAGGGCGGCGGGACTTCGGGTGGCACGACGGGCGGCGAGCCGACCGTGACACCGACGCCGCCCACGGGTACCCCGACGCCGACCGAGAGCGAAGGTGACTCGACCGGCGGTTCCACCGGAGGCGGAGGCGGCGACGGCCAGACCGACTTCACCGGCAAGGAGGTCTCCATCCCCTACGCCTGCAAGACGCCCATCGGAGACAAGAACGCCACGTCCCCCGTGCAGATCAACGCCAGCAAGAACGGCGGGAGTTACGACCTCACGGTGCAGTTCAAGGGGTCCGTGATGGACAGCCCGGCCGACATCCCCGCGGACTCGGTGAAGCCCTCCATGGAGGTCACCCTGGGCGGCTCCGACACGGGCACCGTCCATGTCGAAGGCCCCACCAACTCCGAGCCGATCAAGACAGGCGACCCGATGGAGATCGCCGACCTCACGGGCACCTACAAGCCCGGAGCGACCGGTGAGTCGACCCTGTCGCCGGGCGTGCTGACGGTGGAGGCGCTCGGCACGACGACCACCTGCACCCCTTCGAAGACGGAGGTCTCGCTGACCCTGGACACCACGGAACAAGCCAGCGGCGCCGCCGGAGGCTCAGGATCCTCGGGCGGCGACTCCGCCGGCGGTACCTCGTCCAGCGGCGGCCTCGCGGAAACGGGCGCCGAGGGCCACAGTTCCCTCAAAGCCCTCGGGCTGGTCGCGGGGACGGCCGTCCTGCTCGGCGGAGCGGTGTTCACGTTCATGCCGGGGCGGCGGCGCGTGCGCTGAGGTCCCCGCCCGCGCACGGGAAAAGCCGAAGCGGAACGCCGAAGGGCCACCGCACCCAGTGGTGCGGTGGCCCTCCGTACGACGGACTCAGACGGCGGCGTACGTCAACGGACGTCGCCCATGAGTTCCTTGACCTTGTTGCGGTACATCCACACCGCGACACCGGCGAGCACGGCGAGCGTGGCCTCCAGGGCGACGATGCCCATCTTGTTCAGGTCGACCCCGGCGATGGAGAGCAGACCGGTCGTGGCGTCACCGGCGGTGACGGCCAGGAACCAGACGCCCATCATCTGGGAGGCGTACTTCGCGGGCGCCATCTTCGTGGTGACGGAGAGGCCGACCGGGGAGAGCAGCAGCTCACCGACGGTCTGTACGAAGTAGATGGCGACCAGCCACATCGCGGCGGCCTTGGCTCCGCCGTCGGCGATGGACAGCGGGGCGAGGAAGAGGAAGAACGACGCACCGACCAGCACGAGACCGGACGCGAACTTCACGATGGTGCTCGGTTCCTTGCCGCGCTTGTTCAGCGCCAGCCAGAACCAGGCGAAGACCGGGGCCAGCGCCATGATCAGTACCGGGTTCACCGACTGGTACCAGGAGACCGGGAACTCCCAGCCGAAGACGGTGTTCTCGGCCGAGCCGTCGGCGAAGATCGACAGGGTCGAGCCGCCCTGGTCGTAGATCATCCAGAACACGGCGGCGGCGACGAAGAACCAGATGTATCCGGACATCTTCGACTGCTCGGCGCGGTCCAGGTCCTTGTCGCGCTTGATCCGCACCAGGACCATGATCGGGATGATCACGCCGAGGAGGGTCAGCGGAACCAGGATCCAGTTCAGCGTGTAGTGGCCGGTGGTGCCGACGATGGCGTAGAAGACGACGGCGATGCCCGCCCAGATCGCGGCCTTGCGCAGCGTCGAGGACTTCTCCGCGTCGGACAGCGGCGTCGGGACCACGGTGGAGCGCTCGGCGAGGTTGCGGCTGCCGATCAGGAACTGGCCGAGACCGATCGCCATGCCGAGCGCGGCGAGCGCGAAGCCCAGGTGCCAGTTGACGTTCTCACCGATGGTGCCGATGATCAGCGGCGCGGCGAACGCGCCGAGGTTGATGCCCATGTAGAAGACCGTGAAGCCACCGTCGCGGCGCGGGTCGTCCGGGCCGTCGTAGAGATGGCCGACCATCGTCGAGATGTTGGCCTTCAGCAGACCCGAGCCGATCGCCACGAGGCCGAGGCCCGCGTAGAAGGTGCCCGACGACGGCAGCGCCAGCGTCAGGTGGCCGAGCATGATGACTCCGCCGGCGACGGCGACGGTCTTGCGGGGACCCCAGACCCGGTCGCCGAACCAGCCGCCGGGCAGGGCGAGCAGGTACACCATCGACACGTAGACGGAGTAGATCGCGGTCGCGGTGGTCGCGCTGAGGTGCAGGCCACCCGGTGCGACCAGGTACAGCGGGAGCAGAGCCCTCATGCCGTAGTAGGAGAAACGTTCCCACATCTCGGTCATGAAGAGAGTGGCCAGTCCGCGGGGGTGGCCGAAGAAGGTGCGCTCGAAGCCGGGGGTGCCCGGGTCTGTCGAGCCCTTCGTCAGGCTGGACGCCATGGTCGTTCCTTGCTGGTCGGGACGCGCGGGAAGTGGGGTCGCGCGCCCGGTGGGGGCGGCCGGCACCGGCGGGTTCCGACCGTCCGTCCCCACGCCCACGGGGAGTCCGCTCCGGATTGCGAAGCGATGGAGGCCGACCACCGGGATCCACGCCCTTCACGCTTCGGTGCGCTCGGGCCCGGCCACAGGTCATTCCTTTCAAGGCTGGCGAATACCAGCCCGCACACAAAAGAGACCTTCAGCGTCAAATGCTGGCCAAAGGTCCCCTTGGTGCTACAGGCGTCCGGTCACCATACGACATACCAATGCCGCATATGGAAGGACTTGAGATATGAATCACAGGCGACAATGGAACCACAGGCACCCATTCGAAGGTCGCCGTGAAGATCTCCTCCCACAGCCGCAGGCCGTCCTGTTCACAGACGCAGGTAAGAATCACGGAGGCGGATCACCCCGCGAGTGTCGGCCGTGGCGGACTACCATCACCCCATGACCCGTGTACTGCTCGCCGAGGACGACGCGTCCATCTCGGAGCCACTGGCCCGTGCCCTGCGCCGGGAAGGCTACGAGGTCGAGGTGCGCGAGGACGGACCCACCGCGCTCGACGCCGGCATCCAGGGTGGCATCGACCTGTGTGTCCTGGACCTGGGCCTGCCCGGCATGGACGGCCTGGAAGTGGCCCGCCGACTGCGCGCCGAGGGCCACACCGTCCCGATCCTCATCCTGACCGCACGCGCCGACGAGGTGGACACCGTCGTCGGCCTCGACGCGGGCGCCGACGACTACGTGACCAAGCCGTTCCGGCTCGCCGAACTGCTCGCCCGAGTCCGGGCCCTGCTGCGACGCGGCGCCGCCGAACCCCAGCAGCCACCCGCCACGCACGGGGTGCGCATCGACGTCGAGTCGCACCGCGCCTGGATGGGCGACGAGGAACTCCAGCTCACCGCCAAGGAGTTCGACCTCCTGCGGGTCCTGGTCCGGGATGCCGGCCGGGTCGTCACCCGCGACCAGCTCATGCGCGAGGTCTGGGACACCACCTGGTGGTCCTCCACCAAGACCCTCGACATGCACATCTCCTGGCTCCGCAAGAAGCTCGGCGACGACGCGGCGAACCCTCGCTACATCGCGACGGTCCGGGGTGTCGGGTTCCGCTTCGAGAAGAGCTGAGGGACTGGCTCGCAGGGCGTCGCCGGAGACCTTTCGGCAACACTGGTCACCGTAGGAGCCTGTGCCTGATCCTCAGCCGGATCGGCACAGGCTCTCAGCAACCCGCCCGGAGGGCACCGTGCGTCGCCGTCTCATCCAGTCCACGCTCGCCGTGGTGCTCGTAGTGATCGCCGTCTTCGGCGTCTCCCTTGTGATCGTCGAGACGCGGACGATCAGCAGCAGCGCCCAGGAGAGGGTGGATTCCGAGGCGCTGCGCCTGGCGAGCATCGTGGACAGCCGGATCATCGGGCACGAGGACATCACCGCGGAGATCCTGAAGGACCAGGTCACGGACGAGCGGTACGCCGTGATCAGGATCCCGGGCAGGGACCCGATCGAGATCGGCACCAAGCCCGCCGGTGACGTCATCCACTACACGGCCCCCGGCGAGGAGGGCGAGACGGTCACCGTCCAGGAGCCGCGCTCGTCCGTGACGAAGGAAGTCGGCCGCACGCTGCTGATCATCGCGGCGGTCGCCCTACTCGCCATCATCGCCGCCGTCCTCCTCGCCGTACGGCAGGCCAACCGCCTCGCCTCCCCCCTCACCGACCTCGCGGAGACCGCGGAACGGCTCGGTTCCGGCGACCCCCGCCCCCGCCACAAGCGGTACGGCGTCCCGGAGCTTGACCGCGTCGCGGACGTCCTGGACGCCAGCGCGGAGCGCATCGCACGGATGCTCACGGCAGAGCGCAGGCTGGCCGCCGACGCCTCCCACCAGCTCCGTACGCCCCTCACAGCCCTCTCCATGCGCCTGGAGGAGATCACCCTCACCGATGACCCGGACACGGTGAAGGAGGAGGCGACGATCGCTCTGACGCAGGTCGAGCGGCTCACGGACGTCGTGGAGCGGCTGCTCACCAACGCCCGCGACCCGCGCACCGGCTCCGCCGTCTCCTTCGACCTCGACGAGGTCATCAAGCAGCAGCTGGAGGAGTGGCGCCCGGCCTACCGCAGCGCGGGCCGCGCCATCGTCAGCTCGGGCAAACGCCATCTGCGGGCCGTCGGAACCCCGGGCGCGGTCGCCCAGGTCCTCGCCGCGCTCATCGAGAACTCCCTCATGCACGGCGGTGGCACCGTCGCCCTGCGCACCCGAGTGACCGGCAACCAGTCCGTCGTGGAGGTCACCGACGAGGGCCCCGGAGTCCCCGCCGACCTCGGCGCCCGCATCTTCGAGCGCGCGATCAGCGGCCGCAACTCCACGGGCATCGGTCTCGCCGTCGCCCGCGACCTCGCGGAGGCCGACGGAGGCCGTCTGGAGATGCTTCAGGCGCAGCCGCCGGTGTTCGGCCTGTTCCTGTCCCGTACGCCCTTGAAGAAGCCCCTGGTGGACGAGGAGCCGGAGCCCACGGTCAGGTAGCGGCTTTCAGGTGGCGGTGCGGCTCAGCTCACCTGCTGTGCCGGCGCGGGCGCGGGCCGCTGTCCGGGCTCGGCTTCGAGGAACGATTCCGCACTGGCCACCGCCTCCCGCGCGGGCAGCGCGCGGAACACCCAGGTGCGGTACGACCAGAAGCGGAACAGGGTCGCGACACCGATGCCGAGGAACTTGAAGACGTTGCTCTGCAGCGGGCTGTCCCAGCCGAAGCCGTACGTCGCCGCGTACAGCACGCCGTTCTCGATCACCAGGCCCACCGCGCTGAACAGCAGGAAGAGCGTCAGTTCCTTGGTGCGGCCGCCCTTGTCGCGGTCGCGGTACGTGAAGTAGCGGAACCCGATGTAGTTGAAGACGATGGCCACGACGGTGGCGATCACACTGGCCCGGACGACCTGCAGACCGGTCCCGTGACGCACCAGGTTGAAGGTGATGAGGTTGACGAGCAGCCCCACGCCACCGACCGCGCCGAACTTGACGACCTCCCGGAAAAGCCGGTCGAAACGGCGCCGCACCGCGCTACGAGGCTGCTTGGTATAGGGCCCTGAAGAACCACTGCCCATGGTGTCGCCAGCCCCCGTCGGTTGCCGTCAGTCGGATATATCAACCCAACCATGCTAACCAGCGGCCCCCTCCATCGCCTGTGTAAGAACTCACAGGTAAGAAAAGTGACCGTCGCCCGGACAGTCATCGGCCGGAAATACCGGCTCACAGGAGCGGAAACCGGCCGCCGTGGCGCGGCCGATACTCTTGGAGCGTGACGTTCCCGGTAGTCGGCATGGTCGGCGGGGGGCAGCTCGCTCGTATGACACACGAGGCGGGCATCCCGCTCGGCATCAAATTCAAGCTCCTCAGTGACTCCCCTCAGGATTCCGCGGCGCAGGTCGTCAGCGATGTCGTCATCGGCGACTATCGCGACCTCGACACGCTGCGTGAGTTCGCGCGGGGCTGCGACGTGATCACCTTCGATCACGAACAGGTACCCACCGAGCATCTGCGTGCCCTGGAGGCGGACGGCATCCCCGTCCGCCCCGGGCCCGACGCACTCGTGCACGCCCAGGACAAGGGCGTGATGCGCGCGAAGCTCGACGAGCTCGGTGTGCCGTGCCCGCGGCACCGGATCGTGAGCGACGTCGACGACGTGGCCGCGTTCGCGGCCGAGGGCGACGGTTTCCCGGTGATCCTGAAGACCGTCCGCGGCGGCTACGACGGCAAGGGGGTCTGGTTCGTCCGCTCCCTCGCGGACGCCGCCGATCCCTTCCGCGCCGGAGTCCCCGTCCTCGCCGAGGAGAAGGTCGACTTCGTACGCGAGCTCGCGGCGAACGTCGTCCGCTCGCCGCACGGCCAGGCGGTCGCGTACCCCGTCGTCGAGTCCCAGCAGGTCGACGGCGTCTGCGACACGGTGATCGCCCCGGCCCCCGGCATCGCGGAGGAGCTGGCCCTCCAGGCAAGCGAGCTGGCCCTGCGCATCGCCAAGGAACTCGGCGTCGTCGGCCACCTCGCCGTCGAGCTCTTCGAGACGGCCGACGGACGCATCCTCGTCAACGAACTGGCCATGCGCCCGCACAACTCGGGCCACTGGACCCAGGACGGCGCGATCACCTCCCAGTTCGCCAACCACGTACGCGCGGTCCTGGACCTCCCGCTGGGCGACCCGCGGCCCCGCGCCAAGTGGACGGTCATGGCGAACGTCCTCGGCGGCGACTACCCCGACATGTACTCCGCGTACCTGCACTGCATGGCCCGCGACCCCCAGCTGAAGATCCACATGTACGGCAAGGACGTGAAGCCCGGCCGCAAGGTCGGCCACGTCAACACCTACGGCGACGACCTGGACGACGTACTGGAGCGCGCCCGGCACGCAGCCGGATACCTGAGAGGCACGATCACCGAATGAGCCCTGTCGTAGGAATCGTCATGGGGTCGGACTCCGACTGGTCCGTCATGGAGGCCGCCGCGCTGGCCCTCGACGAGTTCGAGATCGCGTACGAGGTCGACGTCGTCTCCGCGCACCGCATGCCCCGCGAGATGATCACGTACGGCGAGCAGGCCGACGGCCGCGGCCTCAAGGTGATCATCGCGGGCGCCGGCGGCGCGGCCGCTCTCCCGGGCATGCTCGCCTCGGTCACACCGCTGCCGGTGATCGGCGTCCCGGTCCCGCTGAAGTACCTCGACGGCATGGACAGCCTGCTCTCGATCGTGCAGATGCCGGCCGGCGTCCCGGTCGCGACCGTCTCCGTCGCCGGCGCGCGCAACGCGGGCCTGCTCGCGGCCCGCATCCTGGCCACCCACGACGAGGAACTCCTCGGCCGCATGCGGGAGTTCCAGCAGCAGCTGAACGACCAGGCCACCGAGAAGGGCAAGCGGCTGCGCACCAAGGTCGAGGGCGCGGGCAACGGCTTCGGCTTCGGGAAGTGACGGCGATGACCTCCCTCTCCCTTGACGAAGCCCGCGAACTCCTCGCCGAGTTCCCCGTGGTCGACGGCCACAACGACCTCCCCTGGGCGTTGCGCGAACAGGTCCGCTACGACCTTGACGCCCGCGACATCGCCACCGACCAGAGCGCCCACCTGCACACGGACCTGGCGCGCCTGCGCGCGGGCGGGGTCGGCGCCCAGTTCTGGTCGGTGTACGTCCGCTCGGACCTGCCGGGAGCGGTCACGGCGACGCTCGAACAGATCGACTGCGTACGGCAGCTGATCGACCGTCACCCGACCGCGCTGCGCGGCGCGCTGACCGCCGCCGACATGGAGGCGGCGCGGAGTGAGGGACGTATCGCATCGTTGATGGGCGCCGAGGGCGGCCACTCGATCGACAACTCCCTAGGCGCGTTGCGGGGGTTGTACGCCCTCGGCGTGCGCTACATGACCCTCACCCACAACGACAACATCGCCTGGGCGGACTCGGCGACCGACCACCCCGCCGTCGGCGGCCTGTCGGCCTTCGGTCGTGAGGTTGTGCGGGAGATGAACCGCGAGGGCATGCTCGTGGACCTCTCCCACGTGGCCGCGACGACCATGCGCGACGCGCTCGACACGACCTCGGCGCCGGTGATCTTCTCGCACTCCTCCTCCCGCGCGGTGTGCGACCACCCGCGCAACATCCCGGACGACGTCCTGGAGCGACTGCCCGCCAACGGGGGAGTGGCGATGGTGACGTTCGTACCGAAGTTCGTCCTCCAGGCGGCGGTCGACTGGACGGCCGCGGCCGACGAGAACCTGCGCGCCAACGGCTTCCACCACCTCGACACGACCCCCGAGGGCATGAAGGTGCACCGCGCCTTCGAGGAGTCCAACCCGCGCCCGGTCGCCACGGTGTCGACGGTGGCCGACCACCTGGACCACATGCGCGAGATCGCCGGCATCGACCACGTCGGCATCGGCGGCGACTACGACGGCACCGCGTTCACCCCGGACGGCCTGAACGACGTGTCCGGCTACCCGAACCTCATCGCCGAGCTGTCCGACCGCGGCTGGACCCGCGCGGACCTCGCCAAGCTGACCTGGCAGAACGCGGTACGGGTGCTGGGCGCGGCCGAGGACGTGGCCCGCGACCTCCAGGCGCGGCGGGGTCCGTCGAACGCGACGCTGGAGCAGCTGGACTGCTGACTGCCTCAGGAGCATGCCCGGTGGATGGGGGGTACGTGGGGCGTACCCCCAAACGCCCCATCCACCAGGAAGCCCCCCGGCCTCCGTGCAACGGTGACGGTACTGCGATCACCGTCCACCCAACGGAGCCCCGTCATGGCAGACCTGCGCGACGAACTGCACACGACCGCTGAGGTGGGCGAGCTGGACCGGCCGACTGTCTGGCCGGAGTCCGAGCCGCTGCCACTGGACACCACGGAGACCGCCCCGGAGGCCGACGCGGTCCCGGAGGACGGCGCCGACCCGCTGGAGCGGGCCCACGCCTTCCTCGCCGGCCACCCCGTCGCCGACGGCTACAGCGGTCTGCCCTGGGCGCTGCGCCACCTGCCCTGGTTCGACCTGGAGCTGGGCGAGAGCGCCGTGGACACGGATGTGCCGCGGATGCGGGAAGGGCACGTGGGCGCCCTGTTCTGGTCGCTGCACCTGCCCGAGGGGCTCGCCGGGGACCGTGCCGTCGGCGCGACCCTGGAACAGCTCGACCTGGTGCAGACGGTGGTCCAGGCCCACCCCGAGGGCTTGCGCATGGCCCACACCGCGGCGGAGATCACCGACGCCCACCACTGCGGCCGGGTCGCCGTCGTGCTCGGGCCCGCCGGAGCGGGCGCGCTCGGCGACTCGCTCGGCATCCTGCGCAACCTGCACGCGCTCGGCCTGCGCGTCCTCACGCTCTCCGGCACGACCTGGGCGAGCGGGACGGGCCTGACCCGGTTCGGCGAGGAGGTGCTCCGCGAGATGAACCGTCTCGGCGTGCTCGTCGACCTCTCCGGCACCTCGGAGGCCACGATCAGCCGCGCCCTGGCGGCCTCCAAGGCCCCGGTCCTGTTCACCCGCTCCGCGGCCCGCGCCCTGCGCCCCCACCCGGCCAACCTGACCGACGACGTCCTCACCGAGCTGGGCACCGCCAAGGGCCTGTGCCTCGTCCCGCTCACCGCCGAGCAGACCGGCCCGTCCGTACGCGACGTCGCCGACCACCTCGAACACGTCCGCGCGCTCGCGGGCGCGGAGTGCGTCGGCCTCTCGGGGACCTACGACTCCGGAGCCGCCCACCCGCAGGACCTCGCCGACGCCTCCTGCTATCCGCATCTGATCGCCGAGCTCCTCACCCGCGGCTGGTCCGAGACCGACCTCGCCCTTCTCACCTGGGGCAACGTCCAACGCGTCCTGCGCAGCGCGGACTTCACCGCCCGCGCGGCCCAGCAGCGCCGCGAGCCGTCCTCGGCGAAGATCGCGGAACTCGACGGCTGAGTCCTACTGCGGGCGCTCGATCCGGCAGAGGCAGAACGGATGCCCCGCCGGATCGGCGTACACCCGGAAGTCCTCCTTGTCCTCCTGGTGCAACGCCCGTGCGCCGAGGGCGAGCACCCTCTCCTCGGCGGCTTCGATCGCCTCCCAGGTGCTTCCGGCGTCGAGGTCGAGATGGAACTGCTGGGAGTTGTGGTCGGCCCGCGGCCACTCGGGCGGGACGAACCCGGGAGCCCGCTGGAACGCCAGCCGAGGCCCGTCCGGGACCTGTAGGACAACCCACTCGTCGTCCTCGGCCAGGGGCGTGCCGCCCACCACGCCCGCGTAGAACTCGGCGAGCGCGCGGGGATCAGGACAGTCGAGTACGACGGAACGCATTCGTGCGACAGGCTCCACAGCTATCTCCTATCTCCTTCGGTCTCAGCAGGCGCAGAGGCAGAACGGGTGCCCCGCGGGATCGGCGTACACACGAAACCCGCGCGACCGGTCCTCCGCGTCGAGTACCCGCGCCCCGAGCGCCAGCACGCCCTTCTCGGCCGCGTCCATGTCGTCGACGGTCAGGTCCAGATGGAACTGCTGCGAGTCGTCGCCCGCGGGCCACTTCGGCGGTACGTGTCCGGGGGCGGCCTGGAACGCCAGCACCCGCCCGCCTGGCAGCTCCAGGTCGACCCAGTCCCCCTCGACCCGGACCGTGCCGCCGAGCACCTCGGCGTAGAACCCGGCGAGGGCGCGGGGGTCGGGACAGTCCAGGACGACGGCACCGAGTTTGGCGAGAGCCATGATTTCCTCCGGAGTTACCTGTAAATGCGGTCAACCAGTAACGGTTACTGCATGCTCCCGCATTGGAGGTAACGTCGCAAGCATGAGTGAGAAAGCGTCGGCACCGGGCGGCCTCGCCCTGGTGGAGGCCCTGGTGAACACGGTGGACCTGGATTCGGGCACCGACAGGCTGGACACGGCGGAGGGGCGCGCCCGCTTCGGAATCGCGGAAGCGGAACAGGAACTGGCGGCGGCGCGCGACCTGCGGGAGTCCCTGCGCGCCGTATGTCTGGCCCACGCGGGTCACCCCCCGCACCGCGCGGTGACACCGCTCGACGAACTGCTCGCGGCGGCCCCGCTCCTCGTCACCGTCTCCGCCGCGGACGGCTCCGCGGCCCTGAGCCCCGCCCACCCGGCCCCGCTCGCCTCCCGCGTCGCGGCCGCGATCGCGGAGGCACTCGTCGAGGGCACCTGGCCGCGCCTGAAGGCCTGCGAGGCACCGACCTGTCACTGGGCCTACTACGACCGCTCCCCGGCGGGCCGCCGCCGCTGGTGCTCGATGTCGGTCTGCGGGGCACGCGCGAAGATGCGCCGGTACCGGGCGAAGTAGCCGCCCGACCGTGCCCACCGCGCGCGGCGGACCGTCAGGCCCCGCCCGCGCCACATGAAGTGACCCGTCCGGCCACGTCCGGCGGCAGGACGGTGGAGAATATACGACGACGCCGATCCGGCCGACTGAGCCTCGGCCGGATCGGCGTCTTTGAATGACTACGCGGTGGGGCGCCCCATCGCCCGGTAGGTCCACCCGGCCCGCCGCCACACCTCCGGGTCGAGGGCGTTGCGCCCGTCCAGGACCAGCCGCGTCGTGACGGCCTCGCCGAGCACCGCCGGGTCCAGCTCGCGGAACTCGCGCCACTCGGTCAGGTGCAGTACGACATCCGCGCCGCGTACGGCCGCTATGGCGGAGTCGGCGTATCCGAGCGTCGGGAAGAGCCGGCGCGCGTTGTCCATGCCCTTGGGGTCGTAGACGGTGACCTGGCCGCCCTGGAGGTGGATCTGCCCGGCGACGTTCAGCGCGGGCGAGTCCCGTACGTCGTCCGAGTCGGGCTTGAAGGAGGCACCGAGCACGGCGACCCGCTTCCCCAGGAACGAACCGCCGCCGAGCGCCTGCCGCGTCAGCTCCACCATCTGCCCGCGCTGGCGCATGTTGATGGAGTCGATCTCGCGCAGGAAGGTCAGCGCCTGGTCGGCACCCAACTCGCCGGCGCGCGCCATGAAGGCACGGATGTCCTTCGGCAGACAGCCGCCGCCGAACCCGATCCCGGCCCGCAGGAACTTCTTCCCGATCCGGTCGTCGTGCCCGATGGCCTCGGCCAGTTTGGCCACATCGCCGTCGGCCGCCTCGCACACCTCGGCCATGGCGTTGATGAAGGAGATCTTGGTCGCGAGGAAGGAGTTCGCGGAGGTCTTCACCAACTCGGCGGTCGGGAAGTCGGTCACGACGAACGGCGACCCCGTGGCGATCGGCGTCGTGTACACCTCGCGCAGCAGCTTCTCGGCCCGCTCACTGCGCACGCCCACGACGATGCGGTCGGGGTGCAGCGTGTCGCCGACGGCGAAGCCCTCGCGCAGGAACTCGGGGTTCCAGGCGAGTTCGGCGTCCTCACCGGCGGGCGCGAGCTCCGCGAGCCGGGCGGCCAGGCGAGCGGCGGAGCCGACGGGCACGGTGGACTTGCCGACGACGAGGGCGGGGCCGTGCAGGTGCGGGGCGAGCGACTCGAAGGCGGCATCGACGTAACTCATGTCACACGCGTACTCGCCGTGCTTCTGCGGCGTGTTCACGCAGACGAAGTGGACGTCGCCGAACTCTCCGACCTCGGCCCAGTCCATGGTGAAACGCAGCCGCCCGCTGGACCCCTCGATCCCGGCGACATGCTTGCGGAGCAGCTCCTCAAGACCCGGCTCGTACATCGGGACCTGGCCCCGCTTAAGCATCTCGATCTTCTCTTCGACCACATCGAGCCCGAGCACCTCGAAGCCGAGTTCGGCCATGGCGGCGGCGTGCGTGGCGCCGAGATACCCGGTGCCGATCACGGTGATCTTGAGGGCCATGGCTGCTCCTGAGGTGTCTGGGGGGATGCGCGCCCGAGCATAACCGGGGCATGCGACGGCCTCTCAACGGGCAACTTTCCCTCTGTCGCCAAGCTCACGTATCCCTGGGGTGGGCAGGCCCCTAAAATTTGGGTTACTTAACGGTAGTTAGCGTCACCGTCACAGCGTTCAGCATCCTTATTCGCATCCTTGGAGCGTGAGAGACCTTGGCCGGATCGGCTGATTTCGACCTGTACCGCCCGTCCGAGGAGCACGACATGCTCCGTGACGCGATCCGTTCGCTGGCCGAGGCGAAGATCGCGCCGTTCGCGGCCGCGGTGGACGAGGAAGCCCGTTTCCCGCAGGAGGCCCTGGACGCCCTGGTCGCCTCCGATCTGCACGCGGTGCACGTACCCGAGTCGTACGGCGGCGCGGGTGCGGACGCGCTGGCCACGGTGATCGTGATCGAGGAGGTGGCGCGTGTGTGCGCGTCCTCCTCCCTGATCCCGGCGGTCAACAAGCTCGGCTCGCTCCCCGTGATCCTCTCCGGCTCCGAGGACCTCAAGAAGAAGTACCTGGGCCCGCTCGCCAAGGGCGACGCGATGTTCTCGTACGCCCTCTCCGAGCCTGACGCCGGCTCGGACGCGGCCGGCATGAAGACGAAGGCGGTCCGCGACGGCGACTTCTATGTCCTCAACGGCGTGAAGCGCTGGATCACCAACGCGGGAGAGTCCGAGTACTACACGGTGATGGCGGTGACGGACCCGACGAAGCGCTCGAAGGGCATCAGCGCCTTCGTGGTGGAGAAGTCGGACGAGGGCGTCTCCTTCGGCGCTCCGGAGAAGAAGCTCGGCATCAAGGGCTCCCCGACCCGCGAGGTCTACCTCGACAACGTCCGCATCCCCGCCGACCGCATGATCGGCGAGGAGGGCACCGGCTTCGCCACCGCCATGAAGACCCTGGACCACACCCGCATCACGATCGCGGCCCAGGCCCTCGGCATCGCCCAGGGCGCGCTGGACTACGCCAAGGGCTACGTCCAGGAGCGCAAGCAGTTCGGCAAGGCCATCGCCGAGTTCCAGGGCATCCAGTTCATGCTCGCCGACATGGCCATGAAGATCGAGGCCGCCCGCCAGCTCACCTACGCGGCAGCGGCGAAGTCGCAGCGCGGCGACAAGGACCTCACCTTCCAGGGCGCAGCGGCCAAGTGCTTCGCCTCGGACGTGGCAATGGAAGTCACCACGGACGCGGTGCAGTTGCTGGGCGGCTACGGCTACACCCGCGACTACCCGGTCGAGCGGATGATGCGCGACGCGAAGATCACGCAGATTTATGAGGGCACGAACCAAGTTCAGCGCATCGTGATGGCGAGGAACCTGCCGTAGGACGCCTGAAACCGGTGAAGGGCACCCAATGGGTGCCCTTCACCGGTTTCGCCGCGAGTCCGACCTCAGTCGCCCGTGACCGTCACCTTCTCGTCGTTCTTCAGCTCGTCCACGAGCGTCTTCACCTTCGCCTTGTCCCAGACGAGGTTGCCGCCGGTGGAGCCGGAGATCGGCATGTTCATCGACGTGCCGTCGCCGCCGCTGACGCTCTTCATCGCCCAGAACATGTCGGCGAGGTCGAACAGGCCCATGTCCTTGTCGACGATGAGGCTGTCGAGGCCGGCGCCCATGGTCGGGTAGAGCTTGAAGGGGTTCAGGACGGTGCCCGGCGTCGCGACCTGGTTGGCCAGGGCCGAGAGGAACTTCTGCTGGTTCTTCGTACGGTCGAGGTCGCTGCCCGCGAGCGCGTACCGGGTACGGACGAACGCCAGGGCCTGCTCGCCGTTGAGGGTCTGCTTGCCCGCCTCGAAGTCGGCGCCGGACTTGGTGTCCTTCATGCCGCCCTTGGGGATCTCGATCTCCACGCCGCCGACCGAGTCCACGATGTCCGCGAAGCCCGCGAAGCCGATCTCCACGTAGTGGTCGATGTGCAGACCGGTGTTGAACTCGACGGTGCGCACCAGCAGTTCGGGCCCGTCCTCCGCGTACGCCGCGTTGAGCTTCACCTCGCGGCCCGTGCCCTGGTATGTCTTGCCCGACTCGGAGCCCACGAAGGTCGGGATCTCCACGTTCGAGTCACGCGGCAGCGAGACCAGCGTGGAGCCGTTGTCCCCGGTGTGCAGGATCATCATCGAGTCCGTGCGCTTGCCCTCGGCGGAGCCGGTGTGCAGCTCCTTCTTCTCTTCCTCGGTCATACCGGCCCGGCTGTCGGAACCGACGATCAGGTAGTTCGTACCCTCGCCCGCCTCGGGGCGGTCGATGACCTTGGAGAGATCCACGTCACGGTTGAGCTTGGAGTCGGCCCAGAAGTACGTGCTGACGGAGACCACGACGAGCAGCGTGACCAGCGTGATGGCGGTCCACTTGATCCGGCGGCCCCAGTTCGGCGCGCGGCGCGGACCTCGTCCGCCGCCAGGACCGCCGGGGCCCTGCGGGCCGCCGCCGTTCGGCGTCCCGTAGACATGGCCCGAGTTGTAGCCGCTGTTGTCGTACTGGTCGCCGTACCCCTGCCCGTCGACGTACGTCGGCTGCTGGGGGACCCCGCCGTACGGCGGCGCGGACGGGCCGGGACCCGGCTGGCCACGGCGGACCTGCCGCATGACGCGCGCGCTCTCGGGCTGCGAGCCGGCGCTGCCGCGTCCGTAACGGTCGTTGCGGTTCTCGTCGGGCCAATCGTTCATGCGGCCAGTGTGCAGTGCCGCACCGGGCGCCATACAAGAGAGTGAGCAGATTCATGCCAGGCCTGTTGCAGATCTGATGCAAAGCGGACTTTGTGCGCCCCCGGCATAAGGTGGACGCCATGACAGACCAGGCCTCCACCCCGGAATCCGATATTCCGGGAAAGCCGACCTCCGCGTCCCGAACCACCCTCAGCCACATCATGGGCCACAACGACACCAACCTTCTGGGCACGGTGCACGGTGGAGTGATCATGAAGCTGGTGGACGACGCGGCGGGTGCGGTGGCCGGACGGCACTCCGGCGGACCGGCCGTCACCGCCTCCATGGACGAGATGGCCTTCCTGGAGCCCGTCCGCGTAGGCGACCTGGTTCATGTGAAGGCCCAGGTGAACTGGACCGGCCGTACGTCCATGGAGGTCGGCGTCCGCGTCCTGGCCGAGCGCTGGAACGAGTCCACCCCGGCCCAGCAGGTCGGCACGGCCTACCTCGTCTTCGCCGCGGTCGACGCCGACGGGAAGCCGCGCCGGGTACCGCCGGTGCTCCCGGAGACCGAGCGCGACGAACGCCGCTACCAGGAGGCCCAGATCCGCCGCACCCACCGGCTCGCCCGGCGCCGCGCGATCATGGAGCTGCGCGAGAAGCGCGCGGCGGAGGGCCTGGACTAGTAGTGATCCCCGTGGCTAGGGGCAGATCACCTGATCGCCCGTGGTCACCCCGAAATCCCCCTGATACGGATCGTCGGCCCGCACCTTCCGCACCTCCTTGAAGTCCGCGCCGGCGGTCACCTTCAGCAGCGGTCCCCGCCCCTTGACCGCGCGCAGCTCGCTGCCGGGCAGGGCGGCCGCGAGGGACTTCGCCGAGCGGTCCCAGCGGGGGTCGTACCAGACGACGGTGCGCTTCAGAGTGCGGTCCTTCGCGCTGACGGGCTGCCGGGTCGTACGGAACCCGGTCGCGGCGAGCGCGCTGTCGACGCGCTTGCCGAGGCCCGCTGTGGCCGTCCCGTTCTCGACCTGGACACGGATCTGCTGCGGGGCCACGTCGACGCGCAGGGCGTTGTTGGTGGGGGGCTTGTGGGCCGCGAGCGGCTTGTCGTCGCGAAGCGCCTGGAAGAGCTTCGTCGACTTGGCGGGGTCCCACTTCAGGGTCGAGCCGACGCCCTTGACGGCGTATCCCATCTGCCCGATCGGCACGGTCGTGAACTCGGAGGAGGAGGGCGAGAAGTCCCGCATCGCCCGCCCGAGGTCGAGGAGTTCGTCGGTGCCGAACCCCTTGTCAGCGCGGACCGAGCCGAGCACGGCCCGGGTGACGTCGCGGAACTTCATCGGGTTCAGCAGCACCCCGGAGGAGGTGGCCCGCGAGATCAGTGCTGCCAGGAAACGCTGCTGGCGCTGCATCCGGCCGAGGTCGGAGGCTCCGTCGATGTGCCGGGAGCGGACGTACTGGAGCGCCTGCCCGCCGTTCAACCGGTGCGAGCCCGCGGGGAGGTCGAGTCCGGTGTAGGAGTCCTTCAGCGGCTTCACGGTGCAGATCTCCACGCCGCCGAGCTCGTCCACCGTCTTCATGAAGCTGGTGAAGTCGACCTCCAGATAGTGGTCGATCTTCACGTGGGTCATGCTCTCGACCGTGCGCACGGTCAGCTGCGGACCGCCCTCGGCGTACGCCGCGTTGATCTTGATGGGGTGCGCGCCGTGCTGCTTGCCGGTGGTCTGGTCGGTGTGCGCGGGCGCCTCGGCGTACGAGTCGCGCGGCAGGCTCACGACGCTGGCCCGCTCCCGGTCCTCCGAGATGTGCACGATCATGATGGTGTCGGTGCAGTGGCAAGGCGCGCCGCCCAGGCGGTACTTGCGCCGCTCCGCCTCCGTGATCCTGTCCCGGCCGTCGGTGCCGACCAGCAGCACGTTCATGCCGTGGCCCGCCTCGGGACGGTTCTTCATGTCCTTGAAGGGGTCGACCCGGGAGATGTCCGCGTCCAGGCTGGTGACCACCGCGTGCCCGATGCCCGCCGCGGCGAGCACCACCACCGAGAGCGTGGTCACCGCCCGCATGGCCCAGCGCGGCTTCTTACGCCGTACGGGGGGCCGCTGTGGGCGACGGCCTGGAGGGCGTGCGGGGGAGCGGGGCGGCGTGGGCAAGGGGGGACACCTCCGCGAGGGCCGGACGTGGGATCCGTGAGCACCGTAGGCCCATACGATCTGCGGCCCGGGCCGGAGGGAGGGCGGCGCGCGACCGTGTCCCCCATTCGCGGTAACGTGACGTCCGATGAGCGAGAAGTCTGACGTGCGGTCTCCCGCCGTTTCTGTGATCATGCCCGTCCTCGACGAGGAGCGGCATCTGCGTGGGTCCGTCCAAGCGATCCTGGCGCAGGAGTACGACGGCGAGATGGAGGTGGTGCTCGCCATCGGTCCGTCCGCTGACCGTACGGAGGAGATCGCCGCCGAGCTCGTACGTGAGGATCCACGCGTGCACACCGTGCCGAACCCGGCCGGTCGCACCCCCGCCGCGCTGAACGCCGCGATCAAGGCGTCCAGCCACCCCATCGTCGTACGCGTCGACGGGCACGGCATGCTCTCGCCCAACTACATCGCGACCGCCGTACGCCTGCTGGCGGAGACCGGCGCGCAGAACGTCGGCGGGATCATGCACGCCGAGGGCGAGAACGACTGGGAGCACGCGGTCGCCGCCGCGATGACCTCGAAGATCGGGGTGGGGAACGCGGCCTTCCACACGGGCGGCGAGGCCGGGCCCGCCGAGACCGTGTACCTCGGCGTCTTCCGGCGCGAGGCGCTGGAGCAACAGGGCGGCTACAACGAGGAGTTCATCCGCGCCCAGGACTGGGAGCTGAACTTCCGGATCAGGGAGGCGGGCGGCCTCATCTGGTTCTCGCCCGAACTGCGGGTGTCGTACCGCCCGAGGCCCTCCATGCGAGCCCTCGCCAAGCAGTACAAGGACTACGGGCGTTGGCGTCATGTCGTCGCCCGTTTCCACGAGGGCTCCATCAACCTGCGCTACCTCGCCCCGCCGACCGCGGTGTGCGCGATCGTGGCGGGTGTCGTGGTGGGCGCGGCGCTGACCCCCTGGGGGTTCGTGATCCCCGGCGGCTACCTCGCGGCCATCGCGCTCGGCTCACTGCTCACGGGCAGGGGGCTGCCGCTGAAGGCGCGGCTCCAGATCCCGCTCGCCCTCGCGACGATGCACATGTCCTGGGGCTGGGGCTTCCTCACCAGCCCGAAGGCGCTCGCGAAGAAGGTCATAGCGTCGCGGCGTCCAGCGGTGCTCAGCTCCAACTGAGGTCATGGGTGTATGAGTTGGGCCCCTCTCGGCAAGTCTCGTCGAGAGGGGCCCAACTCGTGCTCTACCAGGTGTAGTTCGGGTTCACGTGCATGCAGGCCTTGTCGTCGGCGCCGTTGAGGGCCTCCGCCGTGTCCGGAGTCGTGTTGTCCTCCGCCTCGGCCTTGTACGTCGTGCCCTCGCGCCAGTCGGCGCCGACCACGAGCGTGACGCCCGAGACGCTCGTCGACTTCTCCACCGAACTCAGCGGAATTCCCAGGGACTTGGCGACCCGCTGGGCGTCACCCTCCAGGTCGGCGCTCGGGTAGCGGATCAGCGTCTTGTCCTCGGTGGTCGCTTCCGACTGCTCCGCCGAGGCCTGTGTGAAGCCCTTGCCGACCAGCAGCTCGCTCACCTCGCTCGCGCGCCCGCTGACCGGGGACTGCGTGGACGTCCGCGTGCCGTTCAGCACGGCCACGCCGATCTTGTCGTCCGCGGCGGCCGGATCCGAGGAAGTCTCCTCCGTGACCGTCTTCTTCGCGTCCTTGCCGTCGAGGGCGATGTCCTCGCGTACGAGACGGAACAGCTTGGCCGCGTCGTCCGTGGGCTCCACGCGCGCGCCGACGTATCGATTCGGCATGGTCGTCATCGTGATCCGCTTCGGTTCGACCTTCCGCAGCTCGTTGCTGAGGTCGTAGAGCTTCTTCACGGTGCCGAGGCCCGTGTCGACGGTCAGTGCCTTGGTGGCCGTCTCGGCGAGACTGCGCAGCTTGGTGGGGTTGGAGACGGTGGCGTTGTCCCGCAGCTCGCGCACCATCGAGTTCATGTACTGGTGCTGGGCCTTGGCGCGCGCCAGGTCGCTGCCGTCCTCGAAGCCGTACCGGGTACGCAGCCACTCCAGGGCCTGCTCGCCCTTGACGTAGGTGGTGCCCTCCTCCAGCTTCAGCCCGGAGCCGTGACCCTGGCTGTCCTTGGAGTAGATGTTGGCGTCGACGCAGACCGGGACGCCGCCGATCGCGTCCGCCATCGAGACCACACCCGAGAAGTCGATCTGCATGAAATGGTCGATGTGGATGTCGGTCAGCTTCTCCCAGGTGGCCACCGTGCAGCCTGGGCCGCCGCGGCCGAGCGTCTGGTTGGTCATCGTGGGAACGCTGCTCGCCGCGTACACCTGGCCGTCGTCCGGGTCGGTGCACTTGGGGATGTCCAGCAGCGTGTCCCGCGGCATGCTGACCACCGACATGTTGGTGCGGTCGGCGGAGAGGTGCAGCAGCATCTGGACGTCCGCGAGCGGGACTCCGCCGAACGTCTCCTTCGCGCCGCCGAGTTCCTGATTCTCCTCGGTGTCCCGGGCGTCCGAGCCGATCAGCAGGATGTTCAGCGGGGTCTGACCGGCCGCGTTCGCCTCGGACTCGGCGGCGCGGTCCTTCGCGTCGCCGATGTTCAGGTCGTCCTTCTTGATGTTGTCGTTCAGGTGCTGGTAGTAGAGATAACCGGCACCGGCGGTGCCAAGTATCAGGACCGCCAGGACCATCGCCGACCAGCGCAGTACGCGGCGTCTGCGGCGCGAGCGCGCGGCACCCTCGGGCCGGCGGCCGTCGCCGCCCCGGCCGTCCCCCAGCGGCTTGAGAGACATGGTGTCCTCGGCCGTCCGACCTTCGGTCCCCGGAACCGGATTGCCGTCGGTCCCCGGAACCGGATCGATGTCGGCCGACCGCCCGGCGCCGCTGCCGGCCCCAGGACCGGAATCGCCGTCCGCCCCCTGAACGGGCTCGTCGCTCCCGTCGTACAGGCTGTCGTCCCAGCCATGCTCACCGGCCCCCCGGCCGCTTGAGCGTGTTCCCTCTCCGCGCACACCACTTCGCGCCATCTCCCTGCCCCTCCCCACGCTGCGCCTGACAAACGGGCCCGTCCCGCGTCCAGTTGAACGTTTCTCGCGCCCAAGTCGGACGCGCTCTCGTCCTGTTGGACGCTTGACGGACCCGTTAGGTCATCAGCTGGCGCACACTGTTTTGTCCGCGGTGGACTTCTCGACCGTGTCCGGCGCCGTTGTCGGAGCGGTCAGGGACACCCCCGCGCCCTTGAAGTCCTTGCCCAGGGTCAGCACGATCGCGGGCAGACCCTGATCGTTCGTCTCGCTCTTGCCAGGCTTCATCGCCGAGCCGGACAACCCCATGAGATCCGCCAGCTTGCGTGCCTGATCGGCCTGGTCGGGCGAGTACTCCAGGGTCGTCTTGCTGAGCGTCTCCTCGGCGTTGCCGAGCTGGCTGGACTTGAGCACGCCCTCATCATTCTGTAGCCAGTTAAGTGTTTCCTGTGCGGAGCCGGCGACGGCGCCGCCGTTGTAGATGTTGACCCGGACGTCGGCGGCCTCGGACTGGGTGCCTTCGAGCCGGGCGGCGACCGAGGCCGCCTCCGCCTTCTTCTGCGCCTCCACCTCGGTGAACGACACGTCGTCCTTGATCATGTCGAAGACCGGCTGAGCGTCCGACGGGTGGACGACGACCGTCACCGGGGTCTCCTCGGCGGGGTTGTCGATGACCGGCGTCGTGAGGAAGGTGATGTTCTTCGTCGGCACCTTCTTCAGCTCCAGGGCCACGTCCTTGAGCGTGCTGACCTTGCCGATACCGGTGTCCACGGTCAGCGCCTTGGTGGCGGCCTCGGCCAGGGTCAGCAGCTTGGCGGGGTTGGTGAGGGTGTCGCTGGAGGACATCTTGCGCATCAGCGAGGCCAGGAACTGCTGCTGGACCTTGATGCGGTCGAGGTCGCCCGAGTTGCCGAAGGCGTGCCGGGTGCGCAGGAAGGCGAGCGCCGTCTCGCCCTCGATCGTGTGCTTGCCGGCGGAGAGCTTGAGATGCGAGTCGGGGTCGTCGACGTCCTTGGCGAGGCAGACCTCGACGCCGTCCACCGCGGTGGTCAGCGTCTTGACCGCGTTGAAGTCGGCCATCATGAAGTGGTTGGGCGTGATGCCGGTGACCGCCTTGACCGTGAGCATCGTGCAGCCCGCGTCCCGGCCGCCCTGACCGAGGCTGGTGTTGAAGCGGACGCCGGTTGTTCCCGGGATGATCTTGGTGCTGCCGTCGGCCTGCTTGGTCGGGCAGTCCGGAATGTCGACGATCAGGTCGCGCGGAATGCTCAACGCGGTCGCGTTCGTACGGTCCTTGGAGACGTGCAGCAGGATGGTGGTGTCGGCGTGCCCGACGCTGCCCGAGTCGCCGTAGTCCTCGTTGCCCTCACCGGTGCGCTTGTCCGTACCGATGATGAGGATGTTGAAGGCCTCGTCCTTGCTGAAGCTGCTGGAGGCCGCGCTGCCGACGTCCTGCGTGGTGACGTTGCCCTCAAGGTGCTTGAGGTAGAAGTACCCGGCGGTGGAGACGGCGACCAGCACGAGGGCCATCGTGCCGCCGGTCCACAGCAGTATCTTCTTCGCCTTCGACTTCTTCGGCTTCGTACGCCCCCGCCGCCGCCCGGGAGGTGGCTCGGCGGGCGCACCGCGGCGCCTGCGTGGCCCTGGCACATCGGTGTCGGGAACGCCGCCGGGCGCATCACCGGGCTCCCGGACCGGTGCGCTGCGGTTGTCCGTCGGGACGGCACCCGCGCCACGGGCGGATCTGCGAGGACCGGGGACTGGTGATTGCGGTGCGGAAGGCCGCAGTCGCAGTTCGTAGTCGCCGGTGTTCGGGTTGAGTACCCACTGGTCTGCGGGGTCGATATCGTCCGCCCGCCCACGGCCTTGCGCGTCCACGGTTCTTGAGTCCTCCGTCGGGGCCACGCGGCGCCTTATTTCCCCCTACATAAAGGCGCTCGGTCACTCGGTCCAGCAGTGCACGACCGCAGGACAGACCTGGAGGCCGGGTGCACCGGATCGCTCACACTATCCGCCCAGTTCAGCGCCGAGCGACGACAGTGAGAAATTCCACCTGCCTACAACTGGGCAATCCGCCCTATTTCTCAGAGAGTTCTCAGCTCGGCTGTTCCCCGCCTTGACGTGGGTTTTACTCGCAGGTGTCCTCGGCCGCCGTGTTCCCCCGGAAAGTCGGCGCCGGCTCGGGAGTCCCCGAGGCTCCGCCGGGTCCCTTTCCGCCCGGTTTCCCGTCCTCGTGCGAGTAATCGAAGGCGTCGGTGTCATCGCTCTCGCCGCCGCCCTCACCGCCGTAGCGATTGCCCTCGTACGAGCTGTCTGCGGCGGAATCCGCTGAATTCTCCGGAAGATCCTTCGCGACCGTCACCGGTGCGTCCGCCCGCAGCCGCGTGAAGAGTTTCTCAGCCTCGGGCTTCACGAGCTGGTCGCGATTGGCGTTGTAGACGTACGACGTCCGGGGCACCGTCAGGAACTGCACCCGTTCCGTGGGGATGTCGCGCATGCCGCGCACGAGGTCGTACAGCCCGCGCAGGCTTGCCAGCGCCGGGTCCGTGGTGAGCGACGAGGTGGCCGCGTCGAGTACGGGATAGAGCTTCGTGGGATTGAGGAGGACGTCGTTGCTGCGCACCTTGTTGACGAGCGCGCCGAGGAAGCGCTGCTGACGGTCCATCCGGTCGGTGTCGCTGCCGTCGCCGATGCTCTTGCGGGCGCGGACGTAACCGAGAGCCTGTTCGCCGTTGAGCGTCACCTTGCCCGCGGGCAGCTTCAGCATGGCTTCCTTGTCGTCGATCGGCTCCTTCAGGCACACCCGGACGCCGTCGACCGCGTCGACCATCTCCTTGAAGCCGTTGAAGTCGATGACCATGTGGTGGTCGACGCGGATGTTCGTGAGCTTCTCGACGGTACGGATCGTGCAGGCCGAACCACCCGTCTGGAAGGCGTAGTTGAACATCCCGAACATCGGCTCGGTACGGGTGCCGTCCGGGCGGCGGCAACCTGGCACGTCCACCATCAGGTCGCGGGGGAGGGAGACGGCGGTCGCGCTGCGCCGGTCCGCGGCGAGGTGCAGCAGGATCGTGGTGTCGGACCGCTCGGTGCCGGAGTCCCGCCCGTACTGCGCGTTGCCGTTCCCGGCCCGCGAGTCCGACCCGATCAGCAGGATGTTCTGCGCGCCGCGCACCAGTGCGGTGGGCCGTTCCTTCTCGTACCGGGCGAGCTCGGTCGCGGCGTCGTTGTCCGCCGTGATGTTCCCGTTCAGCTTCTCGTACGCCGCCCAGCCCGCCCCGGCGGCACCGAGCACCACGACCGCGACACCGATCGCGGTGTAGCGCAGCCAGCGCCTGCGGCGACGTATGAGACCGGCGCCGGTGGGGGTGGCGCCGATCTCGGGGCCCAGGGTGCGGGGAGTGGCCGTCCGCTCAGGCGCTCCGGACGGCGTGCCTGCGGTGTCGGTCACGTCGGAGTCCACCCCTCATGGCGTACGAGCGTGTGGTGCTCCTACGACCCTCTCCCGGAGGGGCTGGTGAGGGGGGCCGGTGATGGGCCGAACGGGCGATGCGCAGGCGGCCGACCGCTATCGCTGTGGGCAATCGTTCCGCAGGGCGATAGGGGTCCCCCCGATCGAGCGAAGCCGAGAGTGGGGGAGGGTGGGCACAGCCACCAGTACCGGGTGCCGAGTCGCCGACGTTCCCGGGTGCCGGGGTGGTCCGGTGCCGACGTTCCCGGGTGCCGGGGTGGCCCGGTGCCCGCCCGGGGGCTACCGAGCCGTCGCGGTCACCCGCTCGCTCTCGATCCGCTTGGCCAGCGGGTCCTCGCCCAGCTGCTCCAGATGACGGCACAGCACCACGGACCCCCCGGTCGCGAGCGCCGAGTACAGCCCCGCGCTGAGCCCCTCCCAGGTGTCGTACGGCAGCGCCGACAGGATCCGGGACCAGGGCCCCGTGAGCCCGAGCACAGGCGCGTCCGCACGCGCCCGCTCGACGACCTCGGCGCTCGTGTACTCCGCCCCGGCGACAATCAGCGCCGGCACTTCCGGGTCCACGGGCGCGTACGCCTGGAAACGGTCCCCCTGTGTCGGCACCTCGACGGCGTAGTCGGCGTATCCGGCGGGCGGTGTTGGGAAGCGCCGTCCCAGCGGTGCGAGCGACAGTGCGATCCGGTCGCCGGAGCAGGCGAGGCCGGCCTCGAACTCGCCGGGCCCCGCGACGACGTGGTCGGCCGCGGCCGGGTCGCCCCCGAGATCCGCGACGACACCGGCCGAGGAGCACGCCAGCAGCCACACCGCCGTCTGCCAGTGCGCGGGCAGCAGCAGTGCGACCCGGTCGCCCGGTTCGGCGGACAGTTCGTTCTGGAGCAGGTTGGCGGTCTTGGCCACCCAATTGGCGAAGGTGGCCACGGACAATTCGATCCGTTCGCCCGTGGCGTCGTCGTAGAAGGTCACCAGGGGGCGCGCGGGGTCCGTGGCGAGCGCGGATCGCAGCAGGTCGGCGGGGGTGCGGTCGGTGGCGGTCACGCGGGCAAGCGTACGCGGGGGAGGGTGCGGGGCGGGTGTGGGTCCGGCCTGCGGAGCCACCGGTTCGGACGAGCGGCGCCCGACGGTCCGTCAATTCCCGGATAGACAGATATGTATGACTATGTCCAGTATCAGGGGCATGCGTGGATTCCTTGCTTCTTCGGTCGGCGTCACTTGCGCGGCCGCGCTCGTCCTTCCGCTGGCCCTGTCCGCTCCGGCGCAGGCCGGCCCGTCGGCGGTGAGGTCCGAACCCGCTGCCCCCGGCAGTACCCAGTCACTGCCACTCGTCCCGCTCACCGGCGAACGCGCCCTCGGCTCCGCCGCCCCCGAACAAGGACTCGTCCGACGCGACGTACGGCCCTTCTCGCTCGTCGGCATCGTCTGGGACAACCCGGACAGCGAACTGCACGGCCGAGTCCAGGTCCGTACCCGCGCCGCCGCCACCGGCCACTGGTCCGGCTGGCAGGACGTCGAGACGCACAACCACGAACACGCGGCCGACCCGGACACCGCCGAAGGCGATTCGGGCCGGGTACGCGGATCCACGGCGCCGCTGTGGGTGGGCGACTCCGACGGCGTCGAGGTGCGCGTCCAGGCGGAGGTGGACGAACGTGCGACGACAGCGGGCGACTCGCCGCTCCCCAGGGGGATGCGCCTCGAACTGGTCGCGCCCGGCGCGGACGCCGCATCCGCGGGCGCGCAGCCGGGAACATCGAGCGCCGGTGCACAACCGGGGCTTCGGCGTGCCGACGCGCAGGTGCGCGCCCCACGGGCCGGCGCACTCTCCGCCGCGTACGCCGCCGTGTCCGCTGCCAACACCGGCCTTGAGCCCACGAGCGCCACCGAGGTCCCCGAGCTCTCCGCGAACGTGATTCCCGCCCTCTCCCAGCAGGAGACGGAGCGCGAATTCCTCGCCGAGCGCCCGGCCGAGCAGCGCGTGAAGCCGTACATCGGCCCGCGCCCGCGCATCATCACGCGCAAGGGCTGGGGCGCGAACGAGAAGCTGCGCGAGCGCGGTTTCGTCTACTCGAAGAAGGTCAAGGCCGCCTTCGTGCACCACACCGCCTCGGGCAACAACTACAGCTGCTCGCAAGTCCCTTCGGTCATCCGCAGTATCTACCGCTACCACGTAGTGAGCAGCGGCTGGCGGGACATCGGCTACAACTTCCTCGTCGACAAGTGCGGAAACATCTACGAAGGCCGCGCCGGGGGCGTGGCGAAGGCCGTCACGGGCGCACACACTCTCGGTTTCAACACCGACAGCATGGGGATCGCCGTCCTCGGCAGCTTCGGCAAGACGAAGCCGTCCGCATCAGCCGTCACCGCCATCGCGAAGCTCACCGCATGGAAGCTCGGCCTCTTCGGGGTCAATCCGCGCGGAAAGACATATCTGAAGTCCGGCGGTGGCAATCTCTACAAAAAGGGAAAGAACGTACGACTGAATGTGATCTCCGGCCATCGGGACGGGTTCAGCACCGAGTGTCCGGGCTGGCAGCTGTACAGCAAGCTCGGCTCGGCCCGTAAGGCGGCGGCCAAGTATCAGGGCAGGTAGAACGGTCGGCAGCACGGGAGGACCGCACTGCCGACCGTCGAAAGCGCCATCGAACGGTCTGCATACACTGGCCGGCCGAAACACAGTTCGGCCGGTCCCATCAGGAAGCAGAGACGACAGGTGACAGAAGCGATCCTCCTGGTCGGCGGCAGAGGCACCAGACTGCGCCCGCTCACGGTGCACACCCCCAAGCCGATGGTTCCGGCGGCCGGGGTCCCGTTCCTCACCCACCAGCTGGCGCGGGCGAGGGCGGCGGGCGTCGAGCACGTCGTCCTGGCGACCTCCTACCTGGCCGAGGTCTTCGAGCCGTACTTCGGTGACGGTTCCTCGCTCGGCCTCCACCTCGAGTACGTCACCGAGGAGGAGCCCCTCGGCACCGGCGGCGCCATCCGCAACGTGGCCGCCCGCCTGCACTCGGGCCCCGACGACCCGGTCCTGATCTTCAACGGCGACATCCTGACCGGGCTGGACATCCCGGCCCTGGTCCGCACCCACGAGACGACGGGCGCGGACGTCTCCCTCCACCTCACCCGTGTCGAGGACCCGCGCGCGTTCGGCCTGGTCCCCACGGACGCCACCGGCCGCGTAACGGCCTTCCTGGAGAAACCTCAGACCCCCGAGGAGATCGTCACCGACCAGATCAACGCGGGGGCGTACGTCTTCCGCCGCTCGGTCATCGACACGATCCCCGCGGGCCGCCCTGTCTCGGTGGAGCGCGAAACCTTCCCGGAACTCCTCGCCACCGGAGCGCACCTCCAGGGCATGGTCGACTCCACGTACTGGCTGGACCTCGGCACCCCGCAGGCCTTCGTACGGGGCTCGGCGGACCTGGTCCTCGGCCGCGCCCCGTCCCCGGCAGTCCCGGGCCGCTGCGGCGACCGCCTTGTCCTCCCCACCGCCACCGTCGCCCCGGACGCCAAGCTGACCGGCGGCACGGTCATCGGCGAGGGCGCACACATCGGCGAGGGCGCCCGCATCACAGGCAGCGCCATCCTCGACGGCGCCGTCGTGGAATCCGGCGCCGTCATCACCGACTCCCTCATCGGCGCCCGCGCCCGCATCGGCGAACGCTCGATCCTCACCGCCACCGTCATCGGCGACGGCGCGGAGATCGGCCCGGACAACGAACTCCGGGAGGGCGTACGGGTCTGGTGCGACGCCAGGATCCCGGCGGGTTCGATCCGCTTTTCGTCGGACCAGTAGCTTTCAGCCCGTCCGGCGTTCGAGGACGAGGCCGTCCAGGCCGACAGCGGGGGTCTGGGGGCGGCAGCCCCCAGGACCAAGGGACGGGTAGGGGCGGAGGGGGCGAAACCCGCTCGGCCCCTACCCGTCCCCAGCCCCGGTCAAAGCCGCCCGATATCCCCCCGAGGCATCTTCGGCACACGCCGAGCCGGCGCCCGCCCGGACAACAGAATCAGCCGAGCCGCCCGATGCCGCTGCCCCGCATAGGGCGCCAGCAGCGACAGCATCACGGAATCGTCCGCGTCACGATCACCGGCCAGCGCGTACCCCACGATCCCGGGCAGATGAAGATCCCCGACGGTCACGGAATCCGCCGCCCCGTGACTACGCTGCACCACCTCCGCCGAGGTCCACGGCCCCACCCCGGACACCAACTCCAGCCGAGCCTGAGCCCGCGCGGGTTCGAACGACACCGCCTCCTCAAGCCGCGCAGCGACCCGCACGGCCCGCAGAATCGTCGAAGCCCGCTTGTTGTCCACCCCGGCCCGATGCCACTCCCAGGAGGGGATCAACGCCCAGGTCCGCGCCGCCGGCATGACGCACATCCGCTCCGGCGCGGGCCCCGGCGCCGGCTCCCCGTACTTCCGTACGAGCAACCGCCAGGCCCGGTACGCCTCATCCGTGGTGACCTTCTGCTCAAGCACGGACGGAATCAGCGACTCCAGCACGAGCCCGGTACGCGTCAGGCGCAACCCCGGCCGCCGATGCCGGGTGACCGCGACCAGCCGGTGCCGCGGCTCGAAGGCCTCCGGGTCGTCCAGGGCCCCGAGCAACTCCGGGAGCCGATCGAGCAACCACTCGCCCCCCGCTCCCCACGCCTCGCCGTGAACCGCCCCGCCGCGCATCGCGACCCGCAGTGTCCCGGGCCCGGCAGGCGTCCGGCAGGCCCGCCACACGGACCCGTCCGGCGTCGTACGGAAGGTGGGATCGCCCGGGCCGCGCCGCAGCGGCCCGAGCACGAGCCCGAGATCGAGAGGCCAGGGCGGCGTCCACGTACGCGTCCGCCCGGGTGCGGCCGCAGGCCGCGGCACACCACCGGGCACCACGACATGCCCGCCGCGCACAGTCGTACGCGTCGGCCGCGGAGCGAATCGTCCAGCCACGAAGGAGGTCCTATGAAGTCCTGGAGGTGATCAAGCTGCCCAACGATCAAGCTGCCCAACGACCGGGATGCCCAACGAGAGTAGGCGGTCAGCCCGCCCGACACGTACGAGTCACCGCACCTCGATGAACGCCCCGGAGTCCCGCTCGGGCCGGGCCCTGGGCTCCTCCGCCGCGTGCCCCACGGCCACGGCACCCATTGGGTCCCACCCCTCCGGCAGCCCCAGCACCTCCCGTACGACATCCCGGCAGAACATCGTCGACGACACCCAGGCGGAGCCGAGTCGCTCCCCGGCCAGCGCGACCAGGAAGTTCTGGACGCCCGCCCCGGCGGCGACCACGAACATCTCGCGCTCGGCACCGTCCCGCCGTACGTCGCCGTACGTATGAGCCCCGTCCATCACCAGACACGGCACGACGAGGTACGGCGCGTTGCGCAGCACATCCCCGCGTCGCACCCGCTTGGCGATGGACTCCTCGGCCTTTTGGTCACCCCGCAGATCCGCGATCCACGCGTCCCGCATGGCGTCGAGCAGCCGCGTCCGGGACTCCTCGGACTCCAGGAGGACGAATCGCCAGGGAGTGGTGTGGTGCGGCGCGGGCGCCGTGACAGCAGCGGCCACGGCCCGTCGTACGGCACCGGGGTCGACGGGCTCGTCGGTGAAGGCCCGTACGGTACGCCGCTGGGTCACCGCCTCCCGTACGGCCTCCGAGGTGCCGAGCCGGAACATGTCGTCGCGCCCGCCCCGCACCATCGCCCGCGCTCCCTCACCGTCGTCCTCGGTCACCACATGCGGCAGCCCGCGCACGACGGCGACGGGCAGCCCGGCGGACTTGCCCTTGACCAGGTCACCGGCGGCGGCCAGTTCGTCGGCGGTGGCGACGACGGTCGCGCTCAGCGGATTGCCGTGCGCGTCGGTGCCACCGCGCAGGTCGTCGAGGACCAGGACGCCCGCGGCCCCGATGGCGACATCGGTGAGCCCGGTGCGCCAGGGCCGCCCGAAGGTGTCGGTGATCACGACACCGACGTCCACGCCGAGGGCGTCCCGCAGCCCGTCCCGAATCGTCCGCGCGGAGGCGTCGGGGTCCTCGGGGAGCAACAGCACAGTCCCGGCAGGGGTGTTGGAGGCGTCGACGCCGGCGGCGGCCATCACGAGCCCCTGCCGGTTCTCGACGATCCGCAGCGCTCCGCGGCGCGCCACGACCCGTACGGTCTCCGCGTCGATGGCGGCCTCACGGTCGGTGGCCTCGACGATCCGCCCCTCCGCCTTGGACACGATCTTGGAGGTGACGAGGAGCACATCACCGTCGACGAGCCCCGGCTCGGCCGAGGCGACGAACTTGGCGAGGTCATCGCCCTCGCGGACCTCGGGAAGACCGGTCAGCGCCCAGACCCGATAGCCGGGCGAGGCGGTGGAGACCCCGGCGCCGGGACGCCCGGACCCCGCTGAACTTTCCCTGTCCCTGTCCCCGTCCCTGTCCCCGTCCGTGAAGTCCTCCTCCGGAGGGAGCCCTGTGCTCAAGACGCCCGCACCTCCTCCGCCAGCGTCAGTGCCTCACGCGCCATCTGCTCCGTCGCGTCGAGGTCGGACATCATCAGTGGCACGGCCCGGCAACGGATCCCGGCGCTCTCCACCCGCTCCACGGCGGACGCGTCCACCGTGTCGACGAGCCAGCCGTCCAGGAGCCCCGAGCCGTAGTGCTCGGCGACCGCGGCGGCTGTGGACTCGACGCCCACCGCCGCCAGCACCTTGTCGGCCATGCCGCGTACGGGCGCGTCACCGACGATGGGGGAGAGGCCGACCACGGGAACGCCCGCGTCGGCGATCGCCTCCCGGATGCCGGGCACGGCGAGGATCGTGCCGACGGAGACGACGGGGTTGGACGGCGGGAAGAGGATGACGTCCGCCTCGGCGATGGCTTCGAGCACCCCGGGCGCCGGCTTGGCCTGCTCGGCGCCGACCGGCACGATGGCCTCGGCCGGTACGGAGGCTCGCAGCCGCACCCAGTACTCCTGGAAGTGAATGGCCTTGCGCTCACCGTCCATCTCGACGGCGACATGCGTCTCGATGCGGTCGTCGGACATGGGGATGAGGCGGACGCCCGGCTTCCACCGGTCGCACAGCGCCTCGGTGACGGCACTGAGCGCAAAGCCCGCCCCGAGCATCTGCGTCCGCACGATGTGCGTCGCGAAGTCCCGGTCGCCGAGACCGAACCATTCGGGCTCGACTCCGTAGGCCGCGAGTTCCTCCTTGAGGTGGAAGGTCTCGTCGTCCCGCCCCCAGCCCTGCTCCTCGTTGATACCGCCGCCGAGCGTGTACATCACCGTGTCGAGGTCCGGACAGACCTTCAGCCCGAAGAGGTGGATGTCGTCCCCGGTGTTGCCGATGACCGTGATGTCCGCGTCCGGCGCGGCCCGCTTTAGACCACGCAGGAACCGGGCACCACCGATGCCGCCTGCCAGAACCACAATGCGCATGGGAATCAGTCTTGCAGGCGGGTACGACAACACGGCAGGCGGTTACGAGACCTCAGCCGCATGAGACGACTCAGCCGCATGAGACGACTCAGCCGCATGAGACGACTCAGCCGCATGAGACGACTCGGCCGTACGAGACGACTCGGCGGTACGAGGCTCAGCTGCTTGAGACCCCGGCGGCCCCGCGACCTCGGCGACCGCGCAGCGGGCGGCGTGCATCGGCATCTCGGTCAGGCCCGGGTAGTACACGTGCAGGCTCACGGCCGGTTCGAGGGAGTCGTTGACGACCTCGTGGACATAGCCAGGCGCGAACACCCGCTGTGAACCCGTGCTCAACGCGCGCGTGCCGCGTTCAGTGCGCTCGGTCAGCGCGCCGTCCAGGACGGTGAGTACGCCGGAGGAGCCCCCGTGGTCGTGCAGCCCGCTGCCCTGTCCGGGCACCCAGGAGAGCAGCCACACCTCGTAGCCGGGGCCGGTGCTCAGCCGGTGGTACCAGCGCGAAGTGGCGTCGTACTGGACGAGGTGCTCCCACTGGGAGCGGTCGGTGGCGATGGAGCGGGCCAGACCGACGAACTCGGCCACGGTGGACGGGTGTTCGCGCGGCGGCTGGAGCAGGTGCGGTACTTCGAGGATGTCGCCGGCGATCTGGAGGTCGCTGTCGCTGTTCATGGGTGCGGTGGTTCCTCGGCGGGAGAGTGCTGGGGTGATGGGGGTCCCCCCGGTCGAGCGAAGCCGAGACTGGGGGAGGACCATTACCGCCCGGGTCACGGACGGGGGATGTCGCCCGGGTGCGGGCGGGGGGTCGCTCCGCTGGGGAGCGCCGGCCGGAGCGCGGTACGGCTCAACAGCTGGAACAGCAACAACAGCTACAGCGAGCGCGGACAGCACCGTGGGACCCGGCAGTGCGGGTCGAGGTGAGCGCCAAGTTCGCGAGCATGCCCACAAGCACATCGGTTCACACCTCGACTGTCAACTTCGCGCCCCCCATGTGGGAGATGTTTCACCACATCCGGTTCATCTGTGAGGCGAAAGGTTTGTTCAGGAGCCGCCCCGGACACATGGCGCACAACCGGGCGCACAAACCTCGCCGCGGGCCCGTGATCCGAATGTGATCCGGTTCGCTTCGTTGTTCGCGTCGGAACGAGATCGAACTCCTGGGCGTCCTCCCCTCTGAAGGGGGCGGGGGTCCGGCCTGGGCACCCTTGGGCTGTCAGGGTTTATGCCGATTTGAACACTTTCCGCATAACCTTGGTTCCGCAGAGTGAATAAGGGGCCCAATAGCAGATCTCGGCTTGACTGGCCCGGATCGGCACACTTGTAATTTCACTCGTGTCGTTCAGCCGAAATCGGTAACGGCAGCATCACGGGGACGCGAAAGACAGACGAGGGGCGCACATGACCGAGCTGGTGCAGCAACTGCTGGTCGACGACGCGGACGAGGAACTCGGCTGGCAGGAGCGCGCGCTGTGCGCCCAGACCGACCCCGAGTCCTTCTTTCCCGAGAAGGGCGGCTCCACCCGCGAGGCCAAGAAGGTCTGCCTCGCCTGCGAGGTCCGCTCCGAGTGCCTCGAATACGCGCTCGCCAACGACGAACGGTTCGGCATCTGGGGCGGTCTGTCCGAGCGCGAACGACGTCGCCTGAAGAAAGCCGCCGTCTGAGACCCGACCGACGTCGGCCGACGGCTGCCCGACGAAGGCCACAGTCCGAGCGAACGGCGCACACCCCTACGTACCGATACGTAACGAACGGCCCGTCGCAGGTGGGTTATCCACAGGCGGCGGGCCGCCGCGTTGCCCAGCCGTTAGTGTGGGCCTCCGTCCGAGACGTCCCGCTGCTCCCTGCGGGCACAGGCGTCCACCGCAGTCCATCGAACCGGGGCCCGTACCTCGATGTCCGTGCACAGCCATACGGCAGGCCAACACGACGCTGCCACTCCTGAGTTCCCGCGCCACGTGGTGACCGCGGTGCTCGTCTCCCATGACGGCGCCCGCTGGCTGCCCGAGGCACTCGCCGGGCTGCTCGGCCAGGAGCGCCCCGTGCAGAACGCGGTGGCGGCCGACACCGGCAGCGCGGACGACTCCGCCCAGCTGCTCACCGACGCGCTCGGCGCCGACCGCGTCGTGCACCTCGCCCGGCGCACCGGCTTCGGCCAGGCCGTCGAGGAGGCCACCCGCACCGCCGGTGTGCTCACCCCGGACGACCTGCCCTACCTGAAGCGCCCCAGCGGCTGGGACCCGGTCACCCGCACTTGGCGCGACGACGCGTACGACATGCCGGACCTCCCGTACGGCGAGCCCGAGCAGTGGCTCTGGCTGCTGCACGACGACTGCGCGCCCGAGCCGGACGCCCTGGCGCAGCTGCTGCGGGTCGTGGAGAACGAGTCGGAGCTCGGCAAGGAAGTCGCCGTGATCGGCCCCAAGCTCCGCGGCTGGTACGACCGCCGGGCGCTCCTGGAAGTCGGCGTCACCATCGCCAACTCCGGCCGCCGCTGGACCGGCCTGGACCGCCGCGAGCAGGACCAGGGCCAGCACGACCACGTACACCCGGTGCTGTCCGTGTCCACCGCCGGAATGCTGATCCGGCGCGACGTCTTCGAGGAACTCGGCGGCTTCGACCGCCGGCTGCCCCTGATGCGCGACGACGTCGACCTGTGCTGGCGGGCCCAGTCCGCCGGGCACAACGTCCTCGTCGCCCCCGAGGCGGTCGTACGACACGCCGAGGCCTCCTCCCGCGAGCGCCGCACCGTCGACTGCGTGGGCCGCACCGCCGCCTCCCCGCACAAGGTCGACAAGGCGGGCGCCACCTACACCCTCCTCGTCAACGCCCGTACGGCGCAGCTGCCCTGGATCCTGTTCCGACTGGTCCTCGGCACCCTGCTGCGCACGGTCGCGTATCTCGTGGGCAAGGTCCCCGGACAGGCCGTCGATGAGATCCGCGGGCTCCTCGGGACGCTGCTGCGCCCCGAGCGGATCCTCGCGGGCCGCCGCACGCGCGGCCGCCCGCAGGTCGACAAGGACGAGCTGCGCCCGCTGTTCCCGCCGCCGGGCGCGACCGTACGGGCCACCATCGAGCAGGCCGCGAGCAGCCTCGTGGGCCGCTCCGACGTCGAGGCCACCGGCGGCGCCGGACGGCACGGCGGCGCGGTCGAGTCCGGGCCCGGCGGAGACGACGCCGACTTCCTGGAGGTCGAGCAGTTCGGCCGGGTCAAGCGCGTCGCGCGCAAGCCCGGACCCGTGCTCTTCGTCGCGCTGCTCTTCGTCTCACTCATCGCGTGCCGCGCGCTGTTCGGCGCCGGGGCGCTCGCGGGCGGCGCGCTGCTGCCCGCGCCCGGCGACTCCTCCGAGCTCTGGTCGCGCTATCTCGACGGCTGGCACGCGGTGGGCGCGGGCGGGACACAGACGGCCCCGCCGTATCTGGCGCTCGTCGCGATGCTGTCCTCGCTGCTCTTCGGCTCCACCGGGCTCGCCGTCACCGTGCTCCTGGTCGCCTCCGTACCGCTGGCCGGCTTCACCGCGTACTTCGCCTCACGGCCGCTCGTCGAGTCACGCCTGCTGCGCGCCTGGGCATCCATCGTGTACGCCTTCCTGCCCGCCGCCACGGGCGCGCTCGCGGGCGGCCGGATCGGCACCTCCGTCCTCGCGATCCTGCTGCCGCTCCTCGCGCGCGCGGGCATCGCCGCGAGCGGGCTGACGAACTCCTCCGGTGCACGCGGCAGCTGGCGCGCCACCTGGGCGTACGCCCTGCTGCTGACGTTCACCACGGCCTTCACACCGATCGTGTGGCCCATCGCGCTGGTTCTCGGAATCGCACTCCTCGTGGTGCGCAGAAACGAGATCCCCGCCTACGGACTGCGTTTCCTGGCCCAGCTCGGCACCCCACTGCTGGTCCTCGCCCCCTGGTCGCTGACGCTGCTCCCGTTCGGCTTCTTCAAGGAGGCCGGTCTGGAGTACGGGTCCGGTGCGGCCTCCGCGCTCGACCTGCTCGGCGCCAGCCCCGGCGGCCCCGGGACCGTGAGCGGGCTGATGCTCATCGGCGTCGTCCTGGCCGCGCTGGCCGCCCTGCTGCGCACCGAGCGCCAGGCGGGGATCTGGGCGGCCTGGGCCGTCGCCCTGGTGGCGCTGGTCTTCGCCGTGCTGTCCAACAGCTCCGCCTGGGCCGGCCCCGCGACCCTCGTCTACGGCCTCGCACTGCTCGCCGCCGCCGCCCTCGGTGCCGACGGGGCACGCTCGCGCGTGGCCGAGCAGAGCTTCGGCTGGCGCCAGCCGGTGGCGGTGCTGATCGCGTTCACCGCCGCCGCGGGCCCGCTGCTCGTCGCGGCCGGCTGGATGATCGGCGGCGCCGACGGGCCTCTGGAGCGCCGCGACCCGGTGCAGGTGCCCGCGTTCGTCGCCGAGGAGAGCGGCACCCGCGACCAGGCCCGCACCCTCGTCCTCGACAGCAAGTCGACCGCCAAGGTCGGCTACACCCTCGTCCGCGGCTCCGGCGCCCGTCTCGGCGACGCCGAACTCGCGGCGGAGGACGGTGAGAACGAGCAGCTGGCCAAGGTCGTCGCCAACCTCGTGGCGGGTTCCGGCGCTGACCAGGCCGACGAGCTCGGCGGCTTCGCCGTGCGCTATGTCCTCGTCCACAAGGGCGCGCCCCGTGAAATGACCAGCGTCCTGGACGCCACGCCCGGTCTGAGCCGGCTCAGCCAGGCGGACGGCAGCGCCCTGTGGCGTGTGGACCGGCAGGTCTCGCGCGCCGCCATCGTCCCCAAGACCGGCGACCCGCTGTCCATCGCCGCCGGACCTGTCGAGCTGCACACCACCATCCCCGCCGGCGCCGACGGCCGCGTCCTGCGCCTTGCCGACACGGCCGACGAGGGCTGGACGGCGACCCTGGACGGCAAGCCGCTCACCCGCACCACGGTCGACGGCTGGGCACAGGGCTTCGAACTGCCCACCAGCGGCGGCAAGCTGGACGTCACCTTCGATGCCCCGCTGAGCCACACCGCATGGCTGTGGGCGCAGGGCGCCCTCGCCGTCGTCCTCGTGGTGATGGCCCTGCCCGGACGCCGCCGGGACGTCGACGACGACCTCCCCGAAGAGGAGGAAGTCCTCGCTCAGGACGTCACGGGTGACGGCCGCCGCGCCCGCCGCCTGCGCGCCCAGGCGGAAGCCGAGCAGACCGCACAGGACGGCGACATCGGCGACACCCTTCCTCCTCCGGAGGAGGAGGAGGTCCCACTGGAGCCGGCCGCGGTCCCGCAGCAGCAGGCTTACGGAGAGTGGGACTCCCCGACCTACGCGGCCGCCGAGTACGGCACCTACGGCGGCGAGCAGTACCAGGGCCAGCAGCAGTACCAGGCCGGCACATACGAGCAGCCCTACCAGGCGGACCCCTACCAGGGCGGCCAGTACGACCCGTACGCCTACGGGGGCACGACGCCGTACGACCAGACGTACAACCAGGGCTACGACGCGAACGGCCAGGCCTACGACCCCGCGTACGACCCGGCGGCGCAGCCCCAGCAGCCTCCGATGCCCCCGCAGCCGCCGTACGGCCCCGACAGTGAGCACCCCGACGGGAGCCAGCAGTGAACCGCACCATCGTGTCCCTGATCGTCGGCACGACCGCGCTGGCCGCCGTCACCGGCTTCGCCGCGCTCAGCGCGCCCGACGCGTCGGACGACACCGCGGTGAAGGCGGCCGCGCTGCTGCCCGTCGAGCGCACCAGCCTGCTCTGCCCGCAGCCCAGCACCTCCGACCTCGCGGAGACGGCGTACACGTCCTTCACGCCCGTCTCCGCGGGCACGAGCGACAGCGGCAAGGCCGAACTGCAGGTCGCGGCCGAGGAGTCGGCGGACGGCGGCTCCGACGACAAGGCCGACAAGCCCGTTCTGGAGGTCAAGGAGCCCGGCAAGCCGGCCACCGGTGACAGTTCGGGCGCCGAGGCACCCGCCCTGGTCGGCACCGCCGAGGGCAGGTTCGCGCCGGGCTGGACCGTCCAGGAGACCACGGAGGTCGCCGCGGGCACCGGCCGTGGCCTGCTCGGCACCAACTGCACCGCTCCGGACACCGAATTCTGGTTCCCGGGCGCCAGCACCGCCGACGACCGCACCGACTATGTGCACTTGACCAACCCGGACGACTCCGCCGCCGTCGTCGACATCGAGCTGTACGGCAAGGACGGCACCCTCAAGTCCACGCTGGGCGAGGGCATCACGGTCCAGCCGCACTCCAGCGACGCGGTCCTCCTGAACACGCTGACGGGCGATACGCAGGCGAACCTCACCGTGCACGTAACCGTCCGCAGCGGCCGCCTCGGAGCCGCCGTGCAGGCCTTGGACGACAAGATCGGCGGCGACTGGCTGGCCGCCTCCACCGACCCCGCGGGAAGCCTCGTCCTGCCCGGCATCCCGAAGGACGCCACGGCGGTGCGACTGGTCGCCTTCGTGCCCGGCGGCACCGACGCCGACCTGAAGGTGCGCCTCGCCTCGCCCACGGGACTGATCACGCCCGCGGGCAACGAGACCCTGCACGTGAAGTCCGGCATGACCGCCACCGCCGACCTCGGCGACCTGACGCGCGGCGAAGCGGGCTCCCTGGTGCTCACCCCCACCGGCACGTCGGTGCCGGTCGTCGCCGCCCTTCAGGTCGTACGCGGCAAGGGCACCAAGCAGGAGACCGCGTTCATCCCCGCCACCAGCCCGGTGGGCACGCGCGCGACGGTCGCCGACAACACCTCCAAGGCCTCCACCCTCGCCCTGACCGCCCCAGGCGGAGCCGCCGAGGTCAAGGTCACCGCCTCCGCGGGCAGCGAGGGCGGTGAGGCGGTGACGAAGACGTTCACCATCAAGGGCGGCACGACGCAGAACATCGAGGCGCCGGTTCCGAGCGGTCTCAAGGGGACGTACGCGCTGACCGTCGAGCCGGTCTCCGGAGGCTCTGTCTACGCCTCCCGGATGCTCACCGCCAGCGAGAACGGCATTCCGGGCTTCACGATCCAGACCCTCCCGGACGACCACGGGACGGTGGCGGTGCCGGAGGCCGAGCAGGATCTCTCGGTGCTGCAGAAGTAGTGATCCAGTAGGGGTCCGCCGGGGCCTGGACGGCCCCGGCGGACCTCACTCCTCGCCGTACCGCGGATCGACCGTCTCCGGAGTGAGCCCCAGCAGCTCCGCGACCTGCTCCACGACAATCTCGTGCACCAGGGCGGCACGCTCGTCGCGGCCCTTGGTGCGGATCTCGACGGGGCGGCGGTAGACGATCACGCGCGCGGGGTGGCCCTCGCGCTCGGGGATCGTGCCGCCCAGGGGCACCGCCTCGTCGCTCCAGCCGTCTCCCGAGCCCTCCAGGCGGGGCACCTCAAGGACGACGAAGTCGATGTCGGCGAGCTGCGGCCAGCGCCGCTCCAGCCGCTCCACGGAGTCCTGCACCAGGTCCGCGAACGCCTCGGCGCGGCTCGCCGCGAGCGGCACCTGGGGAGGCGCGACGGGGCCACGCATGCCCCTGCCATGGCGGTCACGACGGCGGGGCCCTGGGGCGGCGGCGCGGGGCGGTACGGGGTTGTCCATCACTGACGAAGAGTAGTCCTCGTCAGGGGCGTGCGCCCGACCCCCACGCGGCGGACCCGAAGCGGCGCGGGATCTCGCCCCGCGGCCGTTCCGGATCTCGATCCGTAACGTTCCGAACGCGATGCGTGGCTGTCCCGGACGCCAAGTGCGGACGTTCCGGACGCCGAGTGCAGACGTTCCGGATGTCGCGCGCGGCTGTTCCGGATGTCGCGCATGGGCGTTCCGGATGACGCGGGGTGACCACGCTGGATGTCGCGCGGTGACCACGCCGGATGTCGCTGGATGACCATTCCAGCCAAGCTTGGGCTCGATTCCGTATCCCTCCAAGACCGCCCCTCACATGGCAATTGACGTGTTTTGCACCAAGTGGTGACCGGTTTCAGGTCTGTTCGGCATCGCGGCACCTGATGTCGCCCCAGGTCAGGGCCGGGTGTACGGAGGTTCATGTGGGCGTTCTCACAGCACGACACGGTGGGGTGACCTGGGAGAGAGTCGTCGCGGCCCGCTCAGGAGTGCGGTACCGTCCAACGTCGTGAGCCCTGTACGTCGCTGTTCGCGCACCGCTTGCGGCCGCCCCGCCGTCGCGACGCTGACGTACGTCTACGCCGACTCGACCGCGGTCCTCGGCCCGCTCGCCACCTATGCCGAACCCCACTGCTACGACCTGTGTGCAGAGCACGCCGAGCGCCTCACCGCGCCGCGCGGCTGGGAGGTTGTCCGGCTCGCCGACTCCTCCGGTCCCTCCCGCCCCACCGGTGACGACCTGGAAGCGCTCGCCAACGCGGTACGCGAGGCGGCCCGTCCGCAGCAGCGCACCGCGGGGTCCGGTGGCGGCAGCGCACGCAGGGCGGACCCGATGGAGGTCGCGCGCCGCGGCCATCTGCGGGTGCTGCGCTCGCCGGACTCCTGAGCCCGTCGCTCCTGCTCGGCCCGGCCGAACTCCCCGCCCCTGAGGGCAACTTCACCTCGGTGCACGTTCCGTGCACGTTTCACTCAGCGGTGCAGAAGTCTTGACGCGCACTTGTCGCGGACACGACCATTCCTCCGCCCGTGAGAAACCGCTTTCCGCATCGCGGAAACCGAGGAGGTGCCCGTGTACGTCCAGGAACTGGAACCCGTGGCCGACTCGCTCGGCCTGTCCGCCCTCGTCGCCACCCTGCCCCTCGTCATCGTCCTGATCCTGCTCGGCGGCGTCCGCATGAAGGCCCACCACGCCGGGCTGATCGGCCTGGTGGCCGCCGCGCTGGTCGCCTGTCTCGCGTACGGCATGCCGGTCGGCCAGACGCTCTCCAGCGCCGCACAGGGCGCCGTCTTCGGCCTCTTCCCCATCCTGTGGATCGTCGTCAACGCCCTGTGGGTGTACCGGATGACGGTCCGCACCCAGCACTTCGACATCCTCCGCCGCTCCTTCGGGCGGCTGTCCGACGATCCCCGCATCCAGGCGCTCGTGATCGCGTTCTGCTTCGGCGCCCTCCTGGAAGCCCTCGCGGGCTTCGGCGCCCCCGTCGCGATCTGCTCGGTGATGCTCGTCGCGCTCGGCTTCGACCCGGTGCGCGCGGCGGTGGTCGCGCTGGTCGCCAACACCGCTCCGGTCGCCTTCGGCGCGATGGGCACCCCGGTCGTCACGCTCGCCCAAGTCACCGGCCTGCCACTGGATTCCGTCGCCTCCGTAGTGGGCCGCCAGACGCCACTGCTGGCCCTGGTCGTACCGCTCCTGCTCGTTTTCCTGGTCGACGGGCGGCGCGGACTGCGCGAGACCTGGGTGCCCGCCCTGGTGTGCGGGATCGCCTTCGCCGTCGCCCAGTTCGCCGCCTCGAACTACGTCTCCGCGCAACTCGCCGATATCGGGGCCGCCTTGGCGGGCGCGGGCGCCCTCGTCGCCGTACCGCAATCGCGCAGGCCTGCCGCCGAGCCCGTACGGGTGGCGGTTCTGACCGGCGTACGGAGCGAGGACCTGGACGAGGAGGACCCGCGGCCCGAAGTCGTGCGTGCCTACGCCCCGTACGCGCTGATCGTGGTCATCTTCTCCATCGCCCAGATCCCCGTGGTGAAGGACTGGCTGGCCGGCGCGACCCGCGTCTTCGACTGGCCGTTCCTGAACGTCGTCAACCCGGACGGCGAACCGGTCGGCGGGAATGTCTTCACGCTGCCTCTGGTATCGACCGGCGGCACGCTCGTCCTGCTCGCCGGGCTGTGCACGGCCGCCGTCCTCGGGGTGCACGCGCGCGTGGCGGTCAAGGAATGGGCCGCGACGGTGCACGAGTTGAGGTTCGCGATCCTCACCGTGACGTCCGTACTGGCGCTTGCCTACGTCATGAACCTCTCCGGGCAGGCCGCCACGATCGGCCACTTCGTAGCGGCGGCCGGCGCCGGACTCGCCTTCCTGTCACCGGTCCTGGGCTGGTTCGGCGTGGCCGTGTCCGGCTCCGACACCTCGGCGAACGCCCTTTTCGGTGCCCTCCAGGTGAGCGCGGCCAGGGAGTCGGGACTGTCTCCCGAACTGCTCGCCGCCGGCAACAGCTCGGGCGGCGTCCTCGGCAAGATGATCTCGCCGCAGAACCTGACCATCGCCTGCGCGGCGGTCGGACTCGCGGGCCGCGAGGGCGACCTGCTGCGCAAAGTGCTGCCGTGGAGTCTCGGACTGCTGCTGATCATGTGCCTGATCGTGGCGGGGCAGAGCACGCCGGTCCTGGGGTGGATGCTGCCCTGACGGAACGAGGGCTGCTGTGTCGGAACGACGTGCCGTCGTCACGCGGTGCGTTACTCCCGGATGACGAACTGAGGCCCCGGGACGACGGATGAGACCCCGCAGATGACGAATGAAGCCCCGCAGGTGACGGATGCGCATCCGCTGGGTCGCAGCACAGCGGACTGTCAGTCCGGACAGGTAGTTTGAGGCGACCTAAGTGGACTTATGGAAGGTTGGCCGTGACTGCTGATCTGTCGCAGCTCGTGAAGGCGTACGACGTACGCGGTGTGGTCCCCGATCAGTGGGACGAGCCGCTGGCCGAGCTGTTCGGTGCGGCCTTCGTCCAGGTGACCGGTGCGGACGCGATCGTGATCGGGCACGACATGCGGCCCTCGTCGCCCGGTCTTTCGCGCGCCTTCGCGCGCGGTGCGGCGGAGCGCGGTGTCGACGTCACCGAAATCGGACTGTGCTCGACGGACCAGCTCTACTACGCGTCGGGCGCGTTCGACCTGCCGGGCGCCATGTTCACGGCCTCGCACAATCCCGCCCAGTACAACGGCATCAAGATGTGCCGGGCGGGCGCGGCCCCGGTCGGGCAGGACACCGGCCTCTCCGAGATCCGCGAACTCGTGGAGTCCTGGCTCGACTCCGGCGCCCCGGCCCCCTCGGACGCGACGCCTGGAACCATCACACAGCGTGACACGTTGAAGGATTACGCGGCGCACCTCCGCGGCCTTGTCGACCTGACCTCCATCCGCCCCCTGAAGGTCGTCGTCGACGCGGGCAACGGCATGGGCGGCCACACGGTCCCGACAGTCTTCGACGGACTGCCCCTCGACCTGGTGCCCATGTACTTCGAGCTGGACGGCACCTTCCCGAACCACGAGGCGAACCCCCTCGACCCGGCGAACATCGTCGACCTCCAGAAGCGCGTGCGCGAGGAGAGCGCCGACCTCGGCATCGCCTTCGACGGCGACGCCGACCGCTGCTTCGTCGTCGACGAGCAGGGCGACCCGGTCCCGCCCTCCGCGATCACGGCCCTGGTGGCCGCCCGCGAGCTCGCCAAGCACCCCGGCGGCACGGTCATCCACAACCTCATCACCTCCTGGTCGGTGCCCGAGGTCGTACGAGAGCACGGCGGCACCCCCGTCCGCACCCGCGTCGGCCACTCCTTCATCAAGGCCGAGATGGCCACGTCCGGCGCGATCTTCGGCGGCGAGCACTCCGCCCACTACTACTTCCGCGACTTCTGGAACGCGGACACGGGCATGCTGGCCGCCCTCCACGTCCTTGCCGCGCTGGGAGGCCAGGACGCCCCGCTCTCCCAACTCGTCGCCGAGTACGACCGCTACGCCGGCTCCGGCGAGATCAACTCCACGGTCGACGACCAGAAGGCACGCCTCGCCGCGATCAGAGCCACCTACGAGGGCCGCGAGGACATCACCCTCGACGAACTCGACGGCCTCACCATCACCGCCGAGGACTGGTGGTTCAACGTCCGCCCCTCCAACACCGAGCCGCTGCTCCGTCTGAACACGGAGGCGCGGGACGAGGCGACGATGGCGAAGGTACGGGACGAGGTACTGGAGATCATCAGAGGCTGAGAGTCTTCAGCCTGTCCGGTGTTTGAGGACGAGGCGTCCAGGCCCACAGCGGGGGTCTGGGGGCGCAGCCCCCAGGTACGGGACGGGAAGGGGCGGCGGGGGCGAAAACCAGAAACCCCCACCCGCCCCCACCCTGTCGCCCCAAGCCCAGCGCACCCACCCCCAAGCCAGCGCAGCGCCCCCGCCCGCAGCGGTACCCTGACCAGGCCGCATCCACCTGTTCGGAAGGACACCCCATGCCGCTCGAAGCCGGCCTCCTGGAGATCCTCGCCTGCCCGGCCTGCCACGCCCCGCTCAAGGAGCAGGAGAGCGAGCTGGTCTGCACGAGCAACGACTGCGGCCTCGCGTACCCCGTCCGGGACGGCATCCCCGTACTGCTCGTCGACGAGGCCCGCCGCCCCGCGTAACGACGACCCGGCGATCGGAGGCTGCCGCACATGCTCGACGAATCGCTTTTCGACGCTCCCGAGGCACTGGCCCAGGCGGACCGTCGCGGCCTCCTCAGGGGCGCCGCAGAAGCAGGCGCCCACGTGCGCACCGCCGCCCGGCACGCCGTCGAGGCCGGCATCGCGGAACTCAAGCCGGACGGCCGCCCTCGCGCCGTCCTGATCGCGGGCCCAGGCACCGCGGCCACCTGCGTCGCCGACCTGCTCGGCACCCTCGCCGGGGCCGGCTGCCCGGTCACCCGGCTGAGCCCCACCGGCGTCGCCGCCGACGCGGGCGCCCTGCGCTGGGAACTCCCCGGCTGGGCGGGCCCCGTGGACCTGCTCCTGATCGCCACCCCCGACGGCTATGAGCCGGGCCTCTCGCTCCTGATCGAGCAGGCCTACCGGCACGGCTGCACCGTCGCCGCCGTGGCCCCCGCCCACTCCCCGCTGCCCGAGTCGGTGGGCGGCGCGCACGGCCTGTTCGTACCGCTGGCGACCACCCCGTACGAGCGGGAGGAGCTCGCGGCCGCGTCCGCCCCCGGCGTCCTGTGGGCGCTCCTCACCCCGCTGCTCGCGCTCCTCGACCGCACCGGCCTGCTCGTCGCGCCCCCGGAGGCCATCCAGAAGGTCGCCGACCGCCTCGACCGCATCGCCGAGCGCTGCGGCCCCGCCATCGCGACCTACAGCAACCCCGCCAAGACCCTCGCCTCCGAACTCGCCGAGGCGCTCCCGGTCATCTGGACCGAAGGCACGTCCGCGGGCCCGGCGGGCCGCCGCTTCGCCGCCGCGCTCGCCGAGCTGGCCGGACGCCCCGCGCTCACCGCCGAGTTGCCGGAGGCGCTCGCCGAGCACGCCGCGCTGCTGGCCGGTGCGCTGGCAGCAGGCGCCGACCCCGACGACTTCTTCCGCGACCGTGTCGAGGAGCAACAGGCCATCCACGCGCGCGTGGTGCTCCTCCGCGACCGCCCCACAGGCGGCCTCACCGCCGCCCCGGCCGCTCGCGAACTCGCCCTCAGCCACGACACCGCGATCAGCGAGCTCGAACCCGAGGAGGGCGGCGAACTGGAGACCCTCGCCGAACTGATCGCCGTCACGGATTTCGCCGCCGTTTACCTGGCGCTCGCTTCAGGCGCCTGATCCTGACGCACACGGGGTAGCCCACACCGAACCTCCGCGTGGTGAGAAGCGCCCGCCGAGCAGCGTACGTACGGAGAAAAACACACACTATGGACCGCCTCGAAAACACCATCCGCCCCTACGCCTGGGGTTCGACCACCGCCATCCCGCGGCTGCTCGGCGTGGAGCCGACCGGTGAACCGCAGGCGGAGATGTGGATGGGCGCCCACCCGGGCGCACCCTCGCGCACCGAACGCGGTCCCCTCACCGAGATCATCGACGAGGACCCCGAGAAGGAACTCGGCCGCGCGGCCGTCGCCAAGTTCGGCCCCCGCCTGCCGTTCCTGCTGAAGATCCTCGCCGCGGGCGCCCCCCTCTCCCTCCAGGTGCACCCCAACCTCGAACAGGCGCAGGAGGGTTACGAGGACGAGGAGCGCCGGGGCATCCCCATCGATGCCCCGCACCGCAACTACAAGGACGCCAACCACAAGCCCGAACTGATCTGCGCCCTCACCGAGTTCGACGGCCTGTGCGGCTTCCGCGCCCCCGCCGAGGCCGCCGAACTGCTCGCGGGCCTGGACGTCGACTCCCTCAAGCCGTACGTCGACCTGCTGCACGCCCACCCCGAAGAGGCCGCCCTGCGTGAGGTTCTCACGGCGCTGCTCTCCGCCGACCGCGACGACCTGGCCCACACGGTGACCGAGGCCGCGGCGGCCTGCGCCCGCCTCGGCGGCTCCTACGCCCCGTACGCCGACATCGCCCACCACTACCCGGGCGACCCCGGCGTCATCGCCGCGATGCTCCTCAACCACGTCCAACTCCAGCCCGGCGAGGCCCTGTTCCTCGGCGCCGGCGTCCCGCACGCGTACCTGAACGGCCTGGGCGTCGAGATCATGGCCAACAGCGACAACGTCCTGCGCTGCGGCCTGACCCCCAAGCACGTCGACGTCCCCGAACTCCTGCGCATCGTCCGCTTCGAGGCCGGCGACCCCGGCATCCTGCGCCCGGAGGCGTCCCCCGACGGCGAGGAAGTCTACGAGACCCCCATCGACGAGTTCCGCCTCTCCCGCTACGTCCTGCCCCAGGACGCGGCCCCGCACGAACTCACCGCCGCGACCCCGCAGATCCTGCTGTGCACGGCGGGTTCCGTGCGAGTGGACGGCAGTACGCTCGCCCCCGGTCAGTCCGTCTTCGTACCGGCGGGCGAAAAGGTTGAAGTGTCTGGACCTGGCACGATTTTCCGAGCGACAGTAGTGGCCTGATGTGACCACTGTGGCGGCCTGACGCGCCGTTGTCCGAGCGGGCTGCAACAATGACCCACTGGCAAAAGGCAGGCAAAGCCCTGGACGGCGTACGAAGGGACAGCAGGAGCACATGAGCGCTTCAGGCGGCACCAAGGCGATCGTGGCGGCACTCGCCGCCAATCTCGCGATCGCGGTAGCGAAGTTCGTGGCGTTCCTCTTCAGCGGTTCGTCGTCGATGCTCGCCGAGTCCGTGCACTCGCTCGCCGACTCCGGAAACCAGGGCCTGCTCCTGCTCGGCGGCAAGAAAGCCAAGCGCGAAGCGACCCCGCAACACCCCTTCGGCTACGGCCGCGAGCGCTACATCTACGCCTTCCTCGTCTCGATCGTCCTCTTCTCGGTCGGCGGCATGTTCGCGATCTACGAGGGCTACGAGAAGATCAAGCACCCGCACGAGATCGAGGCCTGGTACTGGCCGGTGGGCGTCCTCGTCTTCGCGATCATCGCGGAGTCCTACTCCTTCCGGACGGCCATCAAGGAGTCCAACCCGCTGCGCGGCAAGAAGTCGTGGAAGGAGTTCATCCGCCACGCCAAGGCCCCCGAGCTGCCGGTCGTGCTCCTGGAGGACCTCGGCGCGCTGGTGGGCCTGATCCTGGCCCTGGTCGGCGTGAGTCTCGCCCTGGCCACCGGCGACGGCGTCTGGGACGGCATCGGCACGCTCTGCATCGGCATCCTGCTCATCGTGATCGCGCTGGTCCTCGCCGTGGAGACCAAGTCCCTCCTCCTGGGCGAGTCCGCGGGCCTCGAAGAGGTCAAGAAGATCGAGGCAGCCATCGTCGACGGCAACACGGTCACCGGCATCATCCACATGCGCACCCTCCACCTCGGCCCGGAGGAACTCCTGGTCGCCGCCAAGATCGCCGTCCAGCACGACGACACGGCCACCGAGGTCGCCACCGCGATCAACGCCGCCGAGTCCCGCATCCGGGAGGCGGTCCCGATCGCGCGCGTCATCTACCTGGAGCCCGACATCTACAACGAGGCAGACGCGGCGAAGGGCCCGGACCGAGAAGCGGCACCGGGCGGCCCGGCGCAGCCTGCCGAGCACTGATCCCCACTTGTACGTCACTGGGGCCCGCCTGGAGTTCAGACGGGCCCTTTTCGTCAGATCTTTGAGACCTGCCGGACCTGACGGACGCGTCTGACCTGCACGGGCCACGATTGGCACAGGCGGACCCTGCCCTTCTCGGTCGTAGACGGACTGGGGAGGGCCGGGCTCACCGGTGTAGCTTGGTGGTTGAGCCAGACGTCGCTGCTGATGGCGGTCGGGCGGTCCCTTCGCGGACCGGCCGAGGGAGAGAGGGCCTCCGACGGACTGCGTTGCGCGCACCGGGCACTCCTGTGCCCAGCGGGGCATGCGTATGCCCGCCGCCGCGCAGACCAGCCGTACCACCTCGCCCCAATCCCGATCCCGAGGAGCAGCTCGACATGACGACTGTCGACCACCGACAGGACTTCAAGGTCGCCGACCTCTCCCTGGCCGTCTTCGGCCGCAAGGAGATCACCCTCGCCGAGCACGAGATGCCCGGCCTGATGTCGATCCGCAAGGAGTACGCCGAGACGCAGCCCCTGGCGGGCGCCCGCGTCACCGGCTCCCTGCACATGACGGTGCAGACCGCCGTCCTCATCGAGACCCTGGTCGCCCTGGGCGCCGAGGTCCGCTGGGCCTCCTGCAACATCTTCTCCACCCAGGACCACGCGGCCGCCGCCATCGCGGTCGGCCCGAACGGCACGCCCGAGAACCCGCAGGGCGTCCCGGTCTTCGCCTGGAAGGGCGAGACCCTGGAGGAGTACTGGTGGTGCACGGAGCAGGCGCTGACCTGGCCGAACACCCCCACCGGCGGTCCGAACATGATCCTGGACGACGGCGGTGACGCCACCATGCTCGTCCACAACGGCGTCCAGTTCGAGAAGGACGGCAAGGTCCCCTCCGTCGACACCGCCGAGTCCGACGAGCACCGCGTCGTCCTCGAGCTCCTCACCCGCACGATCACCGACGGCTCGCAGAAGTGGACTCAGCTCGCTTCGGAGATCCGTGGTGTGACCGAGGAGACCACGACCGGTGTTCACCGTCTGTATGAGATGCACCGTGAGGGCGCGCTGCTGTTCCCGGCGATCAATGTGAACGACGCTGTGACGAAGTCGAAGTTCGACAACAAGTACGGCTGCCGCCACTCGTTGATCGACGGCATCAACCGCGCCACCGACGTCCTGATCGGCGGCAAGACCGCGGTGGTCTTCGGCTATGGCGACGTGGGCAAGGGCTGTGCGGAGTCGCTGCGCGGACAGGGCGCCCGGGTGATCATCACCGAGATCGACCCGATCTGTGCGCTGCAGGCGGCGATGGACGGTTTCCAGGTGACGACGCTCGACGAGGTTGTCGACAAGGCCGACATCTTCGTCACCACGACCGGCAACAAGGACATCATCATGGCCGCCGACATGGCCAGGATGAAGCACCAGGCGATCGTGGGGAACATCGGTCACTTCGACAACGAGATCGACATGGCGGGCCTGGCGCAGATCCCCGGGATCGTCAAGGACGAGGTCAAGCCGCAGGTGCACACCTGGACGTTCCCCGACGGCAAGGTTCTCATCGTGCTGTCCGAGGGCCGTCTGCTGAACCTGGGCAACGCCACCGGTCACCCCTCCTTCGTGATGTCGAACTCGTTCGCGGACCAGACGCTGGCCCAGATCGAGCTGTTCACCAAGCCCGAGGAGTACCCGACCGACGTGTACGTGCTGCCCAAGCACCTGGACGAGAAGGTCGCCCGCCTCCACCTCGACGCGCTCGGCGTGAAGCTGACGACGCTCCGCCCCGAGCAGGCCGCCTACCTCGGTATCCAGGTCGAGGGCCCCTACAAGCCGGACCAATACCGCTACTGAGTTCCCCGCCGAGCAGCGGTACCACCGCTCGGCGTACGGATGTCAGCAGGCCCTCGCCGTCACGGCGGGGGCCTGTCCCCGATGAGGACCTGAACCCCCATGCCCCGCGGCCGCTATTCGCTCCATGATCCGCACGATCACACCCCCCTCGCCGAAGAACACTTCCACTGCGCGCCGGGCCCCTCCGGCTGGCGCTATGTCTCCCAACTCACCACCCCCTCCGGCGACCATGCCGGCTCGGTCGACCTCGTCCTCGACGACCTCGGCCGCCCCATCCGTTGCGAACTGAACGCCGGGAGCTGGCAGGTCCGTGGCGCCGCGCTCGACGGCGTCACCTGGGTCCGCACCGACCCCGCGGGCACGCAGGCCACCGAAGGCAATGTCCGCGCCCATGCCTTCACCGGCCCGTCTCCCGCGTTCCTCGTCGCCACCGCCCGCCTCCTTCGCCTCGCCCCCGCCGCCTCCGCGACCCGTGTACGTCTCGTCGCCTTCACCGACCCCGTCCTCGCCCCACGCACCCTCGACCAGTCCTGGGCCTTGATCTCGAGAGAAACACACGCCACTGACAACGGCCCCCTGACCGTGGACGAATACCAGGTCACAGCCCTGGACACCGGCGAGCAGCACGCCGTACACCTCGCGGGAGACGTAGTGCTCGCGGCACCAGGCATCGAACTGGAACACCTTGAGTCACCCCCGTCGGTGTTCACCTGACGAGGCGCCGACAGCAGTGGGTCAGGCGGGTGGCGCGAAGCCGGTCGAGGGACGGTCGCCCTGGTCGTGCTGCGGTGCCGCGGGCGGTGGCGGGACGGGCTGTGGTGCCATGCCCTGCGGCGGCCGCGTAGTGGGAGGCGGCGGGGTTCCCGGGGCGACTGGCGGATACGGATAGGGGTAGGCGCCCGGTTGCACGGGAGTCGGTCCGACCGCACCCGGCATCGCGCTCATCGGTCCAGCCGGGCCACCGTACGTGGCCACGGCAGGCCCGCCGCTGAAGGACCGCCGGACCTCCCGCGCCTGCCGCTCCTGCACCACTGCCGCCAGATACGCGGCCGGTGGAACCCCGGGCGGTGCCGGAGTACCTGTACGGGCGGCCAGATCCGTGGCGAGCCGCTCTGCCATCGCCCCACCGACCTGCGGATCCAACTGCTGCATCCGCGTCAGGTACTGCCGGATGGCCAACCACAAGCCGTCCGGAACCGCGGACAGATCAAGCGCGGAGAATCGCCCCGCCAGCCAGGGCGGCGGTGGAGGCACGAAAGGCGTACGGCCGGCCGGGATCCTTTCCCGTACGACAAGGGTCCCCGCGAACACATCCCCCAGCCGCCGCCCGCGGGCCGAAACGAGCGAGGCGATGCACGCGACGATCCCGAACGTCATCAGAAGCTCGACCACACCGACGGCACCGCGAACCAGTGCATGCCGGAACCGGATGGGCCCACCGTCGTCCCGCACCACTCGCAACCCGCACGCCAGCTTCCCGAGCGAGCGGCCGTGGCTGAGGGTCTCCACCGCGATCGGCCCGCCCACCAGTACGAGAAGGAAGCACGCGATCGAGAGGGCGATCTGTGCTGCTTCGTCCAGCCCACCCGTCGCAGCCACCAAGCCGATGGTCACGACGACGTAGATGGTCATCGCCACGATCAGATCCAGCAAGACGGCCAGCGTCCGGCTCGGCAGTTTCGCGGGGCGCAACTCAAGCGCCACCGCCTCGCCCGTCACTAGCTCACTCACGCTCGCCGTCCTTCCCCTGGCCTGCCTTGCGAATGTCCAGTCTGCCAAGCTGAGGGCACATCGCGTCGCAGTACGACAAGCTGACACTCACGACGAGCAGCCGAGGAGCAGCAAACCAGATGGACCTCGACGTCTTCGTGTCCGCCCACCGCGCCGAGTGGGACCGGCTCGACGCACTGATCCGCCGCCAACGCCGCCTGACAGGAGCGGAGGCGGATGAACTCGTCGCCCTGTACCAGCGCACGGCCACCCATCTCTCCCTGATCCAGTCAAGCGCTCCCGACCCACAGCTGACGGGTCGCCTCAGCCAACTCGTGGCACGCGCGCGTAGTGCCGTGACGGGCACGCGCCGTGCCTCCTGGCGTGATGTCACCCGCTTCCTGACGCACGGTTTCCCGGCCGCGGTCTACCGCTCGCGTCACTGGTGGGTTCCCACCGCTCTCCTGTCCACGGTGATCGCTGCCCTCCTGGGGTGGTGGATCGGTACGCACCCCGAGGTCCAGTCCTCGATCGCCGCGCCGAGTGACCTGCGTGAACTCACTCGCCCCGGCGGCCAGTACGAGACCTACTACTCCAGTCACCCCGCCGCGTCCTTCGCGGCCCAGGTGTGGACGAACAACGCCCAGGCCGCCGCGATGTGCCTGGTCCTGGGCATCTTCCTGGGCCTCCCGGTCATCTGGATCCTCTTCGAGAACATGCTCAACCTGGGTGTCGGCATAGGCCTGATGTCCTCGGCCGGCCGCCTCGACACGTTCCTGGGCCTGGTCCTCCCGCACGGGCTCCTGGAGCTGACGGCCGTCTTCGTTGCCGCGGGCACCGGCCTGCGACTGGGCTGGACTCTGATCGACCCTGGCCCTCGCCCCCGCAGCACAGCACTCGCCGAAGAGGGCCGAGCCGCCCTCGGCATGGCGATCGGTCTTGCCCTGATTCTCTTTGTCTCAGGCGCCATCGAAGGCTTTGTCACGCCGTCCGGACTTCCCACCTGGGCCCGCATCAGCATTGGAATCGCCGCTGAACTGGCCTTCCTCGCGTACGTCTTTGTACTGGGCGGTCGTGCGGCACGGGCCGGCGAAACGGGCGACGTCGACGAGGCCGAGCGCAGCGCCACCGTCCCGACGGCTGCCTGATGTGCGGCCGCCCTCGCTGACCTGCTAGTCTCCTCTTCGCCCCAAAAAGCCGTTGACGCGGCACGAACGGGGAGGTAGATTAGAACAGTTGCCTAGAACTGGACAGGTCCAGTGGCAGCGGTTAGGGTCTGCCTGCTTCTGGAAACGTCGATTTCCGAGAGGCCCCTCCCGATGATTCAGAAATGGATGCCGGTCAGTTCGGCCCAAAACTTCTGATAAAGTCGGAACCGCCGGAAAGGGAAACGCGAAAGCGGAAACCTGGAAAGCACCGAGGAAATCGGATCGGAAAACGGTCTGATAGAGTCGGTAACGCAAGACCGAAGGGAAACGCCCGGAGGAAAGCCTGAGAGAGTCTCTCGGGTGAGTACGAAGGAAGTGTCCGTTCCTTGAGAACTCAACAGCGTGCCAAAAATCAACGCCAAG
>NZ_JBFBEA010000027.1:0-118424 GCF_040683495.1 Streptomyces sp. NPDC093544 | reverse complement strand
TTGCCCTTGCCGTTGAGCGTGGCGAGGACGAGGTCGGGGTTGTGCACCTCGACACCGGCCGGGGGCGCGATGTCGGCGGCGGTGACCAGACCCGGGCCCTGCTTGCGCAGGTACATCACGACCGGCTCATCGTGCTCACTGCTCACGACGAGCTGCTTGATGTTGAGGATCAGGTCGGTGACGTCCTCCTTGACGCCCGGCACGGTGGTGAACTCGTGCAGGACACCGTCGATCCGAATGCTGGTGACAGCGGCACCGGGGATCGAGGAGAGGAGCGTACGACGAAGGGAGTTGCCGAGGGTGTAGCCGAATCCCGGCTCCAGCGGCTCGATCACGAACCGGGAGCGGAACTCGTCGACGACCTCTTCGGTCAGCGACGGGCGCTGAGCAATAAGCATGAAGGAGTCCTTCAGTCATGGGCACCCACTATTTGACGCCCTTGATTACTACAAGAGTACGGGCGGCATGGCCCCGAAAGGCCATACCGCCCGGACCCCCGGAAAACTAAGACGACCGTGCGTCAGACGCGGCGGCGCTTGGGCGGACGGCAGCCGTTGTGCGGGGTGGGGGTGACGTCCTGGATGGAGCCGACCTCGAGGCCAGTGGCCTGGAGGGAGCGGATCGCGGTCTCGCGACCGGAGCCCGGGCCCTTCACGAAGACGTCAACCTTGCGCATGCCGTGCTCCTGCGCGCGACGGGCGGCCGACTCAGCGGCCATCTGCGCGGCGAAGGGGGTGGACTTGCGCGAGCCCTTGAAGCCGACGTGGCCGGCGGAGGCCCAGGAGATCACGTTGCCCGCGGGGTCCGTGATCGAGACGATCGTGTTGTTGAACGTGCTCTTGATGTGAGCGTGTCCATGAGCGACGTTCTTCTTTTCCTTGCGGCGCACCTTCTTGGCAGCGCCCTGACGACCCTTGGGGGGCATCTATAACTCCTACGGGGAGGTGGTCGGTCCTACAGCGAAGACCGCTGATGAAGCGTTGTCCGCTGAGGACTACTTCTTGCCCGGCTTCTTCTTACCGGCGATCGCGCGACGCGGGCCCTTGCGGGTACGAGCGTTCGTGCTGGTGCGCTGACCGTGAACGGGCAGACCGCGACGGTGACGCAGACCCTGGTAGCAGCCGATCTCGACCTTGCGGCGGATGTCGGCCTGCACCTCGCGACGGAGGTCACCCTCGGTCTTGAAGTGGGCGTCCACGTACTCGCGGATCTTGACCAGCTCCTCCTCGGAGAGGTCACGAACACGAGTGTTCGGGTTGACGCCGGTCTCGGCCAGCGTCTTCTGCGAGAGGGTCCGGCCGATGCCGAACACGTAGGTGAGGGCAACCTCCACGCGCTTTTCGCGCGGGATGTCAACACCGGAAACGCGTGCCATTCAATGGCTCCAGTTGTCGTTCGGAGGTCTTCCGCAGTGCCGGTTCCCGCCCGCCGTCCTCTTCACGTCGAAGATTCGGTACGAACCGGGTCCCCGGCCTCCGACCGGGGGTGTCAGGCCTGATGCGACTCAGCCCTGGGCTCTGCGTATGAACATGTACTACTTGCGTCGCGCGAAGTATCTGCGGAAGCAGAAGGTCGGTCGTGCGTCAGCCCTGGCGCTGCTTGTGGCGCGGGTTTTCGCAGATGACCATGACCCGGCCGTGACGGCGGATCACCCTGCACTTGTCGCAGATCTTCTTGACGCTCGGCTTGACCTTCATTGGTGAGGTTCTCCGGGTCAGTGCCACCACCCCGCGGAAGCGGGGCACAGGCAAGATCTACTTGTACCGGTAGACGATCCGGCCACGCGTCAGGTCGTACGGAGACAGCTCCACCACGACCCTGTCGTCAGGGAGGATGCGGATGTAGTGCATACGCATCTTGCCGCTGATGTGTGCCAGAACCTGGTGGCCGTTCTGGAGCTCAACCTTGAACATTGCGTTCGGAAGAGACTCGACGACAGTGCCCTCGATCTCGATGGCACCTTGCTTCTTGGCCACGCTTCGCCCTTCGAATCGACTACCTTGATCGACTCCGTACGAGCGCATGCAGACATGCGGGTGCACGAGAGCCGACGAGTCAGTCTACGTCAGCGCACCCGGAAAGACGAATCGAGGAAGAATGCCCGACTTCGAAGATCATTAACCAGGACTCCTGTAGCCGACCACCACAAACCGCCCGATCGAGCCGGGAGAAAGGTGCCCCCTCAGCGGCCCGAGGGTCCACACCAGCGCGGTCGGCAACCGCCCGGATCCCCCACCGCACCGCACCGAGGCCAGCCATCCACAGCCCGCCCCCGGCCCCCATCAGTGTCGCGGGCTCGGCCCCCGCACGGACCCGCTACGCCAGCGGATCAGGCGCAGCCACAACGCCGTACTCCGCCAGCTTCGCCCGGCCACCGTCCGGAGCCGTCAGCACCAGCGGTCCCTCCTCCGTCAGCGCCACGGAGTGCTCCCAGTGCGAGGACCAGGTCCCGTCCGTCGTGATGACGGTCCAGTTGTCCTCCAGCACCTCGGTGTTCGGTGTGCCGAGCGAGACCATCGGCTCGATGGCGAGGCAGAACCCCGGGACCAGCTTGGGGCCCTTACCCCGTCGGCGCTCGACGTAGTTCAGGAGGTGCGGGTCCATGTGCATCTCGGTGCCGATGCCGTGGCCGCCGTAGTCCTCGACGATCCCGTACCGGCCGCCGCCGACCTTGGGCTGGCGCCGGATGTACGTCTCGATGGCGCGGGAGACGTCGACGAGCCGGTTGCCCTGCTTCATCGCGGCGATGCCCGCCCACATCGACTCCTCGGTCACCCGGGAAAGCTCGATGAGCTCCGGAGCGTGACCGGTGCCCACGAACGCGGTGTACGCGGCGTCGCCGTGCCAGCCGTCGACGATCGCGCCGGCGTCGATGGAGATGATGTCGCCGTCCTTCAGGACGGTCTTGTCGTCCGGGATGCCGTGGACGACGACCTCGTTGGCCGAGGTGCAGATGGTGGCCGGGAAACCGCCGTACCCGAGGAAGTTCGACTTGGCCCCGTGCTCGGCGAGCACCTTGCGCGCGACCTCGTCCAGATCCTTCGTCGTGGCACCGGGCACGGCCGCCTCACGGGTGGCCGCGTGGATGGCGGCGACGACCAGGCCCGCCTCACGCATCTTGGCGATCTGCTCGGGGGTCTTGATCTGCACCATGGCGACTGCGGCCTTCCTTGACCGGAGAGAACGGACTACTCCAACGATACGGGTGCGCCCACCTGCCCCGCGGATCGAGGCACCCGACCCGGGCCGGCCAACCCTCGCCCCAAGCGGCAGGCCCCACCCCACACCTCGGCCGCGGCACCCCCAGGGTGCCGCGGCCGAAGCAACGCACTAACTACCGCTCAACGCGCCCCGCGAGTCACGCATCCTCGCGAGCCAACGCCTCCATCGCACGCCCCGTGACCTCTTCCACCTTGCCGAGCGCGGAGATCGTCACGACCAGGCTCTGGGCCCGGTAGTAGTCGATGATCGGCTCGGTCTGCGTGTGGTAGACCTCAAGGCGCTTGCGCACGGTCTCCTCGGAGTCGTCGTCACGCTGGTACAGCTCGCCGCCGCAGACGTCGCAGACGCCGGCCTGCTTCGGCTGCTTGTACGTGACGTGGAAAACATGCGCCGAGTCGTTCCGGCAGATGCGGCGGCCGGCGATCCGCTTGACCACTTCGTCCTCGGGAACCTCAAGGTCCAGCACCGCGTCGAGCTTCATGCCCTCGGACTTCAGCATCTCGTCGAGCGCCTCGGCCTGCGAGACGTTACGAGGGAAGCCGTCGAGCAGAAAGCCGTTCTCCGCGTCCGGCTGCTCCATGCGGTCCTTGGCCATCCCGATGGTGACCTCGTCCGGTACCAGTTCGCCCTTGTCCATGTAGGACTTCGCCAGCTTGCCGAGTTCCGTCTGCTGGCTGATGTTGGCGCGGAACAGGTCGCCCGTGGAGATGTGCGGGATCGACAGGTTCTTGGCGAGGAACGCGGCCTGCGTTCCTTTGCCGGCGCCGGGCGGCCCGACGAGGACGATTCGCATCAGCGGAGGAACCCTTCGTAATTGCGCTGCTGGAGCTGGCTCTCAATCTGCTTCACCGTCTCCAGACCGACACCCACGATGATCAGGATGCTGGTGCCACCGAACGGGAAGTTCTGGTTTGCCCCGAAACCAACCAACGCCATCGTCGGCACGAGAGCGATCAGACCCAGATACAGCGAACCCGGCCAGGTGATCCGGTTGAGTACGTATCCCAGGTACTCAGCGGTCGGCCGACCAGCCCGGATGCCCGGGATGAAGCCACCATACTTCTTCATGTTGTCGGCTACTTCTTCGGGGTTGAAGGAGATCGCGACGTAGAAGAAGGCGAAGAAAACGATCAGCAAGAAGTAGACCGTGATGTAGATCGGGTGGTCACCCTTTGTCAGGTTCGTCTCGATCCAGGTCTTCCAGCTGGACGTTCCGCTGGAGAACTGGGCGATCAGAGCCGGGATGTAGAGCAGCGACGAGGCAAAGATCACAGGGATGATGCCCGCCTGGTTGACCTTCAGCGGAATGTACGTAGACGTGCCGCCGTAGGACCGGCGGCCGATCATGCGCTTCGCGTACTGGACCGGGATACGGCGCTGAGCCTGCTCGACGAAGACCACCAGGCCGACCATGACAAGGCCGACCAGGATGACCGTGCCGAACTCGATCCAGCCGTCGGCCAGCGTGCCCGAGGTCTTGATGGCCCACAGCGCGGACGGGAAGGTCGCGGCGATCGAGATGAACATCAGGATCGACATGCCGTTGCCGATGCCGCGGTCGGTGATGAGCTCGCCCAGCCACATGACCATGGCCGTACCGGCCGTCATGGTGATCACCATCGTGATGGTGATGAAGATCGACTGGTCGGGCACGATCTCGGTGGCCACCTGGCAGCCACTGAAGAGCGCGCCGCTGCGAGCGGTCGCGACCAGGCCGGTGCCCTGGAGGATGGCCAGCGCCACCGTCAGATAACGGGTGTACTGCGTGATCTTCGCCGTGCCGGCTGAGCCCTCCTTCTTGAGGGCTTCGAGGCGCGGGATCACCACGGTCAGCAGCTGGAGGATGATGCTCGCCGTGATGTACGGCATGATGCCCAGCGCGAAGATCGTGATCTGCAACAGCGCGCCACCACTGAACATGTTGACCAGACCGAACAGACCCTGGTTGCCCTTGGCCACATCGATACAGGTCTGCACGTTCTGGTAGTCGACACCAGGGATCGGGATGTGCGTACCCACCCGATAGACCACGATGATGCCGAGCGTGAAGAGCAGCTTCTTGCGCAGGTCGGGCGTCTTGAACGCCCGGGCGAACGCGGTGAGCACGGTGCCTCCTGCGACCCCCGCGCTACTGCGTCAGAGGTGACGGTCTTGAGGTTCGACGGATGTCTGACAGCTAACCAACAGTCAAAGGCCGCCCGGAGTTCCCTTGAGACTCACCGGACGAAATTCGGCAGCGCAGGTCACCTTACCGGCGACACTGCCCCCCTAGGAACGACCAACCGGGGATGCCCCTTTTGTGGGCACCCCCGGCTGGGATCGCTCAAGTCATCGAGACGCCTGCTGAATTCAGACGAGCTCGGTGACGGTACCGCCGGCGGCGGTGATCTTCTCCTTGGCGGAGCCGGAGACGGCGTCAACCGTCACCTGCAGTGCCACGGAGATCTCGCCCTGGCCGAGGACCTTGACGAGGCTGTTCTTGCGAACCGCACCGTTGGCGACGAGCCCCTCGACGGTGACTTCGCCACCCTCCGGGTACAGCGACGCCAGCTTGTCGAGGTTCACGACCTGGTACTCGGTCTTGAACGGGTTCCGGAAGCCCTTGAGCTTCGGAAGACGCATGTGGAGGGGCATCTGGCCACCCTCGAAGCGCGCCGGAACCTGGTAACGGGCCTTCGTGCCCTTGGTACCACGACCAGCCGTCTTACCCTTCGACGCCTCACCACGACCCACACGGGTCTTGGCGGTCTTGGCGCCCGGGGCGGGACGGAGGTTGTGGATCTTGAGCGGGCTGTTCTCCGCCATGATCAGTCGACCTCCTCAACCGTCACGAGGTGGCGGACGGCGTGAACCATTCCGCGGAACTCGGGGCGGTCCTCCTTGACGACCTGCGTGTTGATCCCCTTGAGACCAAGGGAGCGCAGGGTGTCGCGGTGGTTCTGCTTGCTACCGATGTACGACTTCGTCTGCGTGACCTTGAGGCGAGCCATTACGCACCCGCTCCCGCACGTGCACGAAGCAGAGCCGCGGGGGCGACGTCCTCGAGGGGCAGACCGCGGCGGGCCGCGATCTCCTCGGGACGCTGCAGGCCCTTGAGGGCCGCCACGGTCGCGTGCACGATGTTGATCGCGTTGGACGAGCCGAGCGACTTCGACAGGATGTCGTGAACGCCGGCGCACTCCAGGACAGCACGCACCGGGCCACCGGCGATAACGCCGGTACCGGGGGAAGCAGGCTTGAGCAGGACGACGCCCGCGGCCTTCTCGCCCGTGATCGGGTGCGGGATGGTGCCCTGGATACGGGGGACCTTGAAGAAGTGCTTCTTGGCCTCTTCAACACCCTTGGCGATCGCGGCCGGCACCTCCTTGGCCTTGCCGTAACCGACACCGACGGTGCCGTCACCATCGCCCACTACGACGAGCGCAGTGAAGCTGAAGCGACGACCACCCTTCACAACCTTGGCGACGCGGTTGATCGCGACTACGCGCTCAACGTACGCGGTCTTCTCGGCGGCAGCAGCGCCGCCGTCACGGCCCTTCCGGTCCCGCCGCTCGCCGCCACCGGCACCGCTTCCGCGGCGCTGGGGTCCAGCCATTGGATTACCTCTCTCTTTTTCCGCTAGCTACGCAGCGACCGAAGTCGCTAGCGCGACGGGCGACTCAGAACTTGAGTCCCGCTTCGCGGGCGGCGTCCGCCAGAGCGGCAATGCGCCCGGCGTACTGGTTTCCACCACGGTCGAATACGACGGCCTCGACACCGGCGGCCTTGGCGCGCTCGGCAACCAGGGCGCCGACCGACTTGGCCTGCGCGGACTTGTCGCCCTCGGCACCGCGGACCGTGGTGTCCAGGGTCGACGCCGACGCCAGGGTGTGACCCTTAACGTCGTCGATGACCTGGGCCACGATGTGGCGGTTGGAGCGCGTCACGACCAGGCGCGGACGCTCAGCCGTACCCGAGATGTGCTTCCGGATCCGGATGTGACGACGCTTGATGGCAGCACGCTTGTAAGCGTCGCCCTTAGCAATCTTGACACCGTATGCCATGGCTTACTTACCCGCCTTTCCGACCTTGCGGCGGATGACTTCGCCTTCGTACTTGACGCCCTTGGCCTTGTACGGGTCGGGCTTGCGCAGCTTGCGGATGTTGGCCGCAACCTCTCCGACCTTCTGCTTGTCGATGCCCTCGACCGAGAAGTGCGTCGGGTTCTCGACCTTGAACGAGATGCCCTCGGGCGCCTCGACCGTGATCGAGTGGCTGTAGCCGAGCGAGAACTCCAGGTTGGAGCCCTTCGCCAGGACGCGGTAACCGACACCGCTGATTTCGAGCTTCTTCACGTAACCCTGGGTCACGCCGGTGATCATGTTCGCCACCAGCGTGCGGGACAGGCCGTGCAGGGCCTTGTTCTGACGCTCGTCGTTCGGGCGGGTGACATTGAGAATGCCGTCCTCACCCTTGGCGACATCGATCGGTGCCGCGACGGTGTGGGAGAGAGCGCCCTTGGGGCCCTTCACCTGGACCGTACGGCCGTCGATGGTGACGTCCACGCCGGCGGGAACCGTGATGGGGAGCTTGCCAATACGCGACATAGCTGTTTCCTCCGTTCCCTTCCGCTACCAGACGTAGGCGAGAACTTCTCCGCCTACGCCCTTCTTGCCGGCCTGCTGTCCAGTGAGGAGACCGTGCGACGTGGAGATGATCGCCACGCCGAGGCCACCGAGCACCTTGGGCAGGGAGGTGGACTTCGCGTACACGCGCAGACCCGGCTTCGAGATCCGCTTGATGCCCGCGATGGAGCGCTCACGGTTCGGGCCGAACTTCAGCTCGAGGACGAGCTTCTTGCCGACCTCGGCGTCCTCGACCTTCCAGCCGGTGATGAAGCCCTCCTGCTGGAGGATCTCCGCGATGTGAGACTTGATCTTGCTGTGCGGCATCGCGACATCGTCGTGGTACGCCGAGTTCGCGTTACGCAGACGAGTAAGCATGTCCGCGATGGGATCAGTCATGGTCATGAATTGGCCTTCGGCCTCTCTCGCCGGGGTTTCCAGTGCGCCATCCCTCTCCCCACTCAGTGGCGGGACGGGTGCGGTGCGGGGACCTACGGCGTAGTAAGTCGTACGGGCGGCAGGCGCCCAACCCTCCTAGCCTAAGCCATGGAGAGCAGGGCACCTTACCGAACCCATTGCTTACCGAGAGCCTCTGGGAATCCCTAACGTCCTACGGACGGAAAGGAGTTACCAGGAGCTCTTGGTCACGCCCGGCAGCTCGCCACGGTGAGCCATCTCACGAAGGCAGATGCGGCACAGGCCGAACTTGCGGTACACGGAGTGCGGACGGCCGCAGCGCTGGCAGCGCGTGTAGCCACGTACGCCGAACTTGGGCTTACGAGCAGCCTTGGCAATCAGAGCCTTCTTCGCCATCTCGGTTACGCCTCCTTGAAGGGGAAGCCGAGGTGACGGAGAAGGGCACGGCCTTCAGCGTCGTTGGTCGCCGTGGTGACCACGGTGATGTCCATACCCCGGACGCGGTCGATCTTGTCCTGGTCGATCTCGTGGAACATGACCTGCTCCGTGAGACCGAAGGTGTAGTTGCCACGGCCGTCGAACTGCTTGGGGGACAGACCACGGAAGTCGCGGATGCGCGGAAGCGCGAGCGACAGGGTGCGGTCCAGGAACTCCCACATGCGGTCGCCACGGAGTGTGACGTGGGCACCGATCGGCTGACCCTCACGCAGCTTGAACTGCGCGATGGACTTGCGGGCCTTGGTGACGGCCGGCTTCTGACCGGTGATCGTGGTCAGGTCACGGACGGCACCGTCCATGAGCTTCGAGTCACGGGCGGCGTCGCCGACACCCATGTTGACCACGATCTTGACGAGGCCGGGAACCTGCATGACGTTCGCGTACGCGAACTCTTCAAGCAGCTTGCCCGCGATCTCCTCGCGGTACTTCGTCTTGAGACGCGGAGTCGTGGTGGTAGTCATCAGATGTCCTCACCCGTCCGCTTGGCAACGCGGATCTTGTTGCCCTCATCGTCGAAGCGGTAACCGACACGCGTGACAACCTTGTTGCCGTCCTTCTCAACGACCAGCTGGACGTTGGAGATGTGGACGGGCGCCTCGGTCGTGACGATGCCGCCGGCCTGCGAACCCTTTGCGGTCGGGCCGGCCTTGGTGTGCTTCTTGACCCGGTTGACACCCTCGACCAGGACGCGGTCCTCGCGGGGGTAGGCCGCAATGACCTTGCCCTGCTTGCCCTTGTCCTTGCCGGTGATGACCTGAACCGTGTCACCCTTCTTGATCTTCATGCTTACAGCACCTCCGGCGCGAGCGAGATGATCTTCATGAACTTCTTCTCGCGCAGCTCCCGGCCCACCGGGCCGAAGATACGGGTGCCACGAGGGTCGCCGTCGTTCTTGAGAATGACAGCGGCGTTCTCGTCGAAGCGGATGTACGAGCCGTCCGGACGGCGGCGCTCCTTGACGGTGCGAACGATGACCGCCTTGATGACGTCACCCTTCTTCACGTTGCCACCGGGGATCGCGTCCTTGACGGTGGCAACGATCACGTCACCGATGCCCGCGTAGCGGCGACCGGAGCCACCGAGCACACGGATGCAAAGGATTTCCTTCGCACCAGTGTTGTCGGCGACACGCAGTCGCGACTCCTGCTGGATCACGTCTATCTCCTGATTGTCTGCCGGTTCCCGGGGCGGGGTCGGCCTTTACGGCGACCCCGCCCCGAGCCTGGCGGAACCAACCTGAGGGAACCCTCAGGTACTTACTTGGCCTTCTCGAGGATCTCGACGATGCGCCAGCGCTTCGTCGAGGACAGCGGACGCGTCTCCATGATGATGACGCGGTCGCCGACGCCGGCGGCGTTCTGCTCGTCGTGGGCCTTGAGCTTGTTCGTACGGCGGATGACCTTGCCGTACAGCGCGTGCTTGACGCGGTCCTCGACGGCGACGACGACGGTCTTGTCCATCTTGTCGCTGACGACGAGACCCTCACGGGTCTTGCGGAAGCCGCGGGCCTCAGCAGTCTGCTCAGTCACGTTGTTCTCACTCATCAGGCGCTCTCCACCGTCTCGATGCCCAGCTCGCGCTCACGCATCAGGGTGTAGATCCGCGCGATGTCCTTGCGGACGGCCTTGAGCCGACCGTGGTTCTCGAGCTGCCCCGTCGCCGCCTGGAAGCGGAGGTTGAACAGCTCTTCCTTGGCTTCGCGAAGCTTCGCGAGAAGCTCCTCGTCACCCAGTTCGCGCAGCTCGGACGCCTTGGTACCGGCCGACATCACGCTTCACCTGCCTCGCGCTTGACGATCCGGCACTTCATCGGCAGCTTGTGGGCTGCGCGAGTGAGGGCCTCACGGGCGATCTTCTCGTTGGGGTAGGACAGTTCGAACATGACCCGGCCCGGGTGCACGTTCGCGACCCACCACTCGGGCGAACCCTTACCGGAACCCATGCGGGTCTCGGCAGGCTTCTTGGTCAGCGGGCGGTCCGGGTAGATGTTGATCCAGACCTTGCCGCCACGCTTGATGTGGCGGGTCATTGCGATACGCGCCGCCTCGATCTGGCGGTTGGTCACGTAAGCCGGCGTGAGGGCCTGAATGCCGTACTCGCCGAACGAAACCTGCGTACCGCCCTTGGCCTGACCACGGCGCTTCGGGTGGTGCTGCTTGCGGTGCTTGACCCTACGGGGGATCAGCATTTCGGTCAGGCCTCCGTTCCGGTGCTCTCAGCCGGAGCGGCAGCGGCGGCGGGAGCGTCGGCCTTGGGGGCCTCGGCAGCCGGCGCGGACTGCTGCTGCGGCTTGCGGCCGCGGCCGCCACGCTCGCCACCACGGGCACCACCACGGGCCGGGCGGTCACCGCCGCCGCCACCGGCTCCACCACGGGCCGGGCGGTTACCCGCACGGGCAGCGGCGTTCTCGGCGCGGACCTCGGCGATGTTCTTGACGTTGCCCTTGTAGATCCAGACCTTCACACCGATACGGCCGAAGGTCGTCTTGGCCTCGAAGAAGCCGTAGTCGACGTTCGCACGGAGGGTGTGCAGGGGCACGCGGCCCTCGCGGTAGAACTCCGAGCGGGACATCTCGGCGCCGCCGAGACGGCCACCACACTGGATCTTGATGCCCTTGGCGCCGGCCTTCATCGACGACTGCATGCTCTTACGCATGGCGCGGCGGAAGGAGACGCGGGAGGACAGCTGCTCGGCAACGGCCTGAGCAACCAGCTGAGCGTCCGTCTCGGGGTTCTTGACCTCGAGGATGTTCAGCTGGACCTGCTTGCCCGTGAGCTTCTCGAGGTCGCCGCGGATGCGGTCGGCCTCGGCGCCACGGCGACCGATGACGATGCCGGGACGCGCGGTGTGGATGTCCACCCGCACACGGTCACGGGTGCGCTCGATCTCAACCTTCGAGATGCCGGCGCGCTCCATGCCGGACGTCATCATCCGACGGATGGCGACGTCTTCCTTGACGTAGTCCTTGTACAGCTTGTCGGCGTACCAACGGGACTTGAAGTCCGTGGTAATGCCGAGCCGGAACCCATGCGGGTTAACCTTCTGGCCCATTACCGGGTTCCTTCCTTGCTGCTGACGACCACGGTGATGTGGCTGGTCCGCTTGCGGATCCGGTAGGCACGGCCCTGGGCGCGCGGACGGAACCGCTTCAGGGTCGGACCCTCGTCGACGTACGCCTCAGAGATGACGAGGCTGCCGGCGTCGGTGTGGTCGTAGTTGTGCGCGGCGTTGGCGATGGCGCTGTCAAGCACCTTGCCGACCGGCACACTCGCGGCCTGCGCGGCGAAACGCAGGACCGCCTGAGCCTCCGTGGCATCCATGCCACGGATAAGGTCCACCACGCGGCGGGCCTTCATGGGCGTAACGCGGATGTACCGCGCCTGGGCCCTGGCTTCCATGGTTGTCCTTCCAGTGTCTGTCATGGTCGAATCCACCCCGCCTTAGCGGCGCTTCGTCTTCCGGTCGTCCTTGACGTGACCCCGGAAGGTGCGCGTCGGCGAGAACTCGCCGAGCTTGTGGCCGACCATCGACTCGGTGACAAACACCGGGATGTGGATCTTGCCGTTGTGCACCGCGATCGTGTGACCGAGCATGGCCGGGATGATCATCGAGCGACGGGACCAGGTCTTGATGACGTTCTTGGTACCGGCTTCGTTCTGTACGTCCACCTTCTTGATGAGGTGTCCGTCGACGAAGGGCCCCTTCTTGAGACTGCGCGGCATCTAAACCCGCTCCTAGCGCTTCTTGTTCGACTTGCGGCGGCGGACGATGTACTTGCTCGAAGCCTTCTTCGGCGAGCGAGTACGACCCTCCTTCTGACCCCACGGGGAGACCGGGTGGCGACCACCGGAGGTCTTGCCCTCACCACCACCGTGCGGGTGGTCGACCGGGTTCATCGCAACACCGCGGACGGACGGGCGAACGCCCAGCCAGCGCTTACGGCCGGCCTTGCCCCAGTTGATGTTGCTCTGCTCGGCGTTGCCGACCTCGCCGACCGTGGCGCGGCAGCGCTGGTCGACCAGACGGATCTCACCGGACGGCATGCGGAGGTGGGCCATAGTGCCCTCCTTCGCGAGCAGCTGCACCGAGGCACCGGCGGAGCGGGCGAACTTGGCGCCGCCACCCGGACGGAGCTCGATCGCGTGGATCGTGGTACCGACCGGGATGTTGCGGAGCGCCAGGTTGTTGCCCGGCTTGATGTCGGCCCCGGGACCGTTCTCGACGCGGTCGCCCTGCGACAGGTTGCGGGGGGCGAGGATGTAACGCTTCTCGCCGTCCGCGTAGTGCAGCAGCGCGATGCGCGCGGTGCGGTTGGGGTCGTACTCGATGTGCGCGACCTTCGCCGGCACGCCGTCCTTGTCGTGACGACGGAAGTCGATCACTCGGTAGGCGCGCTTGTGTCCGCCACCCTGGTGGCGAACGGTCACACGACCGGAATTGTTACGGCCGCCCTTGCTGTGCAGCGGGCGAACCAGCGACTTCTCCGGCGTGGACCGCGTGACCTCGACGAAGTCGGCGACGCTGGAGCCACGGCGGCCCGGCGTAGTCGGCTTGTACTTGCGGATTCCCATTTCTCAGTCCTCGTCCGATATTCGGACCAGGGCGCTCCGTTAGGAGGCCTGGCCGAAGATGTCGATACGGTCGCCCTCAGCGAGGGTCACGATGGCGCGCTTGGTGTCAGCGCGCTTACCGAAACCGCTCTTGGTGCGCTTGCGCTTACCCTGACGGTTGATCGTGTTGACGCCAGTGACCTTGACCGAGAAGACCGCCTGGACGGCCTGCTTGATCTGGGTCTTGTTGGCGCCCGGCGCGACGACGAAGGTGTACTTGCCCTCGTCGAGCAGCGCGTAGCTCTTCTCGGAGACGACCGGCTTGAGAAGGACGTCACGGTGGTCCGTGAAGCTCTTGCTCAGCGGCGTCTCGACGGTGTTCTTGCCCTCGGCCTCGTGGCGCTTCGCCTTGGCGACGCGCGCGATCTTCTTGGCCTTGGCGGCCTTCGAGGCGATGCTCGGGTGACGCGTAGCCATCAGGCTTCGCTCCCTTCGGTGTCAGCGGCCTGGGGGCCAGACACGAAGGACTCGAAAGCGGCCTGGGTGAAGACCACGTCGTCCGAGACGAGAACGTCGTACGTGTTCAGCTGGCCCGGCTCCAGGATGTGGACCTGGGGCAGGTTGCGCGCGGAAAGCAGCGCGGCCTCGTTCGAGCGCTCGATGACCAGGAGCACGTTCTTGCGCTCCGAGATCGTGCCGAGGAAGCTCTTGGCGGCCTTGGTGGAGACGGTCTCGCCCTCGATCACGTCGGTGATGACGTGGATGCGAGCGTTGCGGGCCCGGTCGGTGAGGGCGTGGCGCAGGGCCGCGGCCTTCATCTTCTTCGGGGTCCGCTGCGAGTAGTCGCGCGGCGTGGGGCCGTGGACGACGCCACCGCCGGCGAACTGCGGAGCACGGGTCGAACCCTGACGGGCGCGGCCGGTGCCCTTCTGGCGGTAGGGCTTCTTGCCGCCACCGCGGACCTCGCCACGACGCTTGACCTTGTGCGTGCCCTGACGGGCAGCGGCCAGCTGTGCGACGACGACCTGGTGGAGCAGCGGGATGCTGATCTTCTCTACGTCGAAGATCTCGGCCGGGAGCTCAACGGTCCCGGCGGTGTCGCCGGAGGGCGACTGAATGTCGATGGTGGTCATGTTCCTCAGACCCCCTTGGCCGCGGTACGGACCAGGACGAGGCCGCCGTTCGGACCGGGGATGGCTCCCTTGATGAGGAGCAGTCCCTTCTCCGCGTCAACAGCGTGAACGGTCAAATTCTGGGTGGTGACCCGCTCGTTGCCCATGCGGCCCGCCATGCGCATGCCCTTGAAGACACGGCCAGGGGTGGCACAGCCACCGATGGAGCCGGGAGAGCGGTGCTTGCGCTGGACACCGTGGCCGGCGCCGAGGCCCTTGAAGTTGTGACGCTTCATGACACCGGCGAAGCCCTTGCCCTTGCTCTTGCCGGTCACGTCCACCTTGACGCCGGCCTCGAAGGTCTCGGCGGTGATCTCCTGGCCGAGGGTGTACTCGCTGGCGTCAGCGGTACGGATCTCGACGAGGTGGCGGCGGGGGGTGACGTCGGCCTTGGCGAAGTGACCCTTGAGGGGCTTGTTCACCTTGCGAGGGTCGATCTCGCCGAAGGCGATCTGGACCGACTCGTAGCCGTCGGAGTCATTCGTACGGACCTGGGTCACGACGTTCGGACCGGCCTTGACGACGGTGACGGGAACAACACGGTTGTTCTCGTCCCACACCTGCGTCATGCCGAGCTTCTCGCCCAGGATGCCCTTGATCTGCTTAGCCATTCTCAGATCACCGGCCCTTAGAGCTTGATCTCGATGTCGACACCGGCCGGGAGGTCGAGTCGCATCAGGGAGTCAACGGTCTTGGGCGTCGGGTCGAGGATGTCGATCAGGCGCTTGTGCGTGCGCATCTCGAAGTGCTCGCGCGAGTCCTTGTACTTGTGCGGCGACTTGATGACGCAGTACACGTTCTTCTCAGTGGGCAGCGGCACCGGGCCCGCGACCGACGCACCAGTACGCGTCACCGTCTCGACGATCTTCTTCGCCGAGGAATCGATGACCTCGTGGTCGTAGGCCTTGAGCCGGATGCGGATCTTCTGTCCCGCCATGGCTACTCAGTAGTCCTTTGTCTAGTGAAACGCTCCGGAACCCGGGGGTTCGCGTCCTGTCCTCCGACCCACGCGGTCGGGTGTGTCGCGTTCCTGCCGCACAGATATCCGTTACGGATTTCCCTACGAGGGACGCGGCTCGCCCGAAAGCAACCGCAGGACCGGGGGCTGAACACCCACCGGGTGCCTGGCCTGCACCCCGCTGACACTTCCCGAAAGATTCCCGTACGTCCGCCCCAGCGCTGCCTTACGGCAGTTGGGGCGACGAGTACTGTGGGACTCGCTTCCGGTCCTCCCGACGGGAGGCGCGCAGCATCGGCGCTCGACCGAGCAACTCCGACAGTCTGCCATACGGGGCATGGGCCTGGCCAATCGAGCCGGAGAGAATACCCCGAAGGTGACGCAGGTCAAACACAGGCTCGGTTCGGCGGGCCGCGTCCCGGATCAGACTGTGCTTCCGGCGTTCCCGGCGTTGCGCAGCCGAGCGAAGGACGTATCGAGGCCCCTCTTCAACAGCCGCGCCACCGGCCGCTCCACGAACCGGTGGACCAGGTAGCTGAGGACCAGGAAGCCGACGATCACGGCGACGACCAGCAGCCGGGCGTCCATGGTGTCACGCAGGCGGTTGATCAGCGCCGTACCGGCCGCGTAGTGCATCAGATAGAGGGGGTACGTCATGGTGCCGGCGGTGACGAGCCACTTCCACTGGATGCGGTCGGCCATGCCGCGCGCGACGCCGACCATGACCAGCAGGAACACGGTGAAGATCAGCACGGCCCCGCGCCAGCTGGAGACGTGCTCGACCTCGTCGACCCGGTTCCCCAGTTCCATCTGCCCCATCAGCCAGGCCATCGCGAGGATGCCCCACAGCAGCAGGTCCTGGCCGAAGCGGTGCATGAGGTAGAGGGCGAGCCCCGCGATGAAGAACCAGGCACCCTCGGGGTTCGCGACGAGCTCCAGCAGATGGAAGTCGGACACCGGAGCGAGCATCGCGGCGGCGCCCCACACGCAGCAGAACACGACGACCTTGCGGTACGTCAGTCCGGCCGCGACGACCAGCATGAAGAGCAGGTAGAAGCGCAGCTCCGACCAGAGCGTCCAGTACACGCCGTCGACGTTCTGCACACCCGAACCGGTCTGCAACATCGTGAGGTTGAGCAGGATCTCCCGCGTCCGCAGCCGCTCCCACACTCCCGGCACGGCCACCAGCACGCCGGTAGTGAAGAGGACGGCGAACCAGTACGCCGGGTAGAGCCGGATCACCCGCGAGACGAAGAACTGCCGCGGGGTGCGCCCCCAGCACGACATACAGATCACGAACCCGCTGATCACGAAGAAGATCTCGACGCCGATCCAGCCGTACGTGGCGAGGTGGAACACGCTGGGCATGATGTCGGACACCGGACGGTCCCAGATCGCGTTGCCCGGCCGGTTCACCCTGTCCGTACCGGCGAGGTGGTGCACGGCCACCATGAGCGCGGCGGCTATCCGGATGCCGTCGATGGCGTACAGCCGGGGGCGTGCCCCCTGCCCGCGAGCGGCGGGCTTTCCCTCGCTGACACTCGCGGGCGGCTGCGCCAGCCTCTCGGCTGCGGCGACGCCGGTCCGCCAGTCCGACTCGGCGAGCGGGGGAAGCGGCTGTTTCAACCCACCCGCGCCCCGCACGGGTATCGCCGATCCGCCTGCGGCGCCGCGCATGGCCACCTACCCACCCTCACAAGGAATCCCGGGAGCCGAGCGGCCCCAAGCCGACTCAGGCTACGACCGCCACAACCACCCCACAGCGACCAGACTGAAACAAACTCCCCACCCGGGACGCACACTTGCCCCAACGGCCAGCTACGCACCATATGGCGTTCACCACCGATTCACCTACCGAACGCGGAAGCTTCAGCGGGGAGGAGCGCCCCCGGACGGGAGCGGCCACCAGTCGATCAAGCCCTCCAGCGCATGCGCGTACTGCCGGAGCTTCTCGAGCCTGGCCAACTGGAGGTCGCTCCCCATGCGGAGCATGCATCGCAGCACCACGAGGTCGTCGATGGCGGGGGGATAGCCCTCGATACATCCCGCAGGGACCGCTCCCCCGAGCCCGGTTTCGGAGATCGGTGCATAGCCTTCCGTCAAGCCTCAATCTCCCGATTCATCCTTGAGGGTCCAGAACGGGGAGCCCCCTCCTCCACTGCGGCTGCCGCTGCCCAGGAGGGCCGTCTAGACATAGGGGTTCGTTGAGAACTCTGGGTGATCGCTCGGGAAGTCGTCCGGGAAGAATCCGATGTTGAGTTCTCCCGTGAGGATGTCGAGCACTACTCCCGTTGAACTGCGCGGTGAGATTACGAAAGCGAGCTGTCCGGCTTGAATGACGATTGTTGGCCAATTCTCAGGTTCTCCGGCGGGAATCCACAACAACGAGTCGCCGTTGTCGGTGGATCCCCACTGGATCATGTCCTGCGGCTTCACGCCGTACCGGGCCAAGACCTCGCGGAGATCAGGCGCACCCTTGGCTCGGAGAATCGATTGCATCACACCGGTGCTGGATTCGATGTCAAGGTTCGCGTTGTCTGCACCCATCGCGAAGATCCACAGAAAATCGTCGAAGCATCCCGTGCCGTATGTGCGGACCAGATCGTAGTGGCTTTCGGGAATTAGTCTTGGCGTCCGGACGCCGCGCTCGGAGTGAGACGGACCGGGGTCTGCCGGAGGTGGGCAGAGCTCTGTGAGCTTCAGAAGATCGTCCGCACGGTTCGCGTCGGTCATCCGGTCCGCACCTTTCTACATGTTGGGAAGTCGACTGCTGAATGACCAGCCGAAGTCGTCCACGGCTTCGATGAGGACGTGACTGGGGACATCGCCTCCGTGAGCGTATTCGGGGGTAACGCTCATAATGACCGTGTTTCCGCTCGATCTCACATGACCGGCGATGAGGTCTTCGGCATCCGAGATCGGCCCGTTGTTCTGGGTGGTTCCTTGCGTGACGATGTTCCGCATGTCCCGCCCGTCCCCTCCGAACTGCTGCCCGATCAGGTGCCCTCGTGAATGACCGGCCGCACCGCCCTGGAAGCCCGCGGGAGCATGCCGGGCGCCTCGCCCGGGTGGACTGCCGATGAGGTTGTTGGCCGCGTCGTCCAGAGTCTGAGGAGTGACCTCCGCGTAAGCGGGACCCCGCTGTCCGTTCGGGGCGATCTCGCTGTAGTACGGGCTCAGCCCAAGGGGGTCGACCCCGGTGTGCGGATTGTGCAGGTACGTAACCGGGTTCGGCGCCGGTGCCAGGCCGAGCGGGTCCGGCGTCAGGTAGCGAGCGGTCTCGGGGTCATAGTGCCGGAAGTAGTTGTAGTGAAGGTCGGTTTCGGGGTCGTAGTACTGGCCCGGAAACCGAAGAGGGGTGTACGCGGCCGCGTCGGCGTTCCACGTGGTTCTTCCCCAGAGAGTGGCTCGCGTCTTCCATGCGACTCCCCCGTCTTCGTCAATGAGTTCTGTCGGCGTGCCCACCAGATCCGTGACGATGGAAAAGAAGCGGGAGTCTATTTCTTCCTGCGGCACTTCCGGCACCGTGATGCGTTCCGTCTGCGCGATCGGATGAAGGCCGTCGTGGTCCCATGTCAGCGTCACCAAGCGAGGAACGGACTGCGCTCGGGTCGACTGTTCGCAGAGGGTGATGCCGTCCCACGTGAAGTCGACTTGCTCCACGACCGTTTCGCCGTCGTCGGCGATGCGTTGCTTGGCGGTGCGTCGCCCGAACGGGTCGTAGAGGTACCGCCAGCGTGTTCCGTCCGGTGTCGTCACCGAAGCCAAACGGTCTTCCGGGTCCCACGTGTAGTGCCAGGTATCAGGCTTGCGCGACAGACGTTTCTTCTGGCGTAGAACCGTGCGCCCCAGGGAGTCGTATTCGTAACGCGTTCCGCCCGCGTGGCCGATGCGCGTTCCGGTGTAGGCACGTCCTCCTGTGGATTCTTGGTCGGGATGCCTCGTGGGCCAGGAGGCGTCTGTCAGGTTGCCGGCCGCGTCATAGGCGTAGCGCTCGGTCCAGTCACGGGCCTGGACAGCGGTGACGCGTCCCGCGGCGTCCAGGCTGAACCGTCGGCTGCCGGACGTCTGGTCGTCGATGCCGACAAGACCGCCGTCCTCGCCGTACAGATAGGAGCGGTGCAGAATGTGACCATCACCGCCGTCGGACGCAGGCGCAGACAGGGACTGGGCGGTGCGTCGGCCGAGGCCGTCGTACGCATGCGTGAGTGTGATGCCCTGGCCGATGGACCGGCAGGTCTCCTGACCCGACCAGTCATGGTCGAACCGTACGGTGCGGCCCGACGCGTCCATCTGCGTGCGGTTGCCCGTGGCGTCATACGTCCAGTGGGTGAAGGCCCCTGAAGGAGTGGTCCGGTGGGTGAGGCGCCCCAACTGATCACGCTCATGGGCCAGGCGCCGACCGTTGACCGTCTCACCGATGACCACGCCGTTGAGGTCTCGCTCCAACGCGACAGAGACGTCCGGCCCTTGCGCTGCGACCAGCTCACGATTGAGGTCGTACGCAAATTCCGTGACATGGCCGGCGCTGGTCTTCCGAACCAGATCGCCAAGGACGTCGTGCTCGTAGTGGCTGGTAATGCCAAGCGCGTTGGCACGTGACGTCAGGCGGCCCGCCGCGTCGTAGGCGTACGTCCGGACCCGGTCGTCGAAATCGGACTCCGAGATCAGGCGCCCTGCCGCGTCGTGTTGATACGTCCACGTCAAGCCCTGGGGGTTGGTGACCTCGACCAGCCGTAGGTTCGGGTCATGGGTGAACTCGTACCTCGCTCCGTCGGGACCGGTGCGGGCCGACGGGAGGTCGAAGTGGGTGTACTCGAAGCGCGTAACGGCGCCGGTGGGTGTGGTGTGGCTCGTGCAATTGCCCTCAGCGTCGTACGACCAGGTCTCGACTGCGGCATCGGACGTGACACGACTCGCGAGCAGGCCTTCGACTGTCCAGGCGAGACGGGTGACGCGTCCCAGCGGATCGGTGTACGTGACGATCCTGCCGAACGCGTCACGTTCCCATGTGGTGGTCGCGCCGAGCGGATCGTCGGCTGAGACGGGAAGTCCTGCCGGATTGCAGCGCACCGTTCTGGTGTTGCCCAGGGCGTCCACGACCCGCGTGACATGGCCTGCGGAGTTGAACGTGAACCGCGTTGTCGCCCCTGCGGGGTCGGTCATGGACGTGCAGTTGCCGTGTTCGTCGTACTCCCTGCTCCAGCAGGCGCCGTCCGGCCTGCGGATGAGCGTGGGGCTGTTGAGGTCGTCGTATGCGATACGCATGGTCGCGCCGTCCGGGCGGACCACCGCCGTGGGACGCCCGTTCTCGTCGAGTGCGAGTCGCGACGTGTGACCGAGCTCGTTTGTGCGGGAGATGACCTGGTGGTTGCCGTCGTATTCGGTGCGGACGGTGCCGCCCAGTGGGTCGATTTCGGCGATGACCTGGCTGTTGTCATTGATGACGAAGCGGGTGGCGGCGTTCTCGGCGGTGGTGAGTGTGGTGATGCGGCAGTCGGGCCAGGCGGGGTCGGTGCCGTCGTAGTCGAGGGTGACCGTGATGTGGCCGGCCTCGCCGCCTTCGGCGATACAGCGGTCGCGGTCGTCGTAGGTGTAGGCGTAGCGGCTGCTGTTGGTGTCGGTCCACGAGGTGACGCGCAGGCGTTCGTCGTACGTGAACTTCAGCGGCAGACCGGAGGAGTTGATGACCTCGGTGAGGTTGCCGTCGGTGTAACCGTAGCGCTTGACGGTGACGTCGGAGCCGTCCTCGGCGGCGCCCGCCATGGCGAGTGCGGTGACGCGGCCTTCGTCGGTGGTGACGGTGAGGTGGTAACCGCCGGAATGACGAATGGCGCGCGGGGTGCCGTGCTCGTCGTACTCGAAGGTGATCGTGTTGTGGCTGCGGTCGGTGATGCGGGTGAGCGGGGCGATACCGACGGCGGGCTGGGAGAAGTGGCGTGCGTGGCCTGTGAAAAGGTCGTCGACGCGATAGCCGCCGTCATCGAGGCGGGTGAGGGGCCAGCGGGGTCCGGCCGCGGGCAGGACCGGCGTGCCCGGTTCGGCAGGGTGCGGATAGGCCAGCAGCAGGCCCTCCTCGGTGACGAGGACAATGCCGTGTTCGTCGACTTCGAGGCGCTGGTCGAGGGTGGACGCCCAGGTGGGGCCGAACCACCAGCCGCTGCGGTAGTCGGAGGCGACCCGGCGGCTGAAGACCAACGGCAGCACGCCCGGCAGAGTGATGTCGGTCTGCGGCAGGAACATGGCGCCGGTGGCCATGTCCACCGGGTCACTGCCCTTCGAACGGACCACGTTCTTGAGCCGGTTGTAGGCGCCCTTGGCGCTGTCCCCGAGAGCGCCGCGGGCCGACTTCCCGAGTCCGCGCACGGCCAGGCCCATCCCCTTCAGGCCGCCTCTGAGGCCCTTCATCGCCGTCAGGCCACCCTTGAGCCCCTTGGCGAGTCCGCCGAGGGTGGTCAGCCCCTTCATGCCAGGTATGCAGTCCAGCGCCGCGAAGGCCACATCCCATAGGGAAGCTTGCCCCTTCGCGTATTTGTTGAGGGTGTCGGCGAGGACGACGAGAGCCGCGATCAGCACGATCGCGCCGAGGATCGGCCCTCCGATGATCAGCGCGATGATGCCGACAACCGCGACGACAACCTTGCAGACCGTGACGATGGTGTCCCAGTTGTCGGAGAACCAGTCCCCGACCTCCTCCCACCACTTCCGGTTCCGGATCCCCGCATCCGAGGCGTCATCGATCTTGGTCTTGGCCTCCCGCGCCGCCTCCTCGCGCATCGTGCGGGCGTCCTCGGCCATCTTCTTCGCCGCGTCCAGCGCGTTCTGCGCCGAGCTGACGTCCGACTGCGCCGACGTCTGGGCCGACTTCGCGTGCTGCGCATCCCTCGTCGCGGCGCGGACCTTCGCCTCGTCCGGCTTCTCCGCACTCTTGCTGCCGGTCGGGTCGTCCTTGTACTTGTCGGCTTCCTTGCCGGCCTTCGTCACCCACGAATCAGCGGACGAGAGACGGGACTTGGCCGAGCTGAGGTCGGCCTGGGCGGTGCGGCCGTTTACCAACGCCCTGTCCGCGAGAGCCTGGGCACGCTCCAGCTTCGGCCAGTACGCCGCCAGCGCATCCCCCGCCATGTCGTACGACGTCTTCAGCTTCTTCAGCTGCTTCGGCACACCCGAAAACTGATCCTGGAACGCCTTCGCGGACTTCCCCGCCCACTGCAGAACCGCTTCCTCGTCCGCCATCCCCTTGATCAGACGCAGCGCGTCCCCGACGTCATCGGCGAAGTCCTGCAGATTCTTCGACAGCTGGCGCACCCGGTCCGGATCACCCGGGGTCGGGTCCTTGTCCAGGTCCAGGACATGCCAATCACTCGGCCGATTCCCCGCCACGCCGCAACCCCCGTCACGTTCGCCTCAGTAACTGTCGTACGCATCAGCGAATTTACAGGAGGAGGGGGCATCTGCCCTAGGTCAGTGCGCAGAGGCGTACGACACGAAGTCCGCCCAAGCGGTCGGGGCGAAGGTGAGGCGGGGGCCCTCGGTGTCCTGGTCGAGGCGCTCGCCGATCGCGTGGGACGTCGAACTCGGTGCCGTCCCTCGCAAGGTGAGCAAGATGCGCGACTATCCCCTGCTCGGCATTCCCATCTACGTGATCTTCGATCCTCGTACGGGCGAGGGTGCCGTCTTCTCCGAGATCCACTCGACCCCGGCCGGCCCCCGCTACGCCACCCGCAAGGACTTCGTCTACGGCGAGGACGTCACCATCGCCGACTGGACCATCCCGACGCATGACCTGCCGCGCTACCAGAGCAAGGGCGGCGTACACCCCGAGCAGTGAGGAGAACACCACAAGCCCGCCGCCCCGGCCTGACCTCCCGCCTCGCCCACGCGCAGAGCACGCTCGATCACGAGGACCCCGACACCGCCCAGGAAGCCCTACGGGAGCTGAGCGCACGCCCCTCGCCGACGTGACCGACTCCGCCTGGACCACTCCCACGCGACACCCGGCCCTCGCCGACTAATGGTGGACCCATGGCAGAAGACACCACCACCCTGACCAGCCAGCCCCCTCCCCCCGTACGGGACTGGCCGCCCCGCGAACTGCACGCGACCGACTTCGACCCGGTGCTCGCGGAGCTGATGCGCGAGGGACCGCTGACCCGGATCCGGCTCCCCCACGGGGAGGGCTGGGCTTGGCTGGCGACCCGCCACGAGGACGTGAAGGCGATCACGAACGACCCCCGCTTCAGCCGCGCCGAGGTCGTCGACCGCCAAGTCACCCGTGTCGCACCGCACTTCAAGCCGAAGCCCGGGTCACTGGCGTTCGCCGACCAGCCCGACCACAACCGGCTCCGCAAGGCGGTGGCAGCGGCGTACACCGTGGGAGCCGTGAAGCGGCTGCGCCCCCGCGCGCAGGAGACACTCGACGCACTCGTCGAAGGCGTACTTCAGGACGGTCCCCCCGCCGACCTCATCGAGCGCGTCCTCGAACCCTTCCCCATCGCCGTCGTCTGCGACGTGATGGGGGTACCGGTCGCCGACCGGGAACAGATCCACGCCTGGACCCGGCAGATCATCTCCACCGCGGGCGGCGCCGAGGCCGCCGAGCGCGCCAAGGACGGGATGTACGGCTGGATCACCGAGGCCATCCGCGAGCGGGCCGGAAGCCAAGCCGAGGACGTCCTCTCGCTGCTCGGCGCCGCCGTCGGCCGCGGTGACATCAGCGAGGCCGAAGCGATCGGCATCGCCGGCCCGCTCCAGATCGGCGGCGAGGCCGTCACCCACAACGTCGGCCAGATGCTGTACCTCATCCTGACCGACCCCGAGCTGCTCGATCGCCTGCGCTGCCAGCCCGAGTCCCGCCCCGCCGCCATCGACGAACTCCTGCGCTACATCCCGCACCGCACCTCGGTCGGCCTGGCCCGCATCGCCCTGGAGGACATCGACATCCAGGGCGTACGCATCACCGCGGGCGACCCCGTCTACGTCTCCTACCTCGCCGCCAACCGCGACCCGGACGTCTTCCCCGACCCCGACCGCATCGACATCGACCGGGACACCGGCGCGCATCTCGCCTACGGAAACGGCCCCCACTACTGCACCGGCGCCGTCCTCGCCCGGATGCAGACCGACCTGTTGATCAACACCCTCCTCGACCGGCTGCCGGAGCTGTGCCTCGCCGTCCCCGCCGATGAGGTCCCCTGGCGACAGCGCACGATGATCCGCGGACCGGTGGCACTCCCCGTCACCTGGTGACTCCCGGAACATGGCAGAAGGGCCCGTGCGACCGAAGTCGTACGGGCCCTTCTCGGAGCTCTTGAAGGAGCTACCAGGCGATCAGGCCAACAAGCAGAACTACTTGTTGATCTTGATGACCTGGCCGGCGCCCACGGTCCGGCCACCCTCACGGATGGCGAACTTCAGGCCCTCTTCCATGGCGACGGGCTGGATGAGCGAAACGGTCATCGTGGTGTTGTCGCCCGGCATGACCATCTCCGTGCCCTCGGGAAGGGTCACAACACCGGTCACGTCAGTCGTACGGAAGTAGAACTGCGGACGGTAGTTGTTGAAGAACGGCGTGTGACGGCCACCCTCGTCCTTGGACAGGATGTAGGACTGGGCCTCGAACTCGGTGTGCGGCGTGACCGAACCGGGCTTGATGATGACCTGGCCGCGCTCGACGTCCTCGCGCTTGATGCCACGGAGGAGCAGACCGACGTTCTCGCCCGCCTGGCCCTCGTCGAGCAGCTTGCGGAACATCTCGATGCCGGTGACCGTGGTGGTGGTCTTCTCGGTCTTGATGCCGACGATGTCGACGGTCTCGTTGACCTTGAGGACACCACGCTCGATACGGCCGGTGACGACCGTACCGCGACCGGTGATCGTGAAGACGTCCTCGATGGGCATGAGGAACGGCTTCTCGACGTCACGCTCGGGCTGCGGGATGTTCTCGTCGACGGCCTTCATCAGGTCGAGGACGGTCTGACCCCACTCCTTGTCACCCTCAAGAGCCTTGAGCGCCGAGACCTTGACGACCGGAAGGTCGTCGCCCGCGTACTCGTACTCGGAGAGGAGCTCACGAACCTCGAGCTCGACGAGCTCCAGGATCTCCTCGTCGTCCACCATGTCGGCCTTGTTCAGGGCGACAACGATGTACGGAACGCCGACCTGGCGGGCCAGGAGCACGTGCTCCTTGGTCTGCGGCATCGGGCCGTCGGTGGCCGCGACCACGAGGATGGCGCCGTCCATCTGCGCCGCACCCGTGATCATGTTCTTGATGTAGTCCGCGTGACCGGGGCAGTCGACGTGGGCGTAGTGACGCGTCTCCGTCTGGTACTCGACGTGCGCGATGGAGATCGTGATACCGCGCTGGCGCTCCTCGGGAGCCTTGTCGATCTGATCGAAGGCCGAGGCCTCGTTCAGGTCCGGGTACGCGTCGTGCAGCACCTTGGTAATGGCGGCCGTGAGGGTCGTCTTACCGTGGTCGATGTGACCGATGGTGCCGATGTTGACGTGCGGCTTAGTCCGCTCGAACTTTGCCTTCGCCACTGGGTCCTCCTGCGGAGTGGTTCTGGTACGCCTTACTCATCGGCGCCAGGTGATCTTTGCTGGGATGCCGCCCGCCGGGGTTCTGTCCCGGGGACGATCGCTCGTCCCTTGGCCGGGTTGAAGCCCCGGCGGTCGGTGTCAAGCCTAAAGCGTGCAAACGGGGTGTGTTACTCGCCCTTGGCCTTCGCGATGATCTCCTCGGCGACGTTCCGGGGAACCTCGGCGTAGGAGTCGAACTGCATCGAGTAGCTTGCGCGACCCGAGGTCTTGCTGCGGAGGTCGCCGACGTAGCCGAACATCTCCGAGAGGGGCACGAGGCCCTTCACGACACGCGCACCGGCTCGCTCGTCCATGGCCTGGATCTGGCCACGACGGGAGTTGATGTCGCCGATGACGTCGCCCATGTAGTCCTCGGGCGTGGTGACCTCGACGGCCATCATCGGCTCGAGCAGCACGGGGCTGGCCCTGCGCGCACCCTCCTTGAACGCCTGCGAACCGGCGATCTTGAAGGCGAGCTCGGAGGAGTCGACCTCGTGGTAGGCACCGTCGAGAAGCGTGATGCGAACACCCGTCATCTCGTAGCCCGCCAGGATGCCGAACTGCATGGCCTCCTGCGCACCGGCGTCCACCGACGGGATGTACTCCCGCGGGATACGGCCACCGGTGACCTTGTTGACGAACTCGTACGCCGGACCGTCGGAGTCGGTGATCGGCTCGATCGCGATCTGCACCTTGGCGAACTGACCGGTACCACCGGTCTGCTTCTTGTGGGTGTAGTCCACGCGCTCGACGGCCTTACGGATCGTCTCACGGTAGGCGACCTGCGGCTTACCGACGTTGGCCTCGACCCGGAACTCGCGCTTCATACGGTCGACCAGCACCTCGAGGTGCAGCTCGCCCATACCGCCGAGGATGGTCTGGCCCGTCTCCTCGTCCGAGTGAACGTGGAAGGAGGGGTCCTCCTCCGCGAGACGCTGGATGGCTACACCCAGCTTCTCCTGGTCACCCTTGGACTTGGGCTCGATGGCGACCTGAATGACCGGCGCCGGGAAGTCCATGGACTCCAGGATGACCGGGTTCTTGTCGTCGCACAGCGTCTCACCGGTGGTGGTCTGCTTCAGGCCCATGACCGCGACGATGTCGCCGGCGCCCACCGCGTCGATCTCCTCACGCTTGTTCGCGTGCATGCGGTAGATCTTGCCGATGCGCTCCTTCTTGCCCTTGACGGAGTTCAGCACCGCGGTGCCAGTCTCCAGGCGGCCCGAGTAGACCCGGACGAAGGTGAGCTTGCCCAGGTGCGGGTCGCTCATGATCTTGAACGCGAGCGCGGACAGCGGCTCGTCCACGGACGGCTTGCGCTTGACGACCAGCTCGGGGTCCTTCACGTCGTGGCCTTCGATGGCCTCGACGTCGAGCGGGGTCGGCAGGTAGCGCACGACCGCGTCGAGCAGGGGCTGGACGCCCTTGTTCTTGAACGCGGTGCCACAGAACACCGGGGTGACCGTGATGCCGTTGGACTTGCCGGACGCGATGGTGACGCGACGGATCGCGGCGTACAGCTGCTCCTCGGTGGGCTCCTGGCCCTCCAGGAACAGCTCCATGATCTCGTCGTCGTTCTCCGCGACGGCCTCGACGAGCTTGCCGCGGTACTCCTCGGCAGCCTCGGCGTGCGTGGCCGGGATGTCGACGACGTCGTACATCTCGCCCTTGGCCGCCTCGGCGGACCACACGAGCGCCTTCATGCGGACCAGGTCCACAACGCCCTTGAAGTCCATCTCGGCACCGATCGGAAGCTGCATGATCAGCGGAACCGCACCAAGGCGGTCCTTGATCATGTCGACGCAGCGGTGGAACTCCGCGCCGGTCCGGTCGAGCTTGTTGACGAAGCAGATACGCGGCACGCCATAACGGTCGGCCTGACGCCACACCGTCTCGGACTGCGGCTCAACGCCGGCGACACCGTCGAACACCGTGACGGCACCGTCGAGGACGCGCAGCGAGCGCTCCACCTCGACCGTGAAGTCGACGTGCCCCGGGGTGTCGATGATGTTGATCGTGTAGTCGTTGTCCTCGAGCGGCCAGTGACAGGTGGTGGCAGCAGAGGTGATCGTGATGCCACGCTCCTGCTCCTGCTCCATCCAGTCCATGGTGGCAGCGCCGTCGTGGACTTCACCGATCTTGTAGCTGACGCCGGTGTAGAAGAGGATCCGCTCAGTGGTGGTCGTCTTACCCGCGTCGATGTGAGCCATGATCCCGATGTTGCGGACCCTGGCCAGGTCAAGTGAAGTGGTAGCCATAAGGCTTCGGTCTTCTCTCGGTCTCGTCGTGGGTAGCGACTACCAGCGGTAGTGCGCGAAGGCCTTGTTGGACTCGGCCATCTTGTGCGTGTCCTCGCGCTTCTTCACAGCGGCACCAAGGCCGTTGGAGGCGTCGAGAAGCTCGTTGAGCAGACGCTCGGTCATCGTCTTCTCGCGACGGGCGCGGGAGTAACCGACGAGCCAACGCAGCGCGAGCGTGCTGGCGCGACCGGGCTTGACCTCGATCGGAACCTGGTACGTCGCACCGCCGACTCGGCGGGACTTGACCTCGAGGGTCGGCTTGATGTTCTCCAGAGCGCGCTTGAGCGTGATGACCGGGTCGTTGCCGGTCTTCTCGCGCAGGCCCTCCATGGCGCCGTAAACGATGCGCTCAGCGGTGGAGCGCTTGCCGTTCATCAGCACCTTGTTGATGAGGGAGGTCACCAGAGGGGAACCGTAGACCGGGTCGATGATGACCGGGCGCTTCGGGGCGGGGCCCTTACGAGGCATTTCTACTTCTCCTTCTTGGCGCCGTAGCGGCTGCGGGCCTGCTTGCGGTTCTTGACACCCTGGGTGTCAAGCGAACCGCGGATGATCTTGTAGCGAACACCGGGCAGGTCCTTCACACGGCCGCCGCGCACGAGCACGATCGAGTGCTCCTGCAGGTTGTGTCCCTCACCCGGAATGTAGGCGGTGACCTCGATCCCGCTGGTCAGACGCACACGCGCGACCTTACGCAGGGCCGAGTTCGGCTTCTTCGGGGTGGTCGTGAACACACGCGTGCAGACACCGCGCCGCTGGGGCGAGCCCTCGAGCGCGGGCGTCATGTTCTTCTTGACCTTGTCCTGCCGGCCATTCCGGACCAGCTGCTGGATCGTAGGCACTACTTCTCCGGTTTCTGTGTGCCGAGTGGTGTAGCTAACCTGGAACATCGCCGACCCACGCGGTCGGGTGTGTCGAAGCCTGCAGACTCCCGCCGAAAGGCGAGAAGAGCGCAGATTCACGGTGGCCGCTTACGGCTTCCCGTGCGGTTCGAAGGCACGCACGGGAGCCAGGGCACACCCCAGGCACAAGGTATGAGCGTACCTACCTCATTCGCTGTGGTCAAAACAAATGCCCAGCGGCCGACACTCCGGGGGTTCCGGACGGGTCCGGACAGGGATGTGCGAGTCTGTCGCGATCTTACGTACAGACAGTTCACAACCACCGGGACAGTGAGTCACGCTCTGACTCCGGTGGCAGGACGGGGGGAACCGTCATGAGCACGATCTCCGACGACGCGGCGACGGACGGCGACGCGATCACGGATTGCGACATACCGAACAAGGGGCGGAGGTGGTGGGCGCCGCAGGAGTGGCGGCCCCGAATATCCGCCGGCCGCCTCACCCTACCGGCAGGCGCACGACCGTACGCCGCCCCGCTGATCCTCTACGGCGTCACCAAGCTCATAGGGCTCGGCGTCTTCGCCTGGCTGCTGGAAAGCGCCGGCGAGTACCACAAGAAGAACCCGCGCTTCGGCGGCGGCGCCCACTGGTGGGACGTGCTCGCCAGCTGGGACGGCTGGTGGTACCTCCAGGTCGCCGAGAAGGGGTACGACCCCCGCCCGCTGGAGCGGCTCGACCCGGGCGGCATGTTCACGGTCAAGCAGAACTCGGTCGCCTACTTCCCCCTCTACCCGGCTCTGATCCGGACGGTGTCCGAGATCACCGGCCTGGGCCTGTTCGGGGCCGGACTGCTGGTCTCGGTCCTGACGTCGTTCGTCGCCGCCGCCGGCATCTACGCCGTGATCTCCCTGCTCGCCGGGGCCCGCGCGGGCACGATCGCCGCCGGGCTGTGGGCCGTGGCGCCCGGCGCGGGCACCGAGTGGGCGGTGTACTCGGAGTCCCTGTTCGTGGCGATCGCGGTCTGGTGCTGCTACAGCGTGATGAAACGCCAATGGGTGGCGGCCGGGCTGCTCGCCTTCGTCGCCGGGCTCAGCAGGCCGACGTCCGCCGCGCTCATCGGCGCCGTGGGACTGGCCGCGCTGGTGACGCTGGCGCGGCGCGAGAGCAGACGAGAACACGGAGTCGCGGGCCCGGTGTACGCCATGGTCGCCGCGCCGCTCGGTCTGCTCACCTACATCACCTGGGTCGGCCTCAGCATGGGCGACCTCACGGCGTACTTCACCCTCCAGAAGGAGGGCTGGGCGCACTACTTCGACTACGGCCACCACACCTTCGACGTCCTGGGCAACACCGCGGTCGGCAAGCACGACTACATCTTCGCCTTCACCGTCCCGGACCTGATCGCCGTACAGCTGGTACTGGCCCTGCCCTTCCTGATCGCGCTGATGCTGCGCAAGCGACCGCCCCTGGTACTGATCGCCTACACCCTGGCCGGCATCGTCTCCGTGCTCGGCACCCAGCAGATGTTCGGCAACACCTCGCGCTACCTGCTCCCCTGCTTCCCCCTGCTCATCGCCCCGGCCGCGGCGATGAGCCGCCTCAAGCTGCCGAGCCTGGTGGTCTTCTTCACGACGGCCGCGGTGGCGTCGGGGTGGTATGCGCACTACGTGATCTTCGAGCTGGGGATTCCATAGATGCTGGGGATTCCATGGATGCTGGGGATTCCATGGATTCCGTGCGGCGGACGAGCCACAGAGCAGCCCTCGGCGGGCACTGAAGGGCCCTTACAGGCCCTGGACCCCCGAGGACACGCCGAAGGGCGGCCACCCCGTACGAAACGGAGTGGCCGCCCTTCAGCAGACGTACGCCTTACTGGTTGTACGGACCGTAGTCGTAGTCCTCCAGCGGAACGGCCTGGCCGGAGCCCGTGCCGAACGGCGAGTAGTCGATGTCGTCGTAGCCGACGGCCGAGTACATCGCGGCCTTGGCTTCCTCGGTCGGCTCGACCCGGATGTTGCGGTAGCGGGACAGACCCGTACCGGCCGGGATGAGCTTACCGATGATGACGTTCTCCTTGAGGCCGATCAGGGAGTCGGACTTGGCGTTGATCGCCGCGTCCGTCAGAACCCTGGTCGTCTCCTGGAAGGACGCCGCCGACAGCCACGACTCGGTGGCGAGCGAGGCCTTGGTGATACCCATCAGCTGCGGACGGCCGGAGGCGGGCTGACCGCTCTCCTGGACCACACGACGGTTCTCGGTCTCGAACTTCGAACGCTCGACCAGCTCGCCGGGCAGCAGCTCCGCGTCGCCCGACTCGATGATCGTCACACGGCGCAGCATCTGCCGGATGATGATCTCGATGTGCTTGTCGTGGATCGACACACCCTGCGAGTTGTAGACCTTCTGGACTTCGCCGACCAGGTGGACCTGGACCGCGCGCTGACCGAGGATCCGCAGCACGTCGTGCGGGTTGGTGGCACCGAAGGTGAGCTTCTGGCCCACCTCGACGTGGTCACCCTCACGCACCATGACCTTGGCACGCTTCGAGATCGGGAACGCCGTCTCGTCGCTGCCGTCGTCCGGGGTGACGACGATCTTCTTGGTCTTCTCGGTCTCCTCGATACGGATGCGGCCGGCCGCCTCCGAGATCGGGGCGACACCCTTGGGCGTACGAGCCTCGAAGAGCTCGACGACACGGGGCAGACCCTGGGTGATGTCGTCACCGGCCACACCACCGGTGTGGAAGGTACGCATCGTCAGCTGGGTACCGGGCTCACCGATGGACTGGGCGGCGATGATGCCGACCGCCTCACCGATGTCGACCAGCTTGCCGGTGGCCAGCGAACGGCCGTAGCACATGGCGCAGGTGCCGACGGCGGACTCGCAGGTCAGGACCGAGCGGGTCTTGACCTCCTCGATGCCGTGCTTGACGACCTCGTCGATGAGGACGTCGCCCAGGTCGGTGTTGGCCGGAGCCAGCACCACACCGTCGACGACGATGTCCTCGGCCAGCGCACGTGCGTACACGCTGGTCTCGACGTTCTCCGCCATGCGCAGCACACCGTCCGCGCCGCGCTCCGCGATCTTCAGCTTGAGGCCACGGTCGGTGCCGCAGTCCTCCTCGCGGATGATGACGTCCTGCGACACGTCCACCAGACGACGGGTCAGGTAACCCGAGTCGGCGGTACGCAGGGCGGTGTCCGCCAGACCCTTACGAGCACCGTGAGTCGAGATGAAGTACTCGAGCACCGACAGGCCTTCGCGGAAGGAGGCCTTGATGGGGCGCGGAATCGTCTCGTTCTTGGCGTTCGACACCAGACCACGCATACCGGCGATCTGACGCATCTGCATCATGTTTCCTCGGGCACCCGAGTCAACCATCATGAAGATGGGGTTGGTCTTCGGGAAGTTCGCGTTCATCGCCTCGGCAACCTCGTTGGTCGCCTTGGTCCAGATCGCGATGAGCTCCTGCGTGCGCTCGTCCTTGGTGATCAGACCGCGCTCGTACTGCTTCTGGACCTTCTCGTCCAGCGCCTCGTAGCCCTTGACGATCTCCTTCTTCGCCTCGGGAACGACGATGTCGGAGATGGCCACGGTGACGCCGGAACGGGTCGCCCAGTAGAAGCCGGCCGCCTTCAGGTTGTCGAGCGTCGCCGCCACGATGACCTTGGGGTAGCGCTCGGCGAGGTCGTTGACGATCTCGGAGAGCTGCTTCTTGCTGACCGCGTAGTCGACGAACGGGTAGTCCTCGGGCAGCAGCTCGTTGAAGAGCGCGCGGCCCAGCGTCGTACGGAGACGGAAGACATCTCCCTGCTGCCACTCCGACTCGCCCTCTTCGCGGACCGGCGGCACCCAGCCACGCGGCGGGATGGTACCCACCGGGAAGCGGATGTCGACGGCCGACTGGAGCGCGAGCTCGCCGGCGTCGAACGCCATGATCGCCTCGGCCGTGGAGCCGAAGGACCGGCCCTCGCCCTTGACGTCACGCAGCTCGCCGTCCGTGGTCAGGAAGAACAGACCGAGGACCATGTCCTGGGTCGGCATCGTGACCGGGCGGCCGTCGGCCGGCTTCAGGATGTTGTTCGAGGACAGCATCAGGATGCGGGCCTCGGCCTGCGCCTCCGCGGAGAGCGGCAGGTGCACGGCCATCTGGTCACCGTCGAAGTCCGCGTTGAACGCGGTGCAGACGAGCGGGTGGATCTGGATGGCCTTGCCCTCGACCAGCTGCGGCTCGAAGGCCTGGATGCCGAGGCGGTGCAGCGTCGGCGCACGGTTCAGCAGAACCGGGTGCTCGGCGATGACCTCTTCCAGGACGTCGTACACGACCGTGCGGCCGCGCTCGACCATGCGCTTGGCGCTCTTGATGTTCTGCGCGTGGTTGAGGTCCACGAGCCGCTTCATCACGAACGGCTTGAAGAGCTCCAGCGCCATGGCCTTGGGCAGACCACACTGGTGCAGCTTCAGCTGCGGACCGACGACGATCACGGAACGCGCGGAGTAGTCCACACGCTTGCCGAGCAGGTTCTGACGGAAACGACCCTGCTTGCCCTTGAGCATGTCACTCAGGGACTTCAGCGGGCGGTTACCCGGACCGGTGACCGGACGGCCACGACGACCGTTGTCGAACAGCGCGTCGACGGCCTCCTGAAGCATGCGCTTCTCGTTGTTCACGATGATCTCGGGGGCGCCGAGGTCAAGGAGTCGCTTCAGACGGTTGTTGCGGTTGATCACGCGGCGGTACAGGTCGTTCAGGTCGGAGGTCGCGAAGCGGCCACCGTCCAGCTGCACCATCGGACGCAGGTCCGGCGGGATGACCGGGACACAGTCGAGGACCATGCCCTTGGGCTTGTTGCTGGTCAGCAGGAACGCGGAGACGACCTTCAGGCGCTTGAGCGCACGGGTCTTCTTCTGGCCCTTGCCGGTACGGATGATCTCGCGAAGCCGCTCGGCCTCTTCGTTCAGGTCGAAGGACTCCAGGCGCTTCTGCAGCGCCGCGGCACCCATCGAACCGTCGAAGTACGTGCCGAAGCGGTCACGCAGCTCGCGGTAGAGGAGCTCGTCGCCCTCCAGGTCCTGGACCTTGAGATTCTTGAAGCGGCTCCACACCTCGTCGAGACGGTCGATCTCGCGCTGCGCACGGTCACGCAGCTGCTTCATCTCACGCTCGGCACCTTCGCGCACCTTGCGGCGTACGTCGGCCTTGGCGCCCTCGGCCTCAAGCTCGGCCAGGTCGCCCTCAAGCTTCTTGGCACGGGATTCGAGGTCGGAGTCGCGACGGTTCTCGACCTGCTGACGCTCGACGGAGACGTGCGCCTCCAGCGAGGGCAGGTCACGCGTGCGCCGCTCGTCGTCGACGTACGTGATCATGTACGCCGCGAAGTAGATGACCTTCTCCAGGTCCTTCGGAGCGAGGTCGAGAAGGTAGCCAAGACGCGACGGAACGCCCTTGAAGTACCAGATGTGGGTGACAGGCGCGGCCAGTTCGATGTGGCCCATCCGCTCACGACGCACCTTGGCGCGAGTGACCTCTACGCCACAGCGCTCACAGATGATGCCCTTGAAGCGGACGCGCTTGTACTTGCCGCAGTAGCACTCCCAGTCCCGGGTCGGACCGAAGATCTTCTCGCAGAAGAGTCCGTCCTTTTCGGGCTTGAGCGTGCGGTAGTTGATGGTCTCAGGCTTCTTGACCTCGCCGTGGCTCCACTGACGGATGTCGTCAGCGGTGGCCAGACCGATCCGGAGCTCATCGAAGAAGTTGACGTCGAGCACTATGCGTCAATCCCTCTCAGGGTTGTAAGTCTTAGGGGTCTGATACGGGGGTCCTGGGGCCGGCGGGCTCATCCCTGAGCCCGCCGGACTCCCGTCAGACCTCTTCGACGCTGCTCGGCTCGCGCCGGGACAGGTCGATGCCGAGCTCCTCCGCCGCGCGGAAGACGTCCTCGTCGGTGTCGCGCATCTCGATGGACATGCCGTCCGAGGAAAGCACCTCCACGTTGAGGCACAGGGACTGCATCTCCTTGATGAGCACCTTGAAGGACTCGGGGATGCCGGGCTCTGGGATGTTCTCGCCCTTGACGATGGCCTCGTAGACCTTCACGCGGCCGGTGACGTCGTCGGACTTGATGGTCAGCAGTTCCTGGAGGGCGTACGCGGCGCCATAAGCCTCAAGCGCCCACACCTCCATCTCACCGAAGCGCTGGCCACCGAACTGGGCCTTACCACCCAGCGGCTGCTGAGTGATCATCGAGTACGGACCGGTCGAACGGGCGTGCAGCTTGTCGTCGACCAGGTGGTGCAGCTTGAGGATGTACATGTAGCCGACCGAGACCGGCTCCGGGAACGGCTCGCCGGAGCGGCCGTCGTACATCCTCGCCTTGCCGGTCGGGAGCACCATGCGGTCGCCGTCGCGGTTCGGGATGGTGTGCTGGAGCAGACCGGCGAGCTCGTCCTCACGCGCACCGTCGAAGACGGGGGTGGCGACGTTGGTACCCGGAGCGACCACGTCGGCACCGATGGCCTGCAGGCGCTGCGCCCAGTCCTCGCCGAGCCCGGAGACGTCCCAGCCGCGGCTGGCGAGCCAGCCGAGGTGGATCTCCAGGACCTGTCCCGGGTTCATTCGGGACGGGACACCGAGGGGGTTGAGGATGATGTCGACCGGGGTGCCGTCCTCCAGGAACGGCATGTCCTCGATCGGCAGGATCTTCGAGATGACGCCCTTGTTGCCGTGGCGGCCGGCGAGCTTGTCACCGTCCGTGATCTTGCGCTTCTGCGCCACGTAGACACGAACCAGCTGGTTCACGCCCGGCGGCAGCTCGTCGCCCTCTTCACGGTCGAAGACGCGGACACCGATGACCTTGCCGATCTCACCGTGCGGCACCTTCAGCGAGGTGTCGCGCACCTCGCGCGCCTTCTCACCGAAGATCGCGCGGAGCAGACGCTCCTCGGGGGTCAGCTCGGTCTCACCCTTGGGCGTGACCTTGCCGACGAGGATGTCGCCGGCGACGACCTCGGCACCGATACGGATGATGCCGCGCTCGTCGAGGTCGGCGAGGACCTCCTCGGAGACGTTCGGGATGTCCCGGGTGATCTCCTCGGGGCCGAGCTTGGTGTCACGGGCGTCGACCTCGTGCTCCTCGATGTGGATCGAGGAGAGGACGTCGTCCTGCACGAGGCGCTGCGACAGGATGATCGCGTCCTCGTAGTTGTGACCCTCCCACGGCATGAACGCCACGAGCAGGTTCTTGCCGAGCGCCATCTCGCCGTTCTCGGTCGCCGGACCGTCGGCCAGAACCTGACTGGCGACGACCCGGGCGCCCTCGTCCACGACAACCTTCTGGTTGACGGACGTGCCCTGGTTGGAGCGGGAGAACTTCGCGAGGCGGTACGTGGTGTACGTACCGTCGTCGTTGGCCGTGGTGATGTAGTCCGCGGAAACCTCCTGGACCACACCGTCCTTCTCCGACTTGAGTACGTCACCGGCGTCGACCGCACAGCGGTACTCCATGCCGGTGCCGACCAGCGGCGCCTCGGACTTGATGAGCGGCACGGCCTGACGCATCATGTTCGCGCCCATGAGGGCACGGTTGGCGTCGTCGTGCTCCAGGAACGGGATCATCGCGGTCGCGACCGACACCATCTGGCGCGGCGAGACGTCCATGTAGTCGACGTCGTCACCGGGGACGTAGTCGACCTCTCCGCCACGACGGCGGACCAGCACGCGGGACTCCTCGAACCGAAGCTCTTCGGTGAGCGGCGCGTTGGCCTGCGCGATGACGAATCGGTCCTCTTCGTCAGCCGTGAGGTAGTCGACCTCGTCGGTGACGACACCACCGGTGACCTTGCGGTACGGGGTCTCGACGAAACCGAACGCGTTGATCCGGCCGTAGGAGGCGAGCGAGCCGATCAGGCCGATGTTCGGGCCTTCGGGGGTCTCGATCGGACACATGCGGCCGTAGTGCGACGGGTGTACGTCACGGACCTCGAAGCCGGCCCGCTCACGGGACAGACCACCGGGGCCGAGCGCGTTCAGACGGCGCTTGTGCGTAAGACCCGACAGCGGGTTGTTCTGGTCCATGAACTGCGACAGCTGGCTGGTGCCGAAGAACTCCTTGATGGAGGCGACGACCGGCCGGATGTTGATCAGGGTCTGCGGCGTGATCGCCTCGACGTCCTGAGTCGTCATGCGCTCGCGGACGACGCGCTCCATACGAGCCAGACCCGTGCGGACCTGGTTCTGGATGAGCTCGCCGACGTTGCGCAGACGACGGTTGCCGAAGTGGTCGATGTCGTCGGTCTCGACGACGATCGAGGTGCCGTTGGGACCAACGGTCTCGGTCTCACCGGCGTGCAGCTTCACCAGGTACTTGATCGTCTCGATGATGTCTTCGACGGTCAGGATCCCGGCGTCCAGCGGGGCTTCGCCGCCCAGCTTCTTGTTGACCTTGTAACGGCCGACGTTGGCCAGGTCGTAGCGCTTGGGGTTGAAGTAGAGGTTCTCGAGCAGCGTCTGCGCGGCCTCACGGGTCGGCGGCTCGCCGGGACGCAGCTTGCGGTAGATGTCGAGCAGCGCGTCGTCCTGGCCCTGGGTGTGGTCCTTCTCCAGGGTGGCGCGCATGGACTCGTACTCGCCGAACTCCTCCAGGATCTGCTCGGTCGTCCAACCGAGAGCCTTCAGGAGAACGGTGACGGACTGCTTGCGCTTGCGGTCGATGCGGACACCGACCATGTCGCGCTTGTCGATCTCCATCTCCAGCCAGGCACCCCGGGACGGGATGACCTTGACCGAGAAGATGTCCTTGTCGGACGTCTTGTCGATGGAGGAGTCGAAGTAGACACCCGGCGAACGGACCAGCTGCGTCACGACGACACGCTCGGTGCCGTTGATGACGAAGGTGCCCTTGTTGGTCATGAGCGGGAAATCGCCCATGAAGACCGTCTGGGACTTGATCTCGCCGGTCTCGTTGTTGGTGAACTCGGCGGTGACGAAGAGTGGCGCGGAGTACGTGAAGTCACGGTCCTTGCACTCGTCGATCGAGTTCTTGGGAGGCTCGAAGCGGTGGTCGCGGAACGTCAGGGACATCGACCCGGAGAAGTCCTCGATCGGCGAGATCTCCTCGAAGATCTCTTCCAGACCTGACTTGGTGGGGACGTCCTGTCCACTGTCCAGAGCCGCCTCGACACGAGCCTTCCACGAGGCATTGCCGAGCAGCCAGTCGAAGCTCTCGGTCTGCAGCGCAAGAAGGTTCGGAACCTCGAGGGGCTCCTTGATCTTTGCAAAGGAAATGCGCAGCGGGGCGGTGCTGGCGCCGTTGTTCGTATTCGCGGTCGAGGCAGTGCGCGAGGCGGCCAAGAGGGGGTCCTTCCGAGGGCTCGGACTCACTACGCGCGTACCGGTCCATGTCGGACACAGAGATTGAGGCGTTCCCGATTCAGCCGAAAAAGGCCAGGTCAGGGACGATCCAATCGTCAGTGTTCGTACACGAGTATGCCCCTGGTGACGGGCAGGAGGCAGCTAACAGGCAGCGCAAAGGGTCAGTGTAGCCACTAGGCCCACTGATGTCCAGTGCGGGTTTTTGAAGACCCTCGTTGTTCTCAACCCCTGCTGCAAGCCACGCCCTCGATGCACATCGATACTGCCCTCTTCGCCACCGATCCATGCCTCGGATCCGGATCGTTGTGACGACGCGTCCTGAGAATTGCGCGCTGCGTGCGGTTCGTCAAGGCCTCCCATGCCCAAACCGAGTGCAGCGATTGTCACGCACCGCCTGTCTTGCAGCCCGTCACTGGGGCGGCCGGAGGCACAACGAAGATCACCTTACTCGTCGCGACCACCAGCGCAAGGCAGCCGCTTGCGGACCCCCTGGAACGCCGAAGAGCGACCACCCAGTTGGGTGATCGCTCTTCGGTGCGTCAGCGTTACAGCGCTACGTGAGCGGCTGTGTCAGCGCGCTGGAGTCCGGTGGGGACTCGCGAGGTGTTACTTGACCTCGACGCCGGCGCCGGCGCCCTTGAGGGACTCGGCAGCCTTCTCGGCGGCCTCCTTGGTGACCTTCTCAAGGACGGGCTTCGGAGCGCCGTCGACGAGGTCCTTGGCCTCCTTCAGACCCAGCGAGGTCAGCTCACGCACGACCTTGATGACCTGGATCTTCTTCTCGCCGGCACCCGTGAGGATGACGTCGAACTCGTCCTGCTCGGCCTCGGCCTCGACCGGCGCAGCGGCGGCGGCGGGACCGACGGCGACCGCGGCGGCGGCGGTGACGTCGAACTTCTCCTCGAAGGCCTTTACGAACTCGGCAAGCTCGATGAGGGTGAGGTTCTCGAACTGCGCGAGCAGCTCTTCCTGGGACAGCTTCGCCATGATGGCGTCCTTCCACTAATTCGGCAGGTGCCGGTATGTACTGGTGAGGCGGGCGTACGTTCGGCCCGCTGCGACCGTCGCCTCAGGCGGCGGTCAATGCGCGAGCCGAATTACTCGGCACCGCCCTGCTCGTCCAGCTTGACGCGAAGCGCTTCCGCAGTGCGGACGAACTTCGACGGCAGCGCCTGGAAGAGCGAGGCAGCCTGAGACTGCTTGCCCTTGAAGGCACCGGCCAGCTTGGAGAGCAGAACCTCGCGGGACTCGAGGTCCGCAAGCTTCTTGATCTCGTCGGCGGACAGCGCCTTGCCATCAAGGACACCGCCCTTGATGACGAGGTTGGGGTTGTCCTTGGCGAAGTCACGAAGACCCTTCGCCGACGTCACCGGGTCACCGGTGATGAAGGCGACCGCCGTCGGACCGTTGAACAGGTCGTCGAGCGTAGAGATCCCGGCCTCGTTGGCCGCGATCTTGGTCAGCGTGTTCTTCACCACGGCGTACTGGGCGTCTTCACCGAGCGAACGACGCAGCGTCTTGAGCTGCGCCACGGTGAGACCCCGGTACTCGGTCAGCACAGCGGCATTCGAGCTGCGGAACTGGTCCGCGAGCTCGGCTACCGCGGCAGCCTTGTCGGGCCTTGCCATAAGCGTGGCCTCCTTCCGGGTGATGAGGACCGCTCAGAAGGGGCTGAGAAAAACGAAACGCCCCGGCGCAGGCGCACGGGGCGTAGCTCGACCAGAATTCCTTGAGAGAATTCCAGGAACATATCCACAGTCACCTACGCGGGTCGTCCGCAGTTTCAGCGGATCCTTCGGTCACCTTGCCCTCTTACGAGCACAAGACAACGACCAGCGGTCTTTGGCTTCTCCGGAAGAGTACGTGAACGGTCGCGCGTCAAGCAAATCCGCCCGTAAGCAGTCCTCGGCGGCTTCGCTCCGGCGCGCTCAGGAAGTGGCGCCCTGCGGCCACAGCAGCTCCTTTACAGCAGCTCCTTGAAGTCGGCCGTGTCGCTCGCCGGGGGCTCCTGGGCGGCGACCTGCACGCCGTAGTCGCTGTAGTACGCCGTCGCGGACATCGAGCCGGTCGTCAGCTCGCCCTTCTCGACCTTCTTGACCAACAGGTCGTCTCCGTTGACCCAGACGTCGATTTTCTCCGTGGTGACGCCGGCCTGTTCCAGCTGCTCCTTGAGGGCGTCGGCGCCTTTGAGGTCCGCCACGTTCACCGTGCCCGAGTAGTGCGTGGTCCGCTCGCCGCGCACTTCCTCCTCGCCGACCTTGTGCACGTCCCTGGAGACGAGCAGGAGCTTGACCGGTGGGAGCGGGGCGGTGTTCGCGAGTTGTTCCTTCAGATACGTCCCCGAGCCGCCCGGGAGGCTCTCCAGGTCGTCGTAGGCGTACTTGATCCAGTGCTTGCCGTGCATCTGGGCCGCGAATCCGTCGCCGACCTTCGCGTAGTAGGCGTCGGGCAGCAGCCGGGCCTCCATCGACGTACTGCCCAGTTCCCGCATGGTTTCGGCCAGTTGACCGCCCGTGTAGGTGAGCCGGAGCCTGCCGGTCGAGGCGCCGGCCCAGCCGAGGGCGCCGTCCGTCTTCATCGAGAGCATGTCGCCCATGACCGTGGTGGAGGCGATCCTGGCGGAACCCGCCTTGCCGGTGGCCTTCTCGGCGGCCCGCAGCGCGGCCACCGAACCGGCGTCGGCACTCGCGGTCTCTGCGGGGGTCTCCTCGGCGTGACTGTCCGAGTCCCCCCAGAGGCCGCACGCGACGACCGTGGTCAGCGCGGCCAGCAGTGCGGTCGGGAGTATCCCTCGCCCCACTGTTCTGTGCATCGTCCGTGCCCCCCTTGTGCGCCCCGTGAGGTCCAAGCTAACTCCGGTGCGTGGCACCGGTGGCGGTATCCCCTCGAACGGCAACGGGCCCCGCACCTCGAAAGGTTGCGGGGCCCGTGTCAGATACGCGTACGCGACGCGGTCACCGGGGTGAGCGGGAGGCTCAGACGGCGGCCGGGTCCTCCTCGACGAGGAGGTTGCGGGTGCGGTTCGGGTCGAGCGGAATGCCGGGGCCGATCGTGGTGCTGATCGCGGCCTTCTTGATGTAGCGACCCTTGGCGGCCGACGGCTTCAGACGAAGGATCTCGTCCAGCGCGGCGCCGTAGTTCTCCACCAGCTTGGTCTCGTCGAACGAGGTCTTGCCGATGATGAAGTGCAGGTTCGAGTGCTTGTCGACGCGGAACTCGATCTTGCCGCCCTTGATCTCGGTCACGGCCTTGACCACGTCCGGGGTCACGGTGCCGGTCTTCGGGTTCGGCATCAGACCACGCGGGCCGAGGACTCGGCCGAGGCGGCCGACCTTGCCCATGAGGTCGGGGGTGGCGACGACGGCGTCGAAGTCCAGACGGCCCTTCGACACCTCGTCGATGAGCTCGTCGGAGCCGACGATGTCGGCTCCCGCGGCGAGTGCGGCCTCGGCACGGTCACCGGTCGCGAAGACCAGGACCCGGGCGGTCTTACCGGTGCCGTGCGGGAGGTTCACGGTGCCACGGACCATCTGGTCGGCCTTGCGCGGGTCGACACCCAGACGGAAGGCGACCTCGACGGTGCCGTCGAACTTCGAGGTGGAGGTCTCCTTGGCGAGACGGACGGCCTCGAGCGGGGCGTAGAACTTCTCCCGGTCGATCTTGGCGTCCGCAGCGCGGAGAGACTTGCTGCGCTTGCTCACTGCTTCTCCTGATGTGTTCTGAGGAGTCGTGGTGCGGACCGAGCAGGCCCTGCCACGTGCGGCCGAGGCCGCATGATTCCTACGAAGGTGGGTGTCAGCCCTCGACCGTGATGCCCATGGAACGGGCGGTGCCGGCGATGATCTTCGACGCGGCGTCCAGGTCGTTGGCGTTCAGGTCGGCGAGCTTGGTCGTGGCGATCTCACGGACCTGCGCCTGGGTGATCTTGGCGACCTTGGTCTTGTGCGGCTCGCCGGAGCCCTTCTCGACACCCGCGGCCTTGAGGATCATCTTGGCGGCCGGCGGAGTCTTGGTGATGAAGGTGAAGGAGCGGTCTTCGTAGACCGTGATCTCCACCGGGATCACCCAGCCACGCTGCGACTCGGTCGCGGCGTTGTAGGCCTTGCAGAACTCCATGATGTTGACACCGTGCTGACCGAGCGCGGGGCCGACCGGCGGAGCCGGGTTGGCAGCGCCGGCCTGGATCTGGAGCTTGATAAGCCCCGTGACCTTCTTCTTCTTGGGAGGCATTCCGGGTCCTCTTTCGTTTTCGCCTACCTACGCCCGAGACACGCCCGGGCGAGTGCCTTCAACCGAACCACTGAATCCGACCCGGATGGAGGCATACCGCACAACGATAACGGGTATCCATGCGCGGCCAAAAACCGAGCAGGTCAGACGGCTGCGAGAGCCGCCTGACCTGTTCGGAAGACGTACGTCCAGAAGCTGTTAGTTCTTCTGGATCTGGTCGAAGGAAAGCTCGACCGGGGTCTCGCGGCCGAAGATCTCGACGAGGCCCTTGACCTTCTTCGAGTCGGCGTTGATCTCGTTGATGGTCGCCTGCAGCGTGGCGAACGGACCGTCGGTGACGGTGACCGAGTCGCCGACCTCGAAGTCCAGCACCTGGACCTCGAGCTTGCGGGCCGGAGCCGGCCTGCCCTCGGCCTCGGCGGCCTCACGGGCGGCCTTCTCCTCGGCCTCCGGGGCGAGCATCTTGACGATCTCGTCCAGAGTCAGCGGGTACGGGTCGTAGGCGTTGCCCACGAAGCCGGTGACGCCGGGGGTGTTGCGGACAACGCCCCAGGACTCGTTCGTCAGGTCCATGCGCACCAGCACGTAGCCGGGCAGCTTGTTCTGTCGGACGGTCTTGCGCTCGCCGTTCTTGATCTGCGCGACCTCTTCCTGCGGCACTTCGGCCTGGAAGATGAAGTCCTCGACGTTCAGCGAGACGGCACGCTGCTCGAGGTTGGTCTTCACGCGGTTCTCGTAACCGGCGTACGTGTGGATGACGTACCACTCGCCGGGGAGTGCGCGGAGCTCGTCACGCAGGGCGGCGACAGGATCGACGGGCTCGGGCTCGGGCTCGGCCTCTTCTTCGGCCTCCGCCTCGGCTTCCTCGTCCTCGACGGCGAGGGCCTCGTCAGAAACGTCCTCGTCCTCGACGGACTCGACGTCCCCGCCGGACTCGACGTCCCCGCCGGACTCGACGTCCCCGCCGGACTCGTCCTCGACGTGCAGGGCCGCCTCTTCGGCGGGCTCACCCGCGGCGGCGTCGGCAGCCTCGACCTCGTCCGGGTCCTCGGTGTCCGCGCCCTCCACGATGTCGAGCTCGTCCTCAACGGACTCGACCGACTCGATGGCGTCGTTCAGGTTCGGGTCAGACACGGTGGCTGCTTCTTCCTGGATACATGGGGGTGGAACACACGAAAGGGGCGCCGGTGACGGCGCCCTTCGCGTTTGGCTCAGCCAAATACGTATTTGGCGGCGTGGTCGAGTCCATAGTCAATCACGGTCACCAAGGCGATCATGATGACGACGAAGACAATGACCACTGAGGTGTACGTCGTCAGCTGATTACGCGTCGGCCAGACGACCTTGCGGAGTTCCGCGACGATCTGGCGGTAGAAGGTGGCGAGGCGCCTCAGAGGGCCCTTCTTGCCACGCTTGCCGCCCTTGCGAGTCTTCTTATTGGACTCCGGTGCCTCGGCATCAGGCATGTCGATGGAGCCCACGGCGTCCGTCACTCGTCCTCACCTGATTCCGGGTCGTGGCTACGCCGTGCCCGGCCAGGCCGCACGGCGGTGCATTGCAGTCAGTACATGCGCACACATCCTGGCGAAGGATTGTGTAGCAGGGCCGGAGGGACTTGAACCCCCAACCGCTGGTTTTGGAGACCAGTGCTCTACCAATTGAGCTACGACCCTTTGATTTCCCCCAACGTACCGCATCCGCCCGAGTGCTCGGTGTGCACCGGGTGAGTGCGGCCGGTGAAGGCCAACGAGGAGAGAGTGTACGTGCTCCGGGGCCGGTCGTCGAACAGAAAGTGTCCGTACGGGCTTTGATCGCGGAAGATCGTCCAGCCCACCGCCACGATCCGGACGGTTGTCCAGTCGTTGTTCAGTCTGTGAAACCCGCGTGCCGGGGAGGTTTCCGGTCTGAAACGATGGGGTCCATGAGCGCTGCAATCCCTCCCACCGAGCGCCGGGTCTCCGCCCGCGTCGGCGCGATCTCCGAGTCCGCCACCCTCGCCGTGGACGCCAAGGCCAAGGCCCTCAAGGCCGCGGGGCGGCCGGTGATCGGCTTCGGCGCCGGTGAACCGGACTTCCCGACCCCGGACTACATCGTCCAGGCCGCCATCGAGGCCTGCTCGAACCCGAAGTACCACCGCTACACGCCGGCCGGCGGCCTGCCCGAGCTGAAGGCCGCCATCGCCGCGAAGACGCTGCGCGACTCCGGCTACGAGGTGGAGGCCAGCCAGGTCCTGGTCACCAACGGTGGCAAGCAGGCCATCTACGAAGCCTTCGCCGCGATCCTCGACCCGGGCGACGAGGTCATCGTCCCGGCGCCGTACTGGACGACCTACCCGGAGTCGATCCGTCTCGCCGGCGGTGTCCCGGTCGATGTCGTGGCCGACGAGACCACCGGTTACCGCGTCACGGTCGAGCAGTTGGAGGCCGCGCGCACCGCGAACACCAAGGTGCTGCTCTTCGTCTCCCCGTCCAACCCGACGGGCTCGGTCTACTCCCGCGAGCAGATCGAGGAGATCGGCCGCTGGGCCGCCGAGAAGGGCCTGTGGGTCCTGACCGACGAGATCTACGAGCACCTGGTCTACGGCGACGCGGAGTTCCACTCCCTGCCGGTGGTCGTGCCCGAGCTGCGCGACAAGTGCATCATCGTGAACGGCGTCGCCAAGACGTACGCCATGACCGGCTGGCGGGTGGGCTGGGTCGTCGGCCCCAAGGACGTCATCAAGGCCGCGACGAACCTCCAGTCGCACGCCACCTCGAACGTCTCCAACGTGTCCCAGGTCGCCGCTCTCGCCGCCGTCTCGGGCGACCTGGCGGCCGTCGAGAAGATGCGCGAGGCCTTCGACCGCCGCCGCAAGACCATCGTGCGCATGCTGAACGAGATCGACGGCGTGCTCTGCCCCGAGCCGGAGGGCGCCTTCTACGCGTACCCCTCGGTGAAGGCCCTGATCGGCAAGGAGATCCGCGGCAAGCGCCCCCAGGACACGGTCGAGCTGGCCGCGCTCATCCTGGAGGAGGTCGAGGTCGCGGTGGTCCCGGGCGAGGCCTTCGGCACTCCCGGGTACCTGCGTCTGTCGTACGCGCTGGGTGACGAGGATCTCGTGGAGGGTGTCTCGCGCCTCCAGAAGCTGCTGGCCGAGGCCACTGACTGACCACCGACTGACGTTTTTCGCGCTCCACGCGCGCGGGGCACCTACTTTTCGAAGTAGGTGCCCCGCTTCTTCATTAGGGATTCCGTTCGGACAAGCCCACGATCAGGGAAAGCGGTACCGGCACGTCATCCGCGTACGGCAAGATCCTGGGATGGAGCGCGTACGTGATGTAAGTGAACTGCCAAAGGCCCATCTGCACCTGCACTTCACCGGGTCGATGCGGTCCACGACCCTGCTGGAGCTGGCCGACAAGTACGGCGTACGGCTGCCCGACGCTCTGACCAGCGGGGAGCCGCCGAAGCTGCGGGCGACGGACGAGCGCGGCTGGTTCCGGTTCCAGCGGCTGTACGACGCGGCGCGGTCGTGCCTCAGAGAACCCGAGGACATCCGGCGGCTGGTGCGCGAGGCCGCCGAGGAGGACGTGAAGGACGGCTCCGGGTGGCTGGAGATCCAGGTCGACCCGACGTCGTACGCCCCGCGCCTGGGCGGTCTGATCCCGGCCCTTGAGGTCATCCTGGACGCGGTGGACTCGGCCGCGCGGGAGACCGGGCTCGGGATGCGCGTCCTGGTGGCCGCGAACCGTATGAAGCACCCGCTGGAGGCCCGCACGCTGGCACGCCTGGCCGTACGGTACGCGGACCGCGGCATCGTCGGTTTCGGGCTCTCCAACGACGAACGGCGGGGTATGGCGCGGGACTTCGACCGGGCCTTCGAGATCGCGCGTGAGGGCGGTCTGCTGGCCGCGCCGCACGGCGGCGAACTGACGGGACCGGCCTCGGTCCGCGACTGCCTGGACGACCTGCACGCCTCCCGGATCGGCCACGGGGTGCGCGCCGCGGAGGACCCCCGGCTGATGAAACGCCTCGCGGACCGCCAGGTGACCTGCGAGGTCTGCCCGGCCTCCAACGTCGCCCTGGGGGTCTACGAAAAGCCGGAGGACGTCCCCCTGCGCACCCTCTTCGAAGCCGGCGTCCCTCTGGCCCTCGGCGCCGACGACCCCCTGCTCTTCGGCTCACGCCTCGCGGCCCAGTACGAGATCGCCCGCCAGTACCACGGCTTCACCGACCCCGAACTGGCCGAACTGGCCCGCCAGTCCATCCGCGCTTCGGCCGCCCCTGAGGGCGTACAGGAAAAGCTGCTGTCCGGCGTGGACGCGTGGCTCAGCGACCCGGTCTCATGACGTACTAGAGCTCCGCTCCGACGGTCACCGGCTCGTTGACCAGGGTGATCCCGAAGGCGTCATGTACACCGGCGACGACCTCGCGGGCCAGGGCGAGGAGATCCTCGGTGGTGGCCCCGCCGCGGTTGGTGAGGGCCAGTGTGTGCTTGGTGGAGATCCGGGCGGGCCCGTTGCCGTAGCCCTTGGTGAAGCCCGACTTGTCGATCAGCCAGGCCGCGGACGTCTTGGTGTGACCGTCGCCCGCCGGGTACGCGGGCGGTGCGGTACCGGCGCCGAGCCGTTCCTCCACGCGCGCGTGGAAGGCGGCGAACTGTTCGTCCGTGAGGATCGGGTTGGTGAAGAACGACCCGGCCGACCAGGTGTCGTGGTCCTCGGGATCGAGCACCATGCCCTTCCCGGAGCGCAGCTTCAGGACGGTCTCCCGGGCCTTTTCCAGCGGCACACGGTCGCCGGGCTCGACACCCAGCGAGCGGGCCGTCTCGGCGTACCTGACGGGCGCACTGAGCCCCTCCGCGTCCTCCAGTTCGAAGCGGACGCGGAGCACGACACGGCGCTCGGGGTCGGCCTTGAAGCGGCTGTGGCGGTACGAGAAGGCGCACTCGGCGTTCGTCAGCGTGACCGTCTCGCGCGTCTTCCGGTCGTACGCGATCACTTCGGTGATGGTCGACGACACTTCCTGGCCGTACGCGCCCACGTTCTGGATCGGTGTCGCACCCGCGGAACCGGGGACACCCGCGAGGCACTCGACGCCGGCGAGCCCCGCCTCGACGGTGCGGGCGACCGCGTCGGTCCACACCTCGCCCGCCGCCAGCTCCAGCCTCCCGCCGTCGAGTTCGAAGCCCCTCGTCGCGATCCGCAGGGCGGTCCCGGCGAAACCCTTGTCGCCGATGACCAGGTTGGATCCGCCACCGATCACCAGCAGCGGCGTACCGGCGTCGTCCGCCTCGCGAACGGCGGCGATCACCTCGGCGTCGGTCGTGGCGGTGATCAGCCGGGTCGCCGGACCCCCGAGCCTGAAGGTGGTCAGCGGGGCGAGCGGGGCGTCATGGAGTACCTGCACGGGCTCAAGACTACGAGAAGGACCGGGGCGGCCCGGCCGGCGCACACGGAGAAGGGCCCCGCCTGTCGGACGGGGCCCTTCCGTGTCGTACGTACGTCATCAGCGGCTGAGCCGAAGTACCGCAGCACCTGCGCCCGGTGGACTGCCCATTGAGCGTCAGTGGGAGACGGGGTCGAGGGTGCGGGTCGGGGCGGAGGCCGCGACCTGGGTCCCGGTCGTCGGCCGGCTGCGGGGCAGCAGCGCCGCGGCCACCGCGCCCACGCCGACCACCGCGGCGCCCACCCACAGTGCGGGCGAGAGCCCGTCCACGAAGCGCTGCGCGGACTCGTAGCCGCCCTGTGCCGAGAAGACCGAGGCCAGGACCGCGATACCGAGTGCGCCGCCGACCTCGCGGAGGGCGTTGTTGGCGCCGGAGGCGATGCCCTGCTCGGACGGGAGGACGCTGGACATCACCAGGGCGGCGGACGGGGCGAAGTACAGGCCCATGCCGACGCCGCTGATGATCAGGGCGGGGAGCTGGGCCGCGTACGACATCTCGGGCGAGACGACCAGGGCGAACCAGCCGAGCCCGACGGCCTGCAGGGCGAGGCCCGCGGTGACGACCGGGCGTCCGCCGATCCGGTCCGACAGATACCCGGCTATGGGAGCGACGATCATCGGCATGCCGGTCCACGGGAGCATCCGCAGGCCCGCCTCGGTCGGCGAGTAACCGAGGACACCCTGTAGGAACTGGCTCAGCAGGAAGATCGAGCCGAACATCCCGACGAACATCAGCAGGCTGGCGGCGTTGATCGCGGAGAAGGCGCGGCTACGGAAGAGCCGCATCGGCAGCATCGGGTTCTTGGCGCGGATCCCGTGCCGGACGAAACCGGCGAGGAGCACGCCACCTACGATCAGGCCGGCGAGCACGGGAACGCTGGTCCAGCCGTCGACGTTGCCGCGGATCAGGGCGTAGACGACCCCGAAGAGACCACCACTGGCGAGCACGGTGCCGGTGATGTCGAGCGGGGCACCGATGCCGTACGACTCGGAGAGGCGCAGCCGGGCGAGCGGCAGCAGGGCGAGGCCCAGCGGAACGTTCAGCCAGAAGATCCACTGCCAGGACACGTGTTCGGTGAGGCTGCCGCCGATGAGGGGCCCGGAGGCGACGGCGAGTCCGTTGACGGCACCCCAGATCCCGTACGCCATCCCGCGCTTGGCCACCGGAACCGCGGCCGTCAGCAGGGTCAGCGTCAACGGCATCATGATCGCCGCGCCGACGCCCTGGACCGCACGGGCCCCGATCAGCGGGTCGATGCCGGGCGCCATGGCCGCGGCGGCGGACGCACCCGTGAAGACGGCGAGACCGACGAGGAAGAGCCTCCGCCGGCCGAACCGGTCCCCCAGTGCCGCGCCGAACATCAGCAGCACGGCGAAGGTGAGCGTGTACGCGCTCACGGTCCATTCCAGGTCGTCCATCCCTCCCCCGAGGTCTTCACGGATCGACGGCAGGGCGGTGGTGACGACGAGGTTGTCGAGGGCCGCCATGAACCCGGCGACGCTGGTGATGACGAGGGCCCAGACGGCTCCCCCGCGACGTTCCTTCTGCTGTGACATCGCTCCCCCAGAGGGTGATCACTATCGACGGTTACCAACGACGGCTATCAACGAGGGTTGCCAGTGTTGGTTAGTTATTGATAACTAACTTTCGCGCTCATGAAGAGGTGCGGATCTCCGCCTTCTTCATCGCTGCTTCCTTGTTTGATTCCGTGTTCAGCCTTCGCCAGCTTCGGCTTCAGCTTTGACTTCAGCTTCGGCTTCGGCCTCCAAGGGGCCGGTTTCGAGCCGCCCCTTCGACCGCGCCGATGGGTAGAGCCCTTCCCAGACCCGGTGCTCCGGTGGGAAACCCATGGCCACCAGGCAGTTGACGAGCATTCCGTACGCCATGAAGGTCGTGGTTTCGTTCACATCCGCCCCGAGCGGAATGTGGGCGGTGTCCCAGAGCCGCATCCAGCGGTCCCGCACCAGCTCGCCGAGTTCGGGGTCGCCGGCCTCCTCGGCCGCCGCCACCGCCGCGTACGTCTGCATCTGCATGAGCAGCCGCTCGGGCTCCTCCGCGATGACCCTGGTGTACGCGTTGGCCATGGAGTGCAGGGCCTCTTCGCCCTCCAGCCCCTTGGAGGCCTCCTCGAACGTCTGCCGGAAGAGCTCCATGCAGCGTTCGGACGCCGCAAAGAAGATCGCCTTCTTGCTCGGGAAGAGCCGGAAGAGGTACGGCTGCGAGACACCCACACGCTTGGCGATCGCCTCGGTGGAGGTGCCGCTGTAGCCGCCGCGGGCGAACTCGCTCATCGCCGCACGGATGACGCTCTCGCGCCTTTCCTCTGCGCTCATCCTGACCATGTGGCTAAGTTAGTACTCAATCACTAACTACGTCAACAGGTAAGCGTGCGAGGCACGCGTAAGGGGCGCCCGCTATTGCGGACGCCCCTTACGTCAGACGCCTATGTCACCCACGCCGCCCTCAGGGCAGCCGTACGACCGCTCGTGACATGCCCAGGACCTTCTGGCCGGCGCTGGTCGCGACGAGGTCGACGCGGACGGTGTTGTCGTCGAGCTTGGCACCGATCTTGGCGCTGACCTCGACGGTCGCGCCCTTGTTGTCGTTCGGGACGACGACCGGCTTGGTGAAGCGGACGCCGTACTCGACGACCGCGCCCGGGTCGCCGGCCCAGTCGGTGACGACGCGGATCGCCTCGGCCATGGTGAACATGCCGTGCGCGATGACGTCGGGAAGCCCGACCTCGACCGCGAACTTCTCGTTCCAGTGGATCGGGTTGAAGTCCCCGGAGGCACCCGCGTAGCGCACGAGCGTGGCCCGGGTCACGGGGAAGGACTGGGCCGGCAGCTCGGTGCCGACCTCGACGTCCTCGTACGCGATCTTCGCCGTCATGGTCAGCCCTCCCCGCGCGCCACGAGTTTGGTGATCGCGGTCACCACGTGCTCGCCCGCCTCGTCGTGGACCTCGCCGCGGATGTCCAGGATGTCGTTGCCCGCCATGGACTTGATCGCCTCGATGGTCGAGGTGACCGTGAGCCGGTCACCGGCGCGCACCGGGCGGGTGTAGGCGAACTTCTGGTCGCCGTGCACCACGCGGCTGTAGTCGAGCCCCAGTTGGGGATCCTCGATGACCTGCCCCGCGGCCTTGAAGCTGATCGCGAAGACGAAGGTCGGCGGGGCGATCACATCGGGGTATCCGAGCGCCTTGGCGGCCTCCGGGTCCGTGTAGGCCGGGTTGGTGTCCCCCACGGCCTCCGCGAACTCGCGGATCTTCTCCCGCCCGACCTCATAGGGATCGGTGGGCGGATAGGACCGCCCCACGAAGGACTGGTCGAGCGCCATGAACTCGGCACCTCCTGGCTTTCAGCCGGTGAAACGAAGACTGATGTGACGAACTCTGGTGTGACGAAGCTCTGGTGTGACGGACAGTGGCGTGACGGACAGTGGTCCGACGAAGACTGGTGTGACGAAGATCGGCGTGACGAAGACTGGTGAAACGAGACAACCGCTGTGCGACGAACGCCGCGTAGCGAACGCTGTGTAACGACGCGAGGCCGCCCCCCGCGAAGGGGACGGCCTCGTGTACGAGCCTGAAACTTATCGCGTTTCGCGGTGCGCGGTGTGCGCGTTGCAACGCGGGCAGTGCTTCTTCATCTCCAGTCGGTCCGGGTCGTTACGCCGGTTCTTCTTGGTGATGTAGTTCCGCTCCTTGCACTCCACGCAGGCCAGCGTGATCTTCGGGCGGACGTCGGTGGCAGCCACAGGAGTGCTCCTAGGACGAACGGATAACAGATAGGACGTTTAACGCATAGAAGAGTAGCCGATCGAAGGACCGACCCCACAATCGGCTACTGTCAGTAGCGGTGACCGGACTTGAACCGGTGACACAGCGATTATGAGCCGCTTGCTCTACCGACTGAGCTACACCGCTGAGATGCGATCGGTTCCCGCCTTGCGACAGGAACCTCCCACACCAGAGCCCCAATACGGAATCGAACCGTAGACCTTCTCCTTACCATGGAGACGCTCTACCGACTGAGCTATTGGGGCGAGCGATGAAGACATTACACGGTCGGCCGCCGATCGCCCAAATCCGTTTCGCGGCAACCGCCCCGGCCTGTTCCCCACTGGTCCGCAAGCGTTCCCAAGGCCCTCTCACGCACCATGAACCACAGCAGTGATCCCCATCATCAGACCGGCCGATCTCCGTCATCAGGTCAGTTGATCCCCGTCTGATCCCCGTCATCAGGTCGGCTGATCCCTATCGTCAGGTCAGTTGATCCGCGTCATCAGGTCGGCTGATCCTCATCGTCAGATCAGTTGATCCCCTCGGCCCGTCGGCCTGTGCTCTCGGCCTTTTCTCCCTGACGGACCACACCGGTACGACTATTTCGCTCCTCCCCGATGCGGGCGGGTCGCCACCCTAGGCTCGGCTCACGCTGTGTGATCTTGCGTCTCCACTCTCCGCAGTCACCCACCCCGCAGCCGCCCCCGAGCCCCAGGAGCGCGATGCCCGACAGTCCGATGCCCGGCAGTCAGCCGCAGCCGCCCCACTCCTCGTCCTCCGCGTCGGGACAGACCGACACGGCCACCCTCCTGCTGTGCGGGGCACGGCTCACCGACGGCAGGACCGTGGACGTACGGCTGGGCGGCGGACGCATCGAGGCGGTCGGCACCGCCGGGAGCCTGAGCGCGCACGCCGCGCGCGTGGACCTGAGCGGCTACCTCCTGCTGCCGGCCCCGGCCGAACCGCACGCCCACGGCGACACGGCCCTGACCGCCGAGGGCGACGGCCCCCTCTCGTACGACGCGGAGGAGGTCCAGCGCCGGGCCACCGAGGCCGCGTTGCTGCAACTCGGCCACGGGGCCACCACGCTGCGCTCACACGTGCACGTCGGCGACGTACAGGGGCTCGACGCACTGGCCGCGGTACTCCAGGCGCGGCGGTCGCTGCGCGGGCTCACGGAGCTGACCGCGGTGGCGATGCCTCGGCTGCTGACCGGGATCGCCGGGGCGGACGGGCTCGCGATGCTGCGGGACGCGGTGAAAATGGGCGCCTCCGTAGTGGGCGGATGCCCGGACGCCGACCCCGATCCGACGGGATACGTGGAGGCGGTCCTGGAGCTCGCCTCCGAGCACGGCTGCCCGGTCGACCTGCACACGGACGCCGCCGACCCCGCCCGGCTCGGACGGCTCGCGGCGATGGCGGGCGGCCTGCGCCCCGGAGTGACCCTCGGTCCGTGCGGCGGACTCGGCCGGCTGCCCACCGAGGTCGCCTCCCGCGCCGCGGAGCAACTCGCCGCGGCCGGGGTGACTGTCGTGTGTCTGCCGCAGGGCGGGTGCGGACCGGTGGACCGGCGCGGGACCGCTCCGGTGCGGCTGTTGCGGGCGGCCGGGGTCCCGGTCGCCGCGGGGAGCGGCGCCCTGCGCGACGTGGCGAACCCGGTGGGTCGCGGCGACCCGCTGGAGGCCGCGTATCTGCTGGCCTCGCGGCACGGGCTGCGGCCCGAGGACGCGTACGACGCCGTGAGTTCCGTCGCCCGGACCGCCCTCGGGCTGCCCGAGGTACGCGTGGAGGCCGGATTTCCGGCCGAGCTGCTCGCCGTACGCGGGGACCGGCTCGCGGGGGCGCTGTCGCTGGCGTACAGCCGGATCGTGGTGCACCGGGGGCGCGTGGTGGCGCGGACCAGCGCGGTGCGGGAGTACTGCAACTCGGCGGCGGCGGGGTTGGATCTGCCGCGGCAGGGGCGGGGGGAGCCGTCTTGAAGGGGTTGGGTGGGGGACGAGACGGCTCGGGCGGCGCCGAGTTGGGCCGGGGCGGGCGGGTTTCGTGAGTGCACGCGCGCGTGGCTCGTTTTCGTACGTCCACACGCGCGTGACTCGTTTCGTACGTCCACACGCGCGTAGCTCGCTTTCGTACGTCCACACGCGCGTGGCAGCGATTACCGCGATTACCGACTACTCGCGCGCCCGCTCACTCGCCGGTCGGCGCACCCGCGTGCTCAGAGCGCGCCGCCGCCCAACAGCCCACTGGCGAACGGGCTGCCCCCAGGCACCTTGCCCACGGGGATCTCCGTGGCACCCGACGGCGCGCTGACGTCGCCCGCGTCGGTGAAATTCAGTACCAGCGGGAGCTTGGTGCCCTTCGGGGCGTCGGCGAGGGCGGCGAGGTCGACCTCGACCTGGGTCAGGTCGCCGTTCTTCAGCGTGAAGTCGACCGCGACATTCTTGTTCGGGGCGTCTTTGAGGTCCTTGCCGGTGGGAAGTTCGGTGCCCAGCGGAAGTTCGCTCTCCAACGGCCCGAGCTTGTCGATGACTCCGGTGATCAGGTCACGGAAGTTGGCCTTGGCGATGATGTGTTCGGTGCCGTCGCTGCCATCCTTGGCAGCGAAGGTGACCTCGTGCGCGATGACACCACGTACGGCATCGACGATCTTCTTCTGGGTCTTGGCGTCGATCCCGGCGGTCTCGTCGGCGCCGCCCGAGGGCGACTCGGACTTCGCGGCCTCCTCCAGGGCGCCGGTGTCGATCTTGACCCACTCGCCCTCAAGAACCTTCCTGAACTCCTTCTCGCTCTCCGGGATTTGGTCTGCCGTAGGCATGGGCATGCCCATGGTCTCGCCCAGCGCCTTCATGTCGGCGCGGTAGTACGTGAAGTCGCCGACGACCCGGTATTCGGCCAAAACACCTTCGGAGCCCTCGATCCTGACACTCGTACCGACGAGATCCTTCTCACCCGAATCCGCCAACGGCTTCTTGGACTTGACGGAGACCTCGACGCGCAGTCCCGCCAGGAACTTCGCGAACTCCGGCGGCAGTTCCTCGTCGGAACCGGCCTCGCCCGCCAGCGCCGTGAGCGCGTCGGAATCGGCGTCCAGGTCCAACTCGAAGGCCAGCGACTTCTGTTCGCCGAGCCGGTCGGCGGCCTGGTCCACCTTCTGACCTGCGCTGAGACTTTGAACCGTGCCACAGGCGGCCGCCGTGGCGAGCAGAACGGCGGCGCTGCCGGCCGCGATGACGGTCTTGCGTATGACGGTGATGGCGTTCTCCTTACGACGCAGCGCGACTGGCACGACGTCCCCCTTGTCCACAGTGATCACCCATGTGACCCATGAGTCGCCCACAGGGTTGTGCGGCGAACGCGTCCATCCGGGCGTACGGTCGGAAACATGCGCATTGTTATCGCTGGAGGTCATGGTCAGATCGCGCTGCGGCTGGAGCGACTGCTCGCCGCGCGCGGTGACGAGGTCGCGGGGATCATCCGCCGCACCGAACAGAGCGACGACCTGCGGGCGGCCGGCGCCGAGCCGGTCCTGTGCGACCTGGAGTCCGCCTCGCTGGAGGAGGTCGCCGCGCACCTGCAAGGTGCGGACGTGGCCGTCTTCGCGGCGGGCGCGGGCCCGGGCAGCGACCCGGGCCGCAAGAACACGGTGGACCGGGGCGCAGCCGTCCTGTTCGCGGACGCGGCGGAGCGCGCGGGCGTACGCCGTCACATCGTCGTCTCCTCGATGGGCGCGGACGCGGCGCACCCGGGCGACGACATCTTCGACGTCTACCTGCGCGCCAAGGGCGAGGCCGACGAGTACGTACGCAGCCGTGAGGCCCTGGACTGGACGATCCTGCGCCCGGGCAGCCTGATCGACGACGCCGGCACCGGCCTCGTACGCCTGGAAGCCTCCACCGGCCGCGGACCGATCCCACGCGACGATGTCGCCGCGGTCCTGGCCGAACTGGTGGACACCCCCGCGACGGTAGGCCTGACGCTGGAAGTGATCAGCGGCTCGACCCCGATCTCGGTGGCGGTCAAGTCGGTGGCGGGGAACTAGGGGAACCGGGGAGACCAGAGGTTAGAGCACAAGGGGTCAGAGCCCCAAGGCTCAGAGCACCAGGGTCAGAACCAGAGCTCAGTGCTCAGTGCTCAGTGCTCAGAACTAGAGGTCAAAGCTAGAGGTCAGAATAGGGGAAGCTGCCCGGAGAACTCCGGAACGGCGTACCCGTCCAGCGCCGGCTGAGCCGCCCCGAGCTGCGCCTGCCTGCGCGACCCCGGACACGAGACCAGCTCCCCACTCCCCCGCGCACCCTGCGGATCATGCCGAGCGAACCGCCCCGCGACAACGGCGATCTCCCGACGGCACTCGGGGCAGTTCCTACGACGCGAAGACATGACAACAGTGTGCCCGCCACGACCGACAATCCGTCGGCTCCCCCTCGCGCGAGGGCATGACAAAGGCCCCGTGACCTGCGTAGAGGGCAGGTCACGGGGCCTTTGCTTCCCATGTGGCGGCGCGTGGATTCGAACCACGGAAGGCTAAGCCGGCAGATTTACAGCGGGACGGTTCCGAGGGCTTTGACCTGCGGTTTCCCGGCCTAAGGCCCCTCATGGGGGACACATGGGGGGCGGGATGCCCACAGAGGGTCGCACGGGCCTCAGTTCAAGCCGCGAACGTGAGTCGCTCGGGAGTCGGCGTGCGGTCAGTGAATCCGTGATCCGCCGTTCGCGCCGGACGCTGGGCGAGCCACCCGGAGACCCTCGGCCCTCCGTTCACCGCGCTCCCCTCACGGACCGTACGAACGTGGGTGAAACCTTGGCCGAGGTAGTACCGCTGGAGTGCTTCGTTAGCCGTCCACGCGTCCAGGCGTACCCATCGCGCGCCTGCACGGTGCGCGCGGTCACCAGCCCAGTCGAGTAGTCGGCCACCGAGGTTCTGACCTGCGTACTCGCGAGCAACGGTGAGCTTATTGACGAACATTGAGGGTCCGGCCAGTTCATGGTCAGTCCACAATCCCTCTTCGGCATCAGAGGTGAGCGTGATCGTAGCGGCGGTCGTGTGCCCGTCACGGAGCATGAACACCGTGCCCGCCTCGATAGTGGCCAGCAGCTTGTCAGCGGGGTATGGGCGACTCCACTGGTCAGAGCCGAGGCCTCGCAGCCACTCTGCCGCCTCCTCACGGAAGGCCAGCAGCTTGGCCACGTCGTGCGGTTCTGCGGGAGCGATGATCACATGTCCTCACTTCGGGCGGACAACTCGCCGATCTCGTAGTTCATTCGGTTCAGGTCACCCCGGAACGTCGTGATCGTGCATCGGATCGGCCGATCCGCCGAGTAGCCCGTTCGAGTCCAGAGCATGACTGGCACACCGGCTCCGATCTCCAGTAGGCGGGACTCTTCTGGTGTGGGCATTCGGGCCGAAATCTCGTCGAAGTACCCGACCTGCTCGATACCCCGAGCGGCGAGGTACCGCGTCGTGCCCTCCTCGATATCTCCCGGCTCAGCCAGTCGTGGCGACTCATCGACCAGCCACGACGGATAGTAGGTCGCTTGCGTGGACCAAGGAACGTCGTCCACGTAGCGATGACAAAACCGCAATACCAGCTTCGTACTCGCCGGAACCTTGAGTCGCTCAGCAACCTCTTTAGAGGCCGGCAGCATCTCGACACGGAACGTTTGGTGTGGCCTCCGGCCGGCGTTCGTCACATCCGTGGAGTAGGCGTCGCCACTCTGCGGGAAGTTCAGGTTCTCGAACCGAGACGCGTTGAGCTCGAACACTTCGTGCGACTTGACGTCGTAGCCAAGCCCTTGACTGGACGAGATCAACCCCTCGCTGACCAGCAGGCTTAGCCCGTTGCGGATGGTGTTCCTGGACGCGTCGAAACGCTCCTGTAGGTCGTTCTCAGAAGGCAGCCGCGATCCCGGCGCGAAGGTGCCGTTGTCGATCTCGCGGCGCAGGGCGTCAGCGACTTGCCGGTACTTCGGCTGCTTGTTCATTCCCCCATCATGACGCACTCGCGCAACTTGTTGGTACATGTAGCCCCCAACCCCTTGACTCTTCACCACCCGTGGGTGCAGCATCACTACATCGACTTGTACCAACAAGTTGAGCAAGCGGCACAACACCAGCAAGTGCGCCTGTCGGCACTGACAGCGCCCGGAGGAAAGCCCCTCTCTGCGGGGGTGAGTACGAAGGAAGCGTTTGTTACTTGAGAATTCAACAGTGTGCCGATCCAGCCGCCTGCACACGGGCGGTCGATGGGTCGCAGTGAGCCCGAGTGCTCACGGTCCTTGACGCCCCTGCACGGGGCGCCGGGGGCCGTGTCTGCTCGGCCGAGCAGACCAATCAAAAAACGGCGCACCCCCCGGAGTGACAGCTCCGGGGGGTGCTTTCGGGCCGTCCCACCGACTAGGGAGAACACGACCCATGAGCACCATCGTCACTGTTCAGGATGCTGTTACTGCGTTCGCCGACTTCATGGAGCCGACGACTGCGGAGCTGGACGCGATCGACCGCGAGATGCCCGTCATCACGGCGGACGTCGACCTGTTGGACGCGCAGATCATGATGTTGGACCGCACGCCGACGGAGCTGGACGCGCGGCGTGTCCGTCGGGCCCACCGTCGCGTGCTGGCGGCTCGCCGCTCGCTGGCGAACGCGTCCGCTCCGGTCCTTCCGGAGGTGCGGGCATGAGCGCGAATCCTTCCCCCAGTGGTCTGGCTTTGCTGCTGATCATGCTCGGTTCGCTGACCATGTTCGCCGCTACGACGGCGGTGTTCGTGACGCACGAGCCGGCATGGCGCTACGCCATCGTGGTCGGCGCCCTGGTGCAGTTCATCGGCTGGGTTCGGCATGGCCGGCAGCTTCGGGGTGGTCGGCGATGAACCTCAACCGCAAGGGCAAAGCCCTCCTGGTCCTGGCTCTGGTCGGCGTGGTCGGCATGGCGTTCCGGGTCTCGTGGAACGCGCTGCGGGACGTGGCCAGCGCGATCGGCGCGGACAACACGGCCGCGACGCTCTACCCGTTCGTGGTCGACGGCCTGATGGCCCTGGCCCTGCTCGCGACCCTGGTTCTGACGGATGACGGGGACAAGCGGTTCGCGCTGAAGGTGCTGGGCACCTACACGCTCGCCTCGCTGGTCCTCAACTACGTTCACGGACTGGTTCCCGAGCTGCATGGCGCGTCGGTCGACTGGGGTCGACTCGCCGACTGGGACCCCGCCAACTACGCGTTGGTGCTGCTCGCCACGTCGCTTCCGGTCGGGTCGATCTACTTCGGCTCCGATCTAGTCGCGAAGGTGCTGCATCACCGACCCACCCCGATTCCGGCCCCGGTCGCGAATGCGGAGGAATCTACCGAGAGTGTAAGTATTCGGTCTACGGCTGACCTCGCAGTATCGGCCCCCGCACCGATCACTGTGGCTCCGCTGCGGATGCCCGATCCAATCGCTGTCGACTTCCTGAAGTCGGCTCTCCCGTTCAAGCCGGTACCAGCCATCGCCCCGGCTCCGGTCGGGGCGACCGCGAAGCGTGCGGTCGCTGCCACATCGACCCGACCGCGTCGGGCAACCGGCACCGTTCCCACCGCCGCCCGATCACCCCGCCCGAAGCGCACTGCGGGCGAGTTGCTTGACGAGGCGCGCACCGTGACGGCCGGTTGGCCGGCCGCGAAGGTGACCGCTGAGGGCATCCGCCGTGAGGTCCACACCTCGCCGGCCAACGCGCGCATGCTGCGCGACACCCTGCTCGCCGAACGCGCCAACACCACCGCGTGATGAGCGGCGCATACGGCAAGTGCTTCGACCCGACCGGCGCGCTCTACGGGATCCCCACCTACCCGTGGAAGTACGCGCCCGACGACGACCAGTTCGCCACCCGCCGGCAGTTGCGGACCCGTGGCCTGCGTCCGGGCGGACAGCCGATAGCGGCGCAGGTCATGCGGATCAACAGGCGTGCCGGGAACGTCCGGGTGGCCTACCTGTACCGCATCGACCTCGCCAAGCCCGTGCGGCCGATGACCTCGCGGAAGTGGGGCGCGCTCGCGCTGGCGATGCTCGCCCGCCGCACCTGCCCCAAGTGCCAGCTCATCTACAGCTACTGCATGCCGCGCTCGCTCGGCATGTGCGTCCTGTGCGCCTACCCCGAACCCTCCGACACCGTCAGGAGCACGTGACCATGGCCAACGCCGACACCCGCCGCCTGGACCGTGCGATCCGTGAGACGAACCGCAAGCTCGAAGCGGTCCGCCAGGGCGAGACATGGCCGCTCACCGGATCCGAGCGCCGCGCGATGCTCGCCGCCCTCGCCGGCGGCTCCTACCGGACCCTGCGCGGCAAGAGCACCACCCGCGCAGACAACCGACTCGACTCCCTCTCCAGCTCCGCCGAGACGCGACTGATCGCGGAACTCACCGCGTTGCAGATCGAACGACAGCGACTCGTCACCGAAGCCGCCCGAGCCAAGGCCGCCAAGAAGTCCTCGGGGTGGTGGTGACGCGCACCCGCGCCACCCGCCCCACCTGCACTGATCTCCCCCTTCACCTTCACCCCGACCAGGGGCAGTCAGGAGTGTCCTCAACCATGAGCGAGAACGTCGTTCACCTGCACAAGAACACCGAACCGGCGCCCGTGACCACACTCACCGTGGTTCCCGACCCGGCACCCGCCGCACCGATACCGCTGTGGGTGCGCTCGGGACGTGCCGTCAAGACCGTGGTCACGCACGAGACGACCAAGACCACGGCGCGCGCCGTTGCCCGGCACACTCTCTACGTCGCCGGCGGCGCCCGCATCGCAGCCAAACGCACCTGGGACGGCCGCACCGCCTCCCGCTACGAGCGCATGTTCCGTGCGGCGGAAGCCACGGGGAACTACGAGGTGGCGGCTGAGTGGGAAGAGCGCGGGCAACGCTTCCGTGCCGAGCGCCACCGCCGCCGCATGGACCTCCTTCACTCCCCGGTCGACGCGGCCAAGGGAGTGCTGGTCGGGACCGGGATGGGCATCGGTGCCCTGGTCGCGCTCGGGGTCGTCCTGGCCATCGCCAACAAGGACGTCACCGACGTGATCTCCCCGGTCATGGCCGTGATCGAGTTCATCCGGCTCATCATCACCATCGTCCAGATCGTGTGGGGCCCTGCCCTGACGATCGGCCCGTTCCTCGCCCTGCTCGCCCTGTGGGCCGTCGGCAGCAAGCAGCAAGCCGCTCCCGCGTGGGCCCTGCCCGACAACATCCGCAACGGCGAGGGTGAACCGATCACCCCGTCCATCGTCGTCAAGGCCCTGCGCGACCTCGGAGTGCCCGCACTGCGCAACGCCATCAAGGAAATGGGCGACGCCGGCGCCTCCATGCTCGGTCCGATCCGGATCGCGGGATGCGGCGTGGAAGTCGACGTCACCCTCCCGTCCGGGGTGGCCACCAACGAGGTGCAGGGCAAGCGGCGCAAGCTCGCCGAGAACCTCACCCGGCACGAGCACGAAGTGTTCATCACGATCCCCGAGGCCGCCCGCACAGTCCGCCTGTGGATCGCCGATTCGGGGGCGCTGGATGAGCCGATCGGCCCGTCTCCGCTGGTCACGGACACCACGGTGACCGCGAACTACAAGACAGGTAAGGCCCCGTGGGGTCAGGACCTGCGCGGAGACTCGGCAGAGCTGAGCCTCTATCAGCGCCACCTGCTCATCACCGGCCGGTCCAACCAGGGCAAGACCGCCGCCCTGCGCTCGCTCGTCCTGTGGCTCGCGCTGGACCGGTCGGTGCAGTTCTGGATCGCCGACCTCAAGGGCGTCGGTGACTGGAGCATGTTCAACGGCATCGCCGACGTGCTCATCGAGGGCCCCTCCGACGGCCACGTGATCCAGGCAACCGAGATGGTGGAAGACGCCGAACGCGAGATGAACCGCCGGATCGAAGAGCGTCTCGCGAACCCGCACGTCAAGTTCCCGGCCCTGATCGTCATCGTGGACGAAGCGCAGAAGGCGTTCATGTGCCCCGCGGTCGACGACGCCAAGCGGCCCTACGGGGGTTCGAAGGCCACCTCCCGGTACTTCATGGCCACCCGCTCGATCCACAACCAGGGCCGTGCGGTCGATGTGCTGCTGTGGCAGGGCACGCAGGACCCGACCGACCAGAACCTTCCCAAGATGGTCCGTGAGGGCGCCCACACCCGCGCCTCCCTCGTGCTCGGCTCCGAGTCGCAGGCCAAGATGGCGCTCGGGGACAAGGCAGTTGAGGACGGGGCCGCCCCGCACCTGCTGCGCCAGGGGCTGGACAAGGGAACCCTCGTGGTGGCATCCGACGGCATCGACATGCCCAAGGGGCAGTCGTCCATCACGGTCCGCACCCACTTCATCGACGACGAACCCGCCGTCGAAATCGCCGACCGTGCCCGGGCCCTGCGCGACGGGGTCACCACCCTGCACGCCATCGACCGGGGCGAGGAGCATGACCCGCTCACCGACATCGACGCCGTGGCCGGTGACGGGAAGCGCGCATTCACGCAGGACATCATCAAGCGGCTGTCCGCACTGAACGAGGACGCCTACGGCGCATGGTCGTTCGGTGACCTCAGCCGCGTGCTGGAGTCCTACGGCATCGAGCCCTATAAGTCCCACGGGCGCATGGTCGTACGCCGCGACGACATCACCCGCGCCCTCGCCGAACGCGACACGGATGGTTCCGCTTCCGCCTCCTGATCGCGGGGAGGCGCACCGGCCCGCGCCGGGGAGGCGGGGAGAACTCCCCAACCGCCTCCCCGCCCCGTCTCCCCCGCTGTGATCAGCGGGAACATCGTTTCGGGGAGGCGGGGAGGCACGCAGGTCAGCACCCCTGAAACCTCCTCCACCGCCCACCCCGAAGGGGGTGCGTCTACCTCCCCAACCCACTGCCGGAAGGGATTCCGCATGTACCCCGAACCTGCCCGCCACGCGCCCGCCGAACGGGCCGTGACCATCCACCAGCCCACCCCGATCACCCCTGCCACCGTGGCGCCGGCGCCACTCGTTCCCGTCCAGCCGGGCACCATCCCCGCCGTGGCGAGCATCGTCCTGCCGGACGGACGGATCGTCACCGGCTACGCCATCAGCCCCGTGCAGCCGGAACCGGTCGTGGCCAAGCCGCCCGTCTCCCGCGGGGCGGTAAACATCGCGCTCGGGGGCGTCGGCTTCCTCGCCGTGTGCGGCGGACTGCTGATGCTGACCGCGTTCATCACGGCGCTGACCGCGCTCATTACCCAGCTCATCACCCTCGCCGCCGTCATCTTCGGCGGATGGATCGCCGTGCAGGTCTTCAGCACGCGCGGCCACAGCGGCGGCAGCACGGTCAACATCCGCAAGGCGATCTTCAAGCGCAACCACTTCCACGGCTGACCAGGAAGGCCAACACCCGTGATCCGACTGCGTATCCAGGTCTCCCACCGACTCGGGCGGTGGCTGGTCCTGACCGACACACCGCGCCCCGACTGCCCCCACTGCGAGGGAGACGGCGGTATCGAGCACCCTTACGGGGACGACAACGGCGAGTACGCCGGCAGCAACTGGGAGTCCTGCGGGTGCTGGAACGAGAACCACCGCTGGCGCCTGCTGCCCCTCCCGCGCCTGCCCCGCTGGCTGCGCCAGCGCGACCGTGGCCGCGACCCGTGGGCCACCGACGGCTACAGCAACAAACCGCCCTTCTAGCTGCGCCAAGGGCGGCCCCCTCGTCTCGCCAAAGATCCGGGGCCGCCCTTGCCAACCAGTCCACAACAGACCTGTTGGAGGTCACCCAGCATGACGCAACCCACCGACATCCGGCGAGTACGCGGCTTACGGCCGCGTGCGCTGGATCTGTACTCGTGCGCCGGCGGCGCCGGAACCGGCCTTCAACGAGCAGGGTTCGACGTGGACGGCTGTGACATCGCCGATCGCCCGAACTACCCGTTCCCATACCACCGGGGCGAAGCGCTCAAGTACCTCGCCCACCTGATCGGCACCGGGGAGATCTACCGGTACACGTTCGTGCACGCCTCCCCGCCGTGCCAGCACGGATGCGCCCTGACCGTGGGTACGAACGCCTCGCAGGGGTGGGGCGGCACCCACGTGGACCTGGTCGCCCCCACCCGCGCCCTGCTCGAACTGACAGGTCTGCCCTTCGTGATCGAGCAGCCCAACGGGCGCGCGGACCTGCGCAAAGACCTCACGCTGTGCGGCGAGATGTTCGGACTCGGAGTCATCCGCCACCGCAACTTCGAATTGGGCGGCTGGACCATCGAGCAGCCGACACACCTCCCGCACCGGGGCCGCGTACGCGGCTACACCGAGTTCATCGGCCGCGCCTTCCTGGCCACGGACGCGCTGGGGGTGGCCGCGTGAGCCTGCAACAGACCCTCCTGCACGCCGCGTTGGACGCGGCCGGACGCGGCTGGCACGTCTTCCCGCTCCGTCCCAACAGCAAGCAACCCGGACTGCACGGCGCCGACCGCTGCCGCCAGACAGGCGACTGCACCCACGGGCACCGGAAGTGGGAACAGCGCGCAAGCACCGACCCCGAGCGCATCCGCCTGTGCTGGGAGACCAGCGCGGCGAACGTCGCCCTCGCGACCGGACCGTCCGGGCTGGTCGTCGTCGACCTCGACATGCCCAAAGACAAGAGCTGCAAGGGCAGTTCGGACACGCCTGACGGCGCGGCAAACTTCGCAGCGCTCTGCGAGCGCACCGGGCACGCCGTCCCCGACACCTACCGGGTCCGGACCGCGAGCGGCGGACAACACCTCTACTTCACCGCCCCGCCCGGCATCCGACTGCCCAACACGGCCGGAACCATCGCTCCGTTGGTCGACACCCGAGCGTGGGGCGGCTATGTCGTCGCCGCCGGCAGCACCACCCCCGCCGGAGCCTACGAAGCCGTAGGCGGCTCTGTGGCGGCCCCACTGCCCTCCTGGCTGCTGAGCATCCTGAAACCGGCCCCCAAGCCGTCCCAGACCCCCTCAATGGCCGTAGCGGGGCAATCACGTCGATACGCTGACATTGCACTCGGCAGTGAAGCCCGCAACGTCAGCGAGGCCCAACTCGGGGAACGCGAGGCCAAGTTGTTCCGGGCAGCGCGAGCCCTGGGACGGTTCATCGCGTGGGGCGACCTCCCCCGCAGTGTGGTCGAGCAGGCTCTTCAGGAGGCGGGCGAGTCGGTAGGACTGCCGCCGTCCCAGTGCCGCGCCACCCTGCGCAGCGCCCTCAACTGGTCCATCACCCACAACCAGCGACGCCGGGACACGGCATGAGCACCCCACCCCGCCCCCGACTGAAGAGCATCACCCACACCCCGAGCAACCGTCACGACGCCGAACAGCCCATGCCACAGGCGGCGTTGGGCGACCCGAAGGGCGTCGCCGAAGGCGTCCCCACTGCTGTCCTCCCTGACCCGCGCCGTGGCGACGGCCGGTATCCCATCGCGTGGTTGTCCATCACCGCGCCCCGGAGCGCGGTACCTACGGCCACCTCGAAGTGCCTGTGCGGCCGTGACCGCAGCGCTGTGGGCAAAGCCCGGGTGCTCGCCCTGATCGACGACCACACCGCCCACCGCGACACCTGCCCGCTCCGCACCACCCCGGAAGGAAGGGCCGCCGCATGACCAACCCAACCCCCACCCCGCCCACCATCGACGGGGCCGCGCTGCTGAACGAGGTGGAAGCCTTCCACCGTCGCTTCAACGTCTTTCCCACCGAATCCGGTTACGTCGCCGTCGCGCTGTGGGACGCACACGCCCACCTGATCGACTGCTTCGAGACCACACCCCGGATCGCGTTCCTCTCCCCGGAGCCCGGCTCGGGGAAGTCACGGGCGCTGGAGATCGTGGAACTCCTGACCCCCCGCCCGGTCGCCACCGTGTCCGCGTCCGCGAACGCCCTGTACCGGCTGGTCGACTCAGCCGATGGCCTGCCCACCGTTCTGTTCGACGAGGTGGACACGATCTTCGGACCCAAGGCCGGCGCGGACGAAGCACTACGCGGATTCCTGAACGCCGGATACCGGCGCATCGGCGGCGCCCTGCGGTGCGTTGGCGAAGGCTCCAACCAGAACGCGCAGGTCTTCGGCTCGTACTGCGCCGTCGCCATGGCCGGACTCGGCTCCCTGCCCGACACAGTCCTGACCCGCTCCGTCATCATCCGCATGCGCAAGCGTGCCCCCAACGAGAAGGTGGAGAGCTACCGGCAGCGCATCCACGATCAGCAGGGCCACGCCATCCGTGACCGCCTCGCGAAGTGGGCCAAGACCGTCAGCGACCAGGTCGCCGGCGCCTGGCCCGCCATGCCCGAAGGCGTCACCGACCGCCCCGCCGACGTCTGGGAACCCCTCCTCGCCGTGGCGGACGCGGCCGGCGGAGACTGGCCCGCACGGGCCCGCGCCGCCTGCCTCGAACTGATCAACGCAGGCCACGACAACGACGAAGCCTCCATGGGCGTGCGGCTGTTGACCGACCTGCGCGACAAGGTGTTCTGCGGTGAGGACCGGATGCCCACCGCCGCGATCATCGAATGCCTGCTGCGCATGGACGACGCTCCGTGGGGCGACCTGGACGACAAGCCGATCAACTCCCGGACCCTCGCCCGGCTGCTCGGTCAGTACGTCACCCCGCACATCAGGCCGATCAAGCCGCGCGGTATCCGGACCGCTTCGGGCTTCCCCAAGGGCTACTACGCGGAAGACCTCGCAGACGCCTGGTCGCGGTACTGCCCTCCCTCCCCCGGAGAATCCGCCACGTCCGCCACGTCCGCCACACCGCAGGTCAGTGGGGGTGCATCCGTGGCGGATACCGCCACCGCCATCCGCCACACGTCCACGGAAACCGCCACACAGCCCGCCCGCACCGGCTGACCGAACCGGCTCACTCCGGTGCCGCCACACCGTCCGGGCGTGGCGGCACCTATCCGCCACACAACCGCTATCCGCCACACGATCAAGGCTCTGACCTGCGATGTGGCGGCGTGGCGGACGTGGCGGACCCCTGGGAAGGGGGCCCCGAGCCCCAACACGGCACTTCTCCAAGGAGTTTCACCATGGCCCGCCCCGAGAAGCTCAAGCTCGCTGAAGTCCTCGCAGAGATCAAGATGAGCCGCGCGGCGTTCTACCGCATGCGCGCCCGTGGCAAAGCCCCCCGCATCCACACGCTCCCCAACGGCCAGCTCCGCGTCAACCGCACCGACCTCGACGCCTGGTGGGAGAACTGCGGAGAGCGCACCGCCGCCTGACCACCTCCCACATACACGAGACACGAGGGGCCCGCTTCCGGCGGGCCCCTCTGGAGTTCATATGGCACTGACCTACGACGTTCGCCTCTACTCCATTGAGGTCCGCAAGGATCGTCCGAAGCCCTACCGCCTGCGCTGGCTGGTCGGGGTGCGCAAGCACTCCAAGAGCTACACCCTGAAGGTGCAGGCTGAGGGGCGCCGCTCGGAGCTCATGTCTGCCGTACGGCGCGGCGATCAGTTTGACGAGGAAACGGGCCTGCCCGTATCTGAACTGCGCGCCAAACAGGGCTCCATCACTTGGTACGAACACAGCCGCGCGTACGTCGACCGCAAGTGGGCCTTGGCGCCGGCGAAGTCGCGGAAGAACTACGCCGATGCGCTGGCCACCATCACACCCGCGCTCGTGAAGTCGAAGGCGGGAATGCCCGACACCGCGCTTATGCGGCGCGCGCTGTACGGGTGGGCCTACAACCGGAACCGCCGCGACGAGACCCCGCCGGACGATGTGGCCCGAGCCCTCGCCTGGATCTCCAAACACTCGATGCCGGTATCCGCGCTGGAAGACCCGTCGACCGTACGCCTGGCCCTGGACGCACTGTCCCTACGGCTGGACGGGAAGGAGGCATCACCACGCACCGCGAAGCGCAAGCGGGCCTGCCTGAGCGACGCTCTCGGACTCGCCGTGGAAGAGCAGTACTTCACCATGCAGGTGAACCCGATTTCGGCCGTGAAGTGGACCGCCCCGAAGTCGGTGGAAACAGTGGATCCTGAGAGCGTCGCCAACCCCCGCCAGGTCCGCGCACTGCTGGTTGCGGTTCGTGAGCAGGGCCCGCGTGGTCGGCATCTGGAAGCGTTCTTCGGGTGTCTGTACTACGCGGCCATGCGCCCCGCCGAGGCCGCTGCACTGCGGGTGAGCCACTGTCACCTTCCAGAGGCAGGGTGGGGGATGCTCACCTTGCGGCAGGGGGTCGTTCGGGCCGGACGGAACTGGACCAACGACGGGACGGCGCATGAGATGCGACACCTCAAAGCCCGCGCCAAGAAGGACTCCCGCGCAGTGCCGATTCCGCCGCACTTCGTCCGGCTGCTACGGCAGCACATCGCCACTCACGGCACGGCGACCGACGGCCGGCTCTTCCGAACGAACCGCGACGGCCTGCTACAGGAGACGGGCTATGGGGAGGTGTGGGCAAAGGCCCGAAAAGACGTGCTCAGCGAGACGGAAACAGCTTCGCTGCTAGCCCGTCGCCCCTACGACCTTCGGCACGCTGGCGTCTCGTTCTGGCTCAGCTCCGGGGTCGACGCGATGGAGTGCGCCAGTAGGGCCGGCCACAGCATCGCGGTCCTGCACAAGGTGTACGCCAAGGTGCTTGACCAGACGCGCGAGCGGGCGAACGGCCAGATCGACGCAGCCCTTCGGGAGTGGAACGAACCAGAGTGATCATGCTCTCCCCCGGGGGACACCTGGGGGACACACACTGATCAGAGGTGGGATACAGGCGGTACGAGGTGAGACACGTCCACTCCCCGTCCACGCTGAATCGAACGGGAGCAGGAACGAAGAAACCCCCTCCGACCAGCCATAATGGCTGGTCGGAGGGGGTTTTCCCCACTGTGGCGGCGCGTGGATTCGAACCACGGAAGGCTAAGCCGGCAGATTTACAGTCTGCTCCCTTTGGCCGCTCGGGCACACCGCCAGGGTTGATGCCGTGAGGACCGCTCTTCGGCGGTGCTCTGTGGCAACGACGTAAACGATACCCGATGCTCGGGGGTGGTTCGCCACCCGATTGATCGGCACTCGAAGGGGAGGGGGTGGCTAGGCTTATGCGGATGCGGCCGGGGACCATGCCGGGCTCGACGGCCGCCCCTACGCACCCCGATACAAGGAGCCACAGGACATGGCCGACTCCAGTTTCGACATCGTCTCGAAGGTCGAGCGGCAGGAGGTCGACAACGCCCTCAACCAGACCGCCAAGGAGATCTCGCAGCGCTACGACTTCAAGAACGTGGGCGCCTCCATCTCCTGGTCCGGCGAGAAGATCCTCATGGAGGCGAACTCCGAGGAGCGGGTCAAAGCCATCCTCGATGTGTTCGAGACCAAGCTGATCAAGCGCGGTATCTCGCTGAAGTCGCTGGACGCCGGTGAGCCGCAGCTCTCCGGCAAGGAGTACAAGATCTTCGCGTCGATCGAGGAGGGCATCTCCCAGGACAACGCGAAGAAGGTGGCGAAGATCATTCGTGACGAGGGCCCCAAGGGCGTCAAGGCTCAGGTGCAGGGCGAGGAACTGCGCGTCAGCTCGAAGAGCCGTGACGACCTGCAGGCCATCCAGGCACTGCTCAAGGGCAAGGACTTCGACTTCGCCCTGCAGTTCGTGAACTACCGGTAGCCCTCGCCGCCCATGCTGTGCCAACCAGCAGTTGCGGTTGCTTCGTCGACTGACGGCAGTGGTCGGTTTGTTGCCTGTACGAGAAAGGGTGGGCACCCGGAGTCCTGGGTGCCCACCCTTCTCGCCTGCTGGCTGCGGCCTCGGGGTGTACGCGCTCAGCGGCGCGAGTCGCCGAACAGAACGCGGTAGAGAACCAGCAGAACGAGCGAGCCGCCGATCGCGGCGGCCCAGGTGGCACCGTCGTAGAACTGCTTGGTGATGGGGTGGTCCAGCCAGCGCGCGGAGATCCAGCCGCCTATGAAGGCGCCCGCGACGCCGATGACCGTCGTTCCGAAGAAGCCGCCCGGGTCGCGGCCCGGCAGCAGGAATTTGGCGATGGCTCCGGCCAACAGCCCCAGAATGATCCAGCTGATGATGCCCATGCCCTGAACCTGCCTCTCCGTACTGTGCCTGCGCTGTACTCCTGCTCCGGCCAGGCTGTGCTCATACCCTGATGCCGCGACGCCTTGAGCCTTCCACGCCCTCAAGCCGCTGGTCGCACATGTGTTGGTGGCTTGTTGCCGGGGAGGACGCCTTGTTGACGCTGCTCGGTTGCACTGGTCAGTAGGGTGCGGCGCATGACACATTCCGGTGCGAGACGGCCGGGCGGGCAGAAGAGCAACGGCTCGCAGGCCGGTGCGGAGCTTCGCCGGACGCTCGGTGTCGGGGACGCGGTTGTCATCGGCCTCGGGTCGATGGTCGGCGCCGGGATCTTCGCGGCGCTGGGTCCCGCGGCGCGGGCAGCCGGGTCCGGACTGTTGCTCGGACTCGCGGTCGCCGCCGTGGTCGCCTACTGCAACGCGATGTCCTCGGCTCGGCTCGCCGCTCTGTATCCCGCCTCGGGCGGAACATATGTGTACGGGCGTGAGCGACTCGGGGACTTCTGGGGGTACCTGGCGGGCTGGTCGTTCATCGTCGGCAAGACGGCCTCCTGTGCTGCGATGGCGCTCACCGTGGGCGCGTACGTCTGGCCGGGACAGGCGCACGCGGTGGCGGTCGCGGCCGTGGTGGCCCTCACTGCGGTGAACTACGGCGGCGTCCAGAAGTCGGCCTGGCTGACGCGGGCGATCGTGGCGGTGGTCCTCGCGGTCCTCGCTTCCGTGGTGGTCGTGTGCCTCGGCTCTGGCATCTCCGATGCCGCGCGGCTGGACGTGGGGCTCTCCGCCGGCGCGGGCGGGGTACTTCAGGCGGCCGGGCTGCTGTTCTTCGCGTTCGCCGGGTACGCGCGGATCGCGACGCTCGGTGAGGAGGTGCGGGATCCTGCGCGCACCATCCCGCGCGCGATCCCAGTGGCTCTGGGTATCGCGCTCGTGGTGTACGCGGCGGTGGCGGTCGCTGTCCTTTCCGTGCTGGGGTCGGGTGGGCTCGGGCACGCCTCGGCGCCGCTGACCGACGCGGTGCGGGCGGCCGGTGTGCCAGGGCTCGTGCCGGTGGTGCGGGTGGGTGCCGCCGTGGCCGCGCTCGGCTCACTCCTCGCCCTGATCCTGGGCGTCTCGCGGACGACGCTGGCCATGGCCCGTGACCGTCATCTGCCGGGCGCCCTGGCCGCCGTACATCCGCGCTTCCAGGTACCGCACCGGGCAGAGCTGGCTGTGGGCGCGGTGGTTATCGTGCTGGCCGCGACGGTGGATGTACGGGGTGCGATCGGCTTCTCCTCCTTCGGTGTGCTGGCGTACTACGCGGTGGCGAACGCCTCGGCCTGGACGTTGAGTTCGGCTCCGGTGTCCCGGGTGGCGCCGGTGGTCGGGCTCGTCGGATGCGTGACGCTGGCGTTCGCGCTGCCTGGGGTTTCCGTGGTGTCGGGTGCGGCTGTGCTGGTGGTGGGGGCGGCGGCCTACGGCGTACGGCGATGGCGGGGCGGTTCGCAGCAACAGCAGTAGCGGCGGCAGCGAGCTGCCAACGGGCGGCGGGCAACTGCCCGAGGGCGGCGGGCGCAGTTGGCGCGACGGGCCCGGTCGGAGGCGGCGCGGTCGCCCAGTGACGCAGGCGGCGGGGCATGGCCAACCGCAGTTCCGCGAGCGGCGCTACGAGCCTCGTGGCGCCGCCGTGCGTATGCGGAATTCGGGCCATGGGGCCATGTCCGTATCGTCGGTGGACTCCTCGTACCAACCGGCGCCGTCGAGCCAGGTGCGCAGCCAGGTCGCCAGGTCGGGCGCGTCCACGTACCAGGCGTGGTCGGCCTCGTCCGCGTTCGGCTCGTAGAACAGGACCGTGCCGTCCGGGTTCTGGCAGTCCACGCACGCGTACATTCCGCAGCCCCAGTGGGATATCGGCAGGACGCCCTCGGGCCAGGGCCAGTCGGGGTCCTTGCGTCCGCTCTTTCTGTTGGCGAGGTACTGCGGGACGGCGGCAGGTTCACCGGACGCGGCGCCCTCAAGCAGGGGCAGCAGGCCGTACTCCGGGCCGAATCCGCCGTCCCCTATACGCAGGTAGAGCGCGGCGAGCAGCGCGGGCAGTGGGAAGCCCAGGGTGGCCTCGGCGCGGGCGACCGCGGCGGTGTCCACGGGCTCCGGAAGCGAAGGCCAGCCCCACGGGCGGGTGTTGCGGGCCCCTTCCGCCACCTTCTCCAGCAACTGCTCGATTTCGGTCATGGGTTCATGATGCAGCGCGGCACTGACAATCGGGCAGCCTGTGGATAACCGTCGGCCGCCGCTTGGCGCGGTCAGTCGAGACGGACGTCGATGTGCCTTTCGGCGAGGAAGACGAGCAGTTCTTCGAAGGTCACCGGGCGGTGGCCGGTGTGCGGGGTGACGCCTAGGCAGGTGCGGGCGACGTCCGCGTCGTGCCAGACGAGAGTGAAGGGCGTAGCGGCGCCCCAGCGTCCGCGGAGGCAGTCGTTGAGGGCGTCGAGGCCCCAGCCGAAGTATCCGCCGGGTCCGTTCACGGCTTCGCCGAGTGCGCAGAAGAATCCGCGCGCGTCCGTGATGTGGCGGCCGTCGAGGTGACAGGTGGTGCCGGGCGGTCTGGCAGGCTCGCCGTATGTGTGGTTCGTCAGGGCTGTGCGGAGCCAGAACTCGCGGCCTTCAGCACTGCATCGCGCCCACAGGTTGGGCTCGGACGGGCGTCCGGACCACCACAGGTCCTAGACCTCGGGGGCCGCGGTCGGCGGACGCTCCGACCAGGGTTCGAGGGTGAGGTCGATCAGGCCTCGGCCGCGCGCCGACGGGATCCATGCGGTGATTTCACCCTCGACGGCCGGCTGCACGGTGCGGCCGTGCGTGTCGAGGCGCAGCACCTTGGCGTGTCCCAGGTCCTCCTCGCCCGCGTCCAGCGCCGCGCGCAGTGCTCCGCTCGGGGAGCAGCCGAGCAGCCGCAGTGACGGCTCCAGGGGCTCGGGCGGTCCATTGCGGACGTGCGCCAGGTCCTTGCAGGTGCCCCAGGGGCGGTTCTCCGCGCCGAACAACCGGTAGCCCGGGGAGAGCGGTGGGCACTGCGGATAGTCGGACGCGTTGTCGACGGACTCCGACGCCTCCACGGTGATGTCGCGGAGCGCCAGGTCACGCGCGCACGGGCGGTCGTCGATGACACGCGCGTCGTCCAGCTCCCACTCGACGACGCACTCGCCTTTCTTGTCCAGGACTTCCAGGACGAGAAGGCCGAGCGGCGCCGAACCGTCGGCACGCGCGCGCGTGAGAGCGGTCCGCAACCCGCCTTCCAGGGCGCATCCGAGCAGTTCGTACGTCCCTCGCTCCGGACGGGGCGGATCGCTGAAGAGACCCTCGGCCTCCGCGCACGACGCCCATGTCTCCGCGTACCCGTCCTCGCCGGTGAACTCGGCTTCGGCGTCGTAGGAGAGCAGTAGGTACTTGGGCGACTCCACCCCCGGGCCCGCCCGCTAGCGCGTCGCGAACGGCTGGTCCGTGCGCACAATTTCGCGTCCCAGGGGGAGCAGCGATACGGGGATGAGCTTGAAGTTGGCGATGCCGAACGGGATGCCGATGATCGTGACGCACAGGACGATGCCGGTGACGATGTGGGCGAGGGCGAGCCACCAGCCCGCGAGCACCAGCCACAGGACGTTGCCGATGCAGGACGGCGCGCCCGCGTCGCGTTTCTCCACCGTCGTATAGCCGAAGGGCCACAGGGCGTAGACGCCGATACGGAACGCGGCGATGCCGAACGGGATGCCGATGATGGTGATGCACAGCAGCGCGCCCGCGAACAGGTATCCGAGGAACAGCCAGAAGCCGCTCAGGACGAGCCAGATGACGTTCAGGATTGTCTTCACTGGTGGCGACCTGCCATCTTCTCGAGCCGGGCGATGCGCTCCGCCATGGGCGGGTGTGTGGAGAACATCTTCGACATTCCCTGTCCGGGGCGGAAAGGGTTCGCGATCATCATGTGGCTTGCGGTCTCGATGCGCGGCTCGGGGGGCAGCGGCAGTTGCTTCGTGCCCGCGTCGAGCTTGCGCAGGGCGCTGGCGAGGGCGAGGGGGTCGCCGGTGAGCTGGGCGCCGGACGCGTCCGCCTCGTACTCCCTGGAGCGGCTGATGGCGAGCTGGATGAGGGTCGCGGCGAGCGGGCCCAGGATCATAATCATCAGCATGCCCAGGATGCCGGGTCCGTCATCGTCGTTCGAGCGGCCGATCGGGATCAGCCAGGCGAAGTTGACCAGGAACATGATCACGGAGGCGAGGGCGCCGGCGACCGACGAGATGAGAATGTCGCGGTTGTAGACGTGGCTGAGTTCGTGGCCGATGACGCCGCGCAGTTCCCGCTCGTCGAGGATGCGCAGGATGCCTTCGGTGCAGCACACGGCCGCGTTGCGCGGGTTGCGGCCTGTGGCGAACGCGTTCGGTGCCTCCGTCGGCGAGATGTACAGGCGCGGCATGGGCTGGCGGGCTTGCGTGGAGAGGTCGCGGACTATGCGGTACAGCTCCGGGGCCTCGAATTCGCTCACCGGGCGCGCGCGCATCGCGCGTAGAGCAAGTTTGTCGCTGTTCCAGTACGCATACGCGTTCGTGCCGATCGCGATGAAGAGCGCGATCACTAGGCCGGTACGGCCGAAGAAGCTGCCGATGACGATGATGAGTGCGGACAGTCCCCCGAGGAGTACGGCGGTCCTGAGCCCGTTGTGCCGGCGGTGCACGGTACGCCCTCCAAATGGTGCCGCAGGGGAACCCTTTGCCTACTGATGCTCTGCTTCCACTCTTCAGTGGACCCTCCCGTACTGGTCAACGCCAGACGAGGAGCACTAGTTCCCTTGTGCGCGCACCTGCGGGCGTGGTCCGTCCGGGTGACGGTCCACGCGCGCGTGCCCGGTGGACGTCAGAAAAGGGCGGTTGCCGAGAAGCGCAGAGCCAGCTGTGGTGCTCCCGAGAGGGCGATGCCGAGAACGGCGGCCAGGGCGATGGCCGCCGTGAGCGGGGCAGGGACACGGTGTTTGCCGGGTTCGCCTTCGGGGGCGCGGAACAGCAGCGTCGTCCATTGCAGGTAGTAGAAGAGCGCGATCACCACGTTGACGGCCATGACCACGGCCAGCCAGCCGAGGCCGGCGTCGACGGCCGCCGAGAAGACGGTCACCTTGGCGAAGAGGCCGATGATGCCGGGCGGCAGGCCCGCGAGGCAGAGCAGGAAGAAGCCGAGGAGCAGCGCCGACAGGGGGCTGGCCGCGTACAGGCCCCGGTAGTCGCTGACGCGGTTGAGGGGGCTCGTACGGGCGACGAGGGCGGCCACGGCGAAGGCGCCGAGGTTCACGGCGGCGTACATCAGGGCGTACGCGACGGTGGAGCCGATGGCCTTCTGCGCGTCCTTGGAGTAGGCGGCGGCCGCGATCGGCACCAGGAGGTAGCCGGCCTGACCGACGGAGGACCAGGCGAGCAGCCGTACCGCGCTGTACGCGCGCGTGGCCTGCTGCCGCAGGGCGCCGACGTTGCCGACAGTCATGGTGAGGGCTGCCAGTCCGGCGAGCGCCGGGCCCCAGACGTCCGCGTACGACGGGAAGGCGACGACGGTGACGAGGATCAGCCCGGAGAAGCCGACCGCCTTGCCGACGACCGACAAGTAGGCGGCGATCGGCAAAGGCGCCCCTACGTAGGTGTCGGGTACCCAGAAGTGGAAGGGCACGGCGGCCGTCTTGAAGGCGAAACCGACGAGGGTGAGGGCGACCCCCGCCTGGGCGAGCGTGTGGAACTGGGCGTCGACCTGCTGGATCTTGTCGGCGATCTCGGTGAGGTAGAGGGTGCCGGTCGTGGCGTAGACGAAGCTGACGCCCAGCAGACTCACGGCGGTCGCGGTGACGGAGGACAGGAAGAACTTCAGGGCCGCTTCGGAGGACTTCTTGTCGCCGCGCTTGATGCCGACGAGGGCGAAGGCGGGCAGGGAGGCGACTTCCAGGGCGACGATGAGGGTCGCGAGGTCGCGTGAGGCAGGGAGCAGGGCGGCGCCCGCGGCGGAGGAGAGCAACAGGAACCAGTACTCCCCTTCAGGGAGTTCCCTGTTGGCATCCTTCAGGGCCGTGACCGAGAGCAGTGCCGTCAGGAGGGCGCCGCCGAGGACGAGGAGCTGGATGACGAGCGTGAAGCGGTCCGCCGTGTAGCTACAGACGTCGCGGTCGCCGGTCAGGCAGAAGGTGGCGCGGTCGCCGTCCAGGAGGGGCAGCAGCATGAGCGCGGCCGCGGCGAGTCCCGCGACCGACACCCAGCCGAGCATCGCCTTCTTGGTGTCGCCGAGGAAGAGGTCGGCGATGAGCACGACGAGTCCGACGACCGCGGCGATGGTGGGGGGCGCGATCGCGAGCCAGTCGACGGACTGGACGACGGACTCAGCCGCGGGCTGGGCCAGGGAGCTCATCGGGTGCCTCCTGCGAAGAGCTGCTGTACGGCCGGGTCGGTCAGGCCGAGGAGGGCCTTGGGCCAGAGTCCGGCGACGACGGTGAGGGCGACGAGCGGGGCCCAGGCGGCGAACTCGTAGCTCTTGATGTCGGCGAGTTTCGGGCTCTCCGGCTGTGGGGTGGCGCCCATGCAGACGCGGCGTACGACGGCGAGCATGTACGCGGCGGTGAGCAGTGTGCCGAAGGCGGCGATCGCCATGAACGTCAGGAACACGGGGCGGCTGAGGTCGTCGGCGGGCTTGAACGCGCCGAACAGTGCCAGCATCTCGCCCCAGAATCCGGCGAGGCCCGGCAGTCCGAGCGAGGCGACCGCGGCGAAGGCGAGGAGGCCGCCGAATCGGGGGGCCTTGCCGTAGAGCGCGGCTCCGGTCTCCTCGGCGAGGGCGTCGAGGTCGGTGGTGCCCGTACGGTCCTTGAGCGCGCCGACCAGGAAGAAGAGAAGGCCGGTGATGAGGCCGTGGGCGATGTTGGCGAACAGCGCGCCGTTCACGCCGGTCGGGGTCATCGTGGCGATGCCGAGCAGTACGAAGCCCATGTGGCCGACGGACGAATACGCGATGAGCCGTTTGAGATCGCCCTTCGCGCCCTGTCTGGCGAGGGCGAGGCAGGCCAGGGATCCGTAGATGATCCCCACGACGGCGAACGCGGCGAGGTACGGGGCGAAGGTGTGCATGCCTTCGGGCGCGATCGGCAGCAGAATGCGGACGAATCCGTACGTACCCATCTTCAGCATGACGCCGGCCAGCAGGACCGAGCCGACGGTGGGCGCGGCGGTGTGGGCGTCGGGCAGCCAGCTGTGCAGCGGCCACATCGGCGTCTTGACCGCGAGCCCGATTCCGATCGCCAAAACGGCGATGACCTGCACGGATGTGGTCAGCGACCGGCCGTTGTCAGTGGCGAGTGCCACCATGTCGAATGTGCCGGACTTGATTCCGATCAGGAGCAGGCCCAGCAGCATGACGACGGAGCCGAGCAGTGTGTAGAGGATGAACTTCCAAGCGGCCTGGGTCCGTTGCTCACCGCCCCAGCGGGCGATGAGGAAGTACATCGGGATGAGCACCATCTCGAACGCGAGGAAGAACAGCAGGAGATCGAGGACGGCGAAGGTGGCGAGGGTGCCGGACTCGAGAACGAGGACGAGTGCGACGAAGGCCTTCGGGGTCGGGCCCGCGGGCATCTTGAAGTAGCTGTACAGCGCGCAGAGGAAGGTCAGCAGCGCGGTGAGGACGAGAAGGGGGAGGGAAATGCCGTCGATGCCGAGGTGGATCCGCACATCGAGTGCGGGGATCCAGCTGATGTCCGTCGTGGCCTGCATCCTTGACGGGTGGTCGTGGTCGAAGCCGAGCGTGAGGACGATCGCGGCGATGAGCACCGCGCCGGTGACGATCACACCGTGCCGCAGCACTGCCTGCTCGGGCGACTTTCCCTTCAGTCCGGGCGGGGCAGGCAGAAGAGCCGCGGCGGCGCCGGCGAGCGGGCCGACGACGATGAATGCCAGAAGGATCTGCATCACGGATTCACTGATATCGATCACGCCTGCTCACGCTCCCGTGGCGACTAGGAGGGCGGCGACCACCAGGACGACGGTGCCGGCGAGCAGCGCGCTCACATAGGTCTGCACATTGCCGGTCTGGGCGCGCCGGACAGCCTCGCCGAGCCAGCGGGGCAGGGCGGCCGCGCCGCGTACGTAGGTGTCGACGACCTCGCGGTCGAGGAACCGGACGAGCGCGGCTCCGGCCAGGACCGGGCGGACGAACAGTGCCGTGTACACGGCGTCGAGGTGGAAGCCGACGGCCGCGTGGCGGTGCAGTGGGCCTAGGAGCAACCGGCCCGGGTCCGCCGGGTCGGGGGTGTAGGCCACGTCTCCGTAGGCGGGCGCGTGACTTGCGATCGCCTCGGCTTCGACCAGTCCGGCATCGCCGTCGGGGTGGGCGGCGACCGCACCCATCGGGATGTGGGCAGCCAGCGTGCTGGTGTGCTGCCAGGCGCCGTAGGTGATGATCACGCCGACGAGGGCGAGCCCTGTGCCGAGGACGGAGGTGGTGAGGACCGGCGTGAGGTCGCGGCCGTCGAACCAGTCGGGCAGCGGGCCGTACGCCAGACCGAGGGCGAGCGACGGGACAGCGAGCACCCACAGTACGGCGGTCATGGTGAACGGCTGCCTTCCGTGATCGGGGGCCTCGACGCCCCGGCCGCGGAAGGCGAGCAACCACAGCCGAGTGGCGTACGCGGCTGTGAGTACGGCGCTGACCAGGCCGGCGACGAGGACGATCCAGCCCGCGACGCCGGGGGCGTGTTCGGTGTGGCCGGTGGCGACGTGCTCGGCGGCTCCGAGGACGGCTTCCTTGGAGAAGAAGCCGCTGAACGGCGGGATCGCGATGAGTGCGAGCAGCGCCACGGTCATCGTCCAGTAGGCGTCGGGGACTCGGGCGCGCAGGTCCTTCATACGGGACATGGCGGCGAGCGAGTTGGTGCCGGAGGCGTGGATGATCACGCCGGCGGCGAGGAACAGCAGCGCCTTGAAGGCGCCGTGGGACAGGAGGTGGAAGACGGCGGCGCCGCGGTCGCCGACGGCGAGTGCGCCGGTCATGTAGCCGAGCTGGCCGATCGTCGAGTAGGCGAGGACCCGCTTGATGTCGTCCTGGGCGAGCGCTGCGAGCCCCGAACCGGCCATCGTGACGGCGGCCATGACGGCGAGGACCACCATCGCGGCCGAGGAGGCCTGGAAGACGGGAAGGAGCCGGGCGATGAAGTAGACACCGGCGGTGACCATCGTCGCGGCGTGGATCAGCGCGGAGACGGGAGTTGGGCCCGCCATCGCGTCGGGCAGCCAGGTGTGCAGCGGGAACTGCGCCGACTTGCCCGCCACACCGGCGAGGAGGAGCAGGGCGATCAGCGTCGGATGGTCGAGGCTGCCGCTGGCGACGGCGCCGAGGACCTTGGTGATGCGGAAGGACCCGGCGTCGGTGGCGAGGGCGAACAGGCCGATCAGGAAGGGGACATCGCCGAGCTTGGTGACCAGGAAGGCCTTGATCGAGGCGGCGCGGGCCTCGGGGGTCTCCCAGTAGTGGCCGACCAGGAAGTACGAGCAGATGCCCATGATCTCCCAGCCGACCAGGAGCACGATCAGGTCGCCGGAGTAGACGACGAGCAGCATCGCGGAGGTGAAGAGGGAGACGAGGGCGGCGTACGAGGGGTAGCGCGGGTCGTCGCGCAGGTAGCCCGTCGAGTAGATCTGCACGCAGGAGGCGACCAGGCCGACCAGGACCGCGACGAGGGCGGCGAATCCGTCGATGTGCAGGGCGAGTTCGATGGGGACGGAGCCGGTGGGTGTCAGCTCGGTGGCGGCGTCGATGGCCTGGTCGCCGCCCTGTCGTACGGCGACCAGTACGGCGAGGACGAGCGCCGCGAGAGTGGGGAGTACGGCGAGGGGGCGTACGAAACCGGGCGCAGTACGGCCGAGGAGGAGGCCGGCCACGGCGCCCAGGAACGGGAGGAGGGGGACGAGGACGGCGAGGGTGGTCGTGGTCACGCGGTGGCCTCAGCCTTCTCGTCCGCCGTGACGGCGGCTGCTTCAGGGCCGTCGCCGTCGGAGACATCGCCGTCGGGGCCGTCACCGTCGGAGCCTCCGCTGTCGGGGCCACTGGTGTCCGGGCCCTCGGCGGTGTCGCGGAGCTTGTCGATGTCCGAGGTGCCGCGGTTGCGGTAGACGGCGAGGACGATCGCCAGGCCGATGCCGATCTCGGCGGCGGCGATGGCGATGGTGAACAGGGTCAGGGCCTGGCCGGAGTGCAGGGTGTCCTGGGCGGTCTTGCTGAGCCATACGTCGAAGGCGACGAGGTTGAGGTTGACGGCGTTGAGCATCAGCTCGACGGACATCAGGACCAGGATCGCGTTGCGGCGCGCGAGGACTCCGTACAGGCCGGTGCAGAAGAGGAGGGCGGAGAGCACGGCGGGGTAGGCGAGGTGCATCAGCGGGTGCCTTCCTTCTCGCTCCGGGGGGTCGGAGGCGTCTTGCTCCGGGCCGGCGGGGCGGTGGGGGCGGTCCCGGTGGTCGGGATGCTCCTGGGGCGCGGAGCGCCGGTTGTCGTCGCTGCGTCCTCCTTCGCCTTGCGGGAGAGGACGATCGCGCCGACCAGGGCGGCGAGGAGAAGGACGGAGAGGGCCTCGAAGGGGAGGACCCAGTTCTGGAAGAGGGCCTTGCCGGTCACCTCCGTGGAGCCGGCGGCTGCGCCGTCCAGGTCCATCCAGGTCGTGCGGAAGGCGTCGACGACTACCCAGACCAGGGCGGCCGCGGCGACGACGGCCACGGTCAGGGCGGCCCAGCGGTTGCCGGAATCGGCGTCCGGGGAGCGGCCGATGGGGGCCTTGGTGAGCATCAGACCGAACAGGAGGAGGACGACGACGGAACCGACGTAGATGAGGACCTGCACCCAGGCGATGAACTCCGCGGTGAGCAGGAGGTATTCGACGGCGAGGCCGCCGAGCGCCACCACCAGCCACAGGGCGGCATGCACCAGCTGCTTGGTGGTGACGGTGACGATCGCGGCGCCGAGGGTGACCAGGCCAACGAGGAGGAAGGCGATCTCGACGCCGGTCGGGGAGAGGAAGCCGTGGGTTTCGGCGGCGGCCGTGGTAGCGGTGGTTGTTGCAGTGATGGCGGTGGTGGTCACAGCGTGCGCTGCCGTGGCCATGGCTGCTGCGACGCTCACGACTCGCCCTCCTGCGGATTGGCGGAGTCGGGCTGGGCCGAGGGTTCGGCCGCGGCGGGCGGTTCGGCCGGACGCGACGGGTCAGCCGGAGGCGACGGCTCGGCGGGGAGCGACGGGGCGGGCTGGGCTGCCGCGAGTTTCTCGGCCGCTTTGCGGGCGGCGGCCAGTTCCTTCGGCTCCTCTGCGGCGGGGTCCAGGGCGGGCGGTGCGGGAACCGTCCACATCCACTCGCGGAGCTTGTCGCGTTCGTGGGTGAGTTCGTGGATGTCGGTCTCCGCGTACTCGAACTCCGGGGACCAGAACAGCGCGTCGAAAGGGCAGACCTCGATGCAGATACCGCAGTACATGCACAGGGCGAAGTCGATGGCGAAGCGGTCGAGGACGTTGCGGCTGCGCTCACGGCCGCCCGGGGCGGCGGGCGGGACCGTCTCCTTGTGGGAGTCGATGTAGATGCACCAGTCCGGGCACTCGCGGGCGCAGAGCATGCAGACCGTGCAGTTCTCCTCGAAGAGGCCGATGACGCCGCGGGTGCGGGGCGGGAGTTCGGGCTGGGCGTCCGGGTACTGCGCGGTGACGGTCTTCTTCGTCATCGTGCGGAGGGTGACGGCCAGGCCCTTGGCGAGGCCGGAGCCAGGAATAGGAGCCACGGTTAGGAGATCACCACCTTGACGATGCCGGTGAGGGCGATCTGAGCGAGGGCGAGGGGGACGAGGAGGGTCCAGGCGAGTTTCTGGAGCTGGTCCTCGCGGAGGCGGGGGTAGGTGACGCGCAGCCAGATGACGATGAAGGCCAGGACTGCTGCCTTGAGGAGGGTCCAGACCCAGCCGAGGCCGTCGGCACCCCAGGGGCCGTGCCAGCCGCCCAGGAAGAGAACAGTGGTCAGGCCGCACAGGACAACGATTCCGGCGTACTCGGCGAGGAGGAACAGGGCGAAGCGGAGGCCGGTGTACTCGGTGTACGCACCGAAGATGATCTCCGAGTCGGCGACGGGCATGTCGAAGGGGGGTCGTTGCAACTCCGCGAGGCCGGCCACGAAGAAGACGATCGCGCCGACGATCTGCCAGGGCAGCCACCACCACTCGAAGGCGTCCACGATGCCCGGAAGGGAGACAGTGCCTGCCGCCATCGCCACCGAGGCGGCGGTGAGGAGCATCGGGAGTTCGTACGCGAGGAGTTGGGCGGCGGTGCGGAGGCCGCCGAGGAGGGAGAACTTGTTGGCCGAGGCCCAGCCCGCCATGAGCGAGCCGAGGACACCTACGCCCATGACGGCGAGTACGAAGAAGATGCCCGCGTCGACGACCTCGCCGACGGCGCCCTCGCCCGGGCCGATGGGGATCGCGAGGAGGACCAGGAGGTACGGGAGGAGGGCCACGGCGGGGGCGAGTTGGAAGATACGACGGTCCGCCCCTGCCGGGACGATGTCTTCCTTCTGCGCGAACTTGACCCCGTCCGCGACGAGTTGGGCCCAGCCGTGGAAGCCGCCCGCGTACATCGGGCCCAGGCGGCCCTGCATGTGGGCCATCACCTTGTGCTCGGCCTGACCGACGATCAGAGGGAACGTCAGGAACACGACGAAGACGACGAGGAGTCGCAGGGCGACGTCGAGAGCGTCGTTCACTGCGTGCCTCCGGAGGGGTCGTCGGGGTCGGGGGGTGTGGCCGGCCGTTTCGGGGGAGCTTCGGGTTCTGGGGAGGGTTCGGTCTGCGGGGCGGGGGCCTCGCGATCCGGGGCAGCCGTCGGCTCGGGGGTGGACTCCGGTTCCGGTGCAGCCTCCGGTCGTCGCTCCTGATCCGGCGTCTGCTCCTGCTTCGGCTTCGGCGTCTGCTCCTGCTTCGGCTTCGGCGTCTGCTCCGGCTCTTGATCCGGCGTCGGCTCCTGCTCCTGCTCGTCGAAAGCAGGGCGCGCGTGGTGCCAAGGGGCGTCCGAGCTGCGTTGCGCGGCGGGGCTTGGAGGCGTCACGGGGCTTGAGGGCGCGGCGGGGGCCGTCGGTTCGGTGCCCTCCGCACGTTGGGTCGCCGAGCCCTGGCTCGCGCTGCGTGCTCGGCGTGGACCGGCAGGAGCCGTCGGTTCAGTGGCCGCCGGGGCGTCCGGAATTGCCGGAGCCTCCGGAGCCCGAGCCCCTGCATCCGCCCGAGCCACCAGATCCGCCGGAGCTGCCGCAGCTGCCGCAGCCTCCGGGGCAGATGTCGCCCCCTGCTCGTCGGAGGAGGCAGGAGCCGCGGCCGCCTGCTGGCTGGCCGAGCCCTGGCTCGCGCTCCGAGCCCGACGCGGCGCCCCCGAAGCCCCGGCCCCGGCACCAGCACCAGCACCAGCACCAGCAGAGCCTGCGCCCACCGGCCCCGTATTCGCGGAACCCGTACTCGCAGAACCCGTATCCGCAGAACCCGCCTCCACGGAACCCCCACTCACGGAACCCGCCCCCGTCCCCTGGCTGGCCGACCCCTCCCCCGCCGTGCGCGCCCGGCGTACCGGGCGGTCGCCGGGCGGGCGGGCTGTGCCGCGGGCCGGGCGGGCCGGGGCCGGGGGGAGTTGGCCCTTGAGGGGGCCCCACTCGTTGGGGTCGGGGACGCCGGGTGGGAGCATCTGGCGGCGCTTGGGGCCGCCGTGTTCTGACTCCCCGGGCTCCTTCGCGCCGGGCCAGGCCTTGGCGACGCGTGCGGCGAGAACGAAGTCCTTGCGGAGAGGGTGGCCTTCGAAGCTCTCCGGCAGCAGCAGGTGGTCCAGGCCCGGGTGGCCTTCGAAGGTGACGCCGAACATCTCGTGGGTCTCGCGCTCGTGCCAGCCGGCGCCGGCGTACACGGATACCGCCGACGGGAGGGCGGGCGTGGAGTGCGGGACGGTCGTACGGACGAGGAGGCGCCGCAGCGGAGCGAGCGCCGCCACATGCGCCATGACGCGGAAGCCAGTGCCCGGTTCGTCCACGGCGCTCAGCCAGTCGAAGTAGGTGCAGCCCAGCACCTCGCGCGAGGTCTCCAGGGCAGCGGTCCAGGAGGCCGGCGGGACGTCGACCGTCAGGACCTCGTACGACTCCTCGGCCGTGGCCTCGGGGCCGAACAGTTCCTCGACAGGAGCGGGGAGCCAGCCGGTCATCGGGCGTCTCCCGGAGCCAGGGCCGGGGCCGGGGGCTGGACCAGACCGCTCTGGAGGGCGGCGGGCGACGGTCGCGACGCCGACCCGTACCGCTCGCCCAGCGACTCGCGCGCGATCTTCTCCTGGAGTTTCAGGATGCCCTGGAGGAGGGCCTCAGGGCGGGGCGGGCAGCCCGGTACGTAGACGTCCACCGGGATGATCTGGTCGACGCCCTTGGTGACGGAGTACGAATCCCAGTACGGGCCGCCGCAGTTGGAGCAGGCGCCGAAGGAGATGACGTACTTCGGTTCCGGCATCTGCTCGTAGAGGCGCTTCACCGCCGGCGCCATCTTGTCCGTGACCGTGCCCGACACGACCATCAGGTCGGCCTGGCGCGGGCCGGGCGCGAAGGGGATCACGCCGAGCCGGATGAAGTCGTGCCGGGCCATGGACGCTGCGATGAACTCGATGGCGCAGCAGGCGAGGCCGAAGTTGAAGACCCAGAGCGAGTAACGGCGGCCCCAGTTGAGGACCACCTTCATCGGCTCGGGAGCCAGGCGGGAGAGCGCGCCGAGGCGCTGGGGCTCCGGTACGAAGACCGGCTGCCCGGAGGTCACCGGCTCTCCGGAGATCACTGGCTGCCCTGAGGTCATCGGCTGCCCGGAGGTCTCGGGGGTCACGTCCATTCCAGGACGCCCTTCTTGTAGGCGTACAGCAGGCCCACGGCCAGGAAGCCGAGGAAGATGAACATCTCCACGAGCGTCGCCGCGCCGTAGCCGGGTGCGGCGAAGACGGTCGCCCAGGGGAAGAGGAAGATCGAGTCGACGGCGAAGATCACGTAGAGGAAGGCGTAGACGTAGTAGCGGACCTGCGTGTGAGCCCAGCCCTCGCCGACGGGGTCGACGCCGCACTCGTACGTCAGGAGTTTCTCGGGGGTGGGGACGATCGGCCGCAACAGGCGTCCCGCCCCGAAGGCGACGGCGACGAACAGCACGCCGACGACGGCGAGAAGTCCGACGACCGAGTACGACTGGAAGTAGTCCGCCGCAAGGTAGTTCGCTGCGAAGTGGTCCGTCGCGAAGTAGTTCCCTGCGAAATGGTCCACCGCGAAGTAGTTCCCCGCGAAATGGTCCACCGCTACGTAATTCGCTGCGAAATGGTCCGTCGCAAAGTGGTCCGTCGCGACGACGGGCGGCCCGGCCCCGGCTCCGGTCGCCGTGAGAACGGTCGGTTCCGGCACGTCAGCCCCTCACTCCTTGGCCTCGTTGGCGTCGCGCACTCTGTGCTGCGCCTCGTTCGACGATCTGTACGGACGGGAGTCTAGGGCCTGCTAAAGGAACGGTAAGCAGCCCGTCGCGCCTGGGCATGAGCGGAGTTGCCGCACGGGTGCGCCCCAGGGGTGGGGTTTTCCCCAGTGGATCCCGGCGGTCCACCTCATGGCGCCGAGGCTCGCCGCCGGGCACGCTAGCGGATATGACCGAACGCATCTCGCTCACCGGACCGCCGGACAGTACGTCCGACGGTGACCGGCCGCCACCCGCGCGCTTCGCCTACGACCGGCACACCTGGAAGGAGATCGCGCATCTCCTGGCCAACCTGCCGGTGTCGGTGGTCGGCTTCACGTACGTGATGACGGTGATGTCCATCGGTGCCGGGCTGACGGTGACGGTGATCGGTCTCCCGTTGCTCGCGGCCGGGCTGATGGGCGCGCGGGTGTTGGGCAGACTGGAGCGGGGCCGGGCCAGGGCGCTGCTCGGGGTGCGGGTGGACGAGCCGAGTCCGCTGCCGCTGCGCGGCCGGGGCGGGTTCTTCGCACAACTGTGGATGGCCCTCAAGGATCCGGTCGGCTGGCGGACGGTGTTGTACGAGTTCATGCGGCTGCCGTGGGGCATCGTCACCTTCACCATCACGTTGACCTCGTTGTTCGTGCTGTGGCCGGTACTTCCGTTCATCGCGCGCGGACTGGCCAACGCCGACCGGGCCATGGTGCGCGGGCTGTTGTCGCCCTCCGAGGACCTGGAGCGGCGTATCGCGGAGCTGGAGTCGGACCGGGGGGTCGTGGTGGACACGGCCGCCGCCGACCTGCGGCGCATCGAGCGCGATCTGCACGACGGGGCGCAGGCCCGGCTGGTCAATCTGGCGATGGGGCTCGGGCTGGCCAAGGAGAAGCTCCTGGAGGGCCAGGCCGACGACACCGTCGCGGCGATGGTCGACGAGGCGCACGGCGAGGTGAAGCTCGCGTTGCAGGAACTGCGCGACCTGGCCCGCGGCATCCACCCGGCGGTCCTCACCGACCGCGGCCTCGACGCCGCGCTGTCCGCGATCGCCTCACGCTGCACCGTGCCGGTGAAGGTGACGGCCGACCTTGAGTCGCGGCCGGCCGCCGCGATCGAGGGCATCGCGTACTTCACCGTCTCCGAGCTCCTGCAGAACGTGAGCAAGCACAGCGGTGCGCGGTCCGCGTCCGTCGACGTGTGGCGGACGGACGAGCGGCTGCTCATCCAGGTCTGGGACGACGGGAACGGCGGGGCCAGCCTCGACGGCGGCACCGGGATGGCGGGGCTCGCCGACCGGCTCGGCGCGGTCGACGGCCTGTTCGTCATCGATTCGCCGCCCGGCGGTCCGACCGTCATCACGGCGGAGCTGCCTTGGCGGGACCGAGATCGAGACCGGGATCAGGCCCGGGATCAGGCCCGTGACCGGGACCAGGACCGGCGGGACGAGCCCGCGCGGTGGCCGTCGCGGTAGCGGTAGCGGTCACAGTCGCTGGCCGTGCGTGCAGCCGAGGCCCATCACGACACGTATCGACCGCGTGCGCGTACGGCCTCGAACCCGCACGTACGGCCTCGAACCCGCACGTACGGCCTCGAACCCGCACGTACGGCCTCGGACCCGCACGTGCGGCCACCGGACTCGGCACGTACCCATACGGCCCCGGCCCCGGCCCCGACCCCGGCCCCGCACGCACGGCCGGATCCGGCACGTACCCGTACAGCCGTCACCCAGCCGTCGCCCCATCCCCTGAGGTAGGGAAAACCCCCGCCCCAAGACGCCGACCCGCTCCATGGTCGGTGGGCGTCGTGCGCAGCAAGGTTGGGCTACGAGCCGACGAGCAGGACGAGCAGAACGGACGGGACCGATGGCCACGGATTACGGACAGGGGTACGGGCAGCACAGTGGGCCCGGATCCCACGGGGCGGGTGCCGGGGAGCGGCGGCTGCGTCTTCCGGCGCCGCTGCGGGCGCCGATCGAGGCCCGCAGCTGGCGTGAGTTCGGCTATGTGATGCTGAGCCTGCCGCTCGGCATCCTCATGTTCACGTACGCGGTCACGATGTTCTCGCTCGGCGCGGGCCTCCTGATCACCTTCCTCGGAATCCCGGTGCTCGCCGGCGCCCTGGCCGGCTGCCGGGGGTTCGGCTCGCTGGAGCGGGCGCGGGCGCGGGCGCTGCTCGGGGTCGAGGTGGCCGCGCCCGAGCCGCTGCGGGTGCGGAAGCACGGGGCGATGGCGTGGATGGGTGCCGTACTCAAGAGCGGTGCGTCCTGGCGGCATCTGCTGTACGCGGTGGTGCAGTTCCCGTGGTCGGTGTTCTCGTTCGTGGTGGCGCTGAACTTCTGGGCGTGCGGGTGGGCGCTGCTGACGTATCCGCTGTGGTTCTGGATCTTCCCGATGTACGGGGGGCAGGACGGGCTCCAGCTCTACGGCGACGACACACACAGCGTTTACGTCAACAACCCCTTCGAGATCACCGTGACCGCGATGGTGGGGCTGCTGTTCACCATGGCCACGCCCTGGATCGTGCGCGGGCTGACGACGGTGGACGGGCTGATGGTGCGCGGGCTGCTCGGGCCGTCGCGGCTGGCGACGCGAGTGGTCGAGCTGGAATCGGACCGGGGGGTCGTGGTCGACACCGCCGCCGCCGATCTGCGGCGCATCGAGCGGGATCTGCACGACGGGGCGCAGGCCCGGCTGGTCGCCCTGGCGATGGGCCTGGGGCTGGCCAAGGAGAAGCTGACGGAGGACCCGGAGGCGGCCGCGCGGATGGTGGGCGAGGCGCACGGTGAGGTGAAGACGGCGTTGCAGGAGCTGCGGGATCTGGCCCGCGGTATCCACCCGGCGGTCCTCACCGACCGCGGCCTGGACGCCGCACTGTCCGCGGTGTCGTCGAGGTGCACCGTGCCGGTGCAGGTCGATGTGGATCTGCCGGCCCGGCCCGCGCCCGCGATCGAGGGGATCGCGTACTTCACGGTCTCCGAGCTGCTACAGAACATCAGCAAGCACTCCCGGGCCACGCGCGCCACGGTGGATGTGTGGCGCGTCGAGAACCGGCTGATGCTTCAGGTCGTGGACAACGGGGTGGGCGGCGCCGATGACTCCGGCGGGTCCGGGCTGGCGGGGCTCGCGGAGCGGCTCGGGGCGGTGGACGGGATTCTGGTGGTGGATTCGCCGCCGGGCGGGCCCACCCGGATCACCGCGGAGCTGCCCTGGCGGGGGTGACCGTCCGGGGCCGAGCCCGAGCCCTGCCAAGCCCGAGCCGGGCCCGAGCCGAGCCCGAGCCCGAGCCCGAGCCAAGCCAGAGCCAAGCCCGAGCCGGGCCCGAGCCGGGCCCAGAGCGACGTGGGGCGGCGTGGGGTGTTTTTCGCCCCCGCCGCCCCTACCCATCCCGTACCTGGGGGCCGCGCCCCCAGACCCCCGCTATCGGCCTGGACGGCCTCGTCCTCAAACACCGGACAGGCTGAAGGCGAGCACCGCCTTCCCCTTGTTCGCCCCCGCCTCCAGCACTCGGTGTGCCTCCGGCGCCCGCGCCGGTTCGTACTCGTCCGTGATGTCGATGCGTACGTCGCCGGAGGCGGCCAGGGACAGGGCCGCGAGGGCGTGGGTGCGCAGGAGGGCGGGGGCTCTGCGGGAGAGGTCGCCGATGTTGTAGCCGGTCAGGGTGCGGTTGTTCTTCCAGACGGGGAGGACCGGGAGGTGGAGGTCGGGGTGGCGGCCCGCCTCGCCGTAGACGGCCACGCGGCCGAAGGGGGCGAGGGCGTCGAAGCTCGCGAGCCGGGTGGGGCCGCCGACCGGGTCGAGGACGATGCCGACGCCCCGGCCGCCGGTGGCTTCGTGCACCGCGTCCACGAAACCGTCGCGGACGAACACCGCGTCGTAGCCGAAGCGCTTGGCGTACTCGGCCTTCTCCGGGGTGCTGACTGTGCCGTACACGGCGGAGGCCCCCAGCGCCCGGGCCAGCTGCGCGGCCACCGAACCGACGCCGCCGGCCGCCGCGTGGATCAGCACGGTGTCCCCGGCGCCGATCCGCGCCGCGCCCGCAAGGACTCCGTACGCCGTCGTCAGGATCAGGGCCGCTCCCCCGCCCGTCCGCAGGTCGAGTCCGCCGAGCGGGAAGACGAAGGGGGCGGGGGCGACGGCGTACTCGGCGTAACCACCACCGTCGGGGAGATACGCGGCCACCAGGTCACCCACCGCGAGGCCATCCGCGCCCTCAGCCGAGACCGCGCCCCGCCCAGGGACTCCCTCGCCCCGCCCGGGGACTTCCGACCCCGTGACCTCGCCCCGCCCTGGGACTTCCGCCCCCGTGGCCACGACCCGCCCCGAGACTTCCAGCCCCGTGACCGTCTCCCCCTCCGGCGCTCCGAAGTCGCCGAGCCGGTGCTGGACCTCGCCGTAGTTGATCCCGGCGTACGCGACACGGATCAGGACCTCGCCGGGGCCTGGCTGGGGGGTCGGGAGGTCGACGAGGCGCAGCACCTCGGGTCCGCCGGTTTCCGTGAAAGCGATCGCACGCATTTCGTTGCCCCCTCCGCGGACGCCCAGCCGGGGCGCCCGTGATCGTTTTCGACCGTTGTGACGGCCGAAACCCCCGACCCGCACAGCCCTATTCCCCGTCATTGGCCGTTGCCCGAGCGCAATTCCCCGCTGCTCGGGCGCACACCGGTCCCAATGCTGGAATGCTGGGGTCTGTCGTACGAGTGGGGACTAACCCGGCGCTGGCCGGGAGCGGACCCGGTGCGGGCCGGGTGACAGTCGGCGCGGGCCGGGACCAGGGCTCTGGGGGGCCGAAAATCGTGGAGGACAGGGTGCGGGTCGTCATCGCCGAGGATTCAGTGCTGCTCAGGGAGGGCCTGACCCGGTTGTTGACCGATCGCGGACATGACGTCGTGGCGGGGGTCGGGGACGGGGAAGCGCTGATCAAGACGATCACCGAGTTCGCGGCCCAAGACGCGCTGCCGGACGTCGTCGTCGCCGACGTCCGGATGCCGCCGACGCACACCGACGAGGGGGTCAGGGCCGCCGTACAGCTGCGCAAGGCGCATCCCGAACTCGGTGTGCTCGTGCTGTCGCAGTACGTGGAGGAGCAGTACGCCACCGAACTGCTGGCCGGTTCGAGCCGTGGCGTCGGTTATCTGCTCAAGGACCGGGTGGCCGAGGTGCGGGAGTTCGTGGACGCGGTGGTGCGGGTGGCCAAGGGGGGTACGGCGCTGGACCCGGAGGTGGTCGCGCAGCTGCTCGGGCGCAGCCGCAAGCAGGACGTGCTCGCGGGGCTCACCCCGAGGGAACGGGAGGTCCTGGGACTGATGGCCGAGGGCCGGACCAATTCCGCCGTCGCCCGGCAGCTCGTCGTGAGCGACGGCGCCGTCGAGAAGCACGTCAGCAACATCTTCCTGAAGCTGGGGCTGTCCCCGAGCGACGGGGACCACCGACGTGTTCTGGCGGTCCTCACCTACCTGAAGTCCTGACCGTAGTAGCTACCTGAAGTCCTGACCGCAGTAGCTACCTGAAACCGTAGTACCTACCTGAAACACCGACCGTAGCTACCTGAACCACCGACCATCTGACACTGTGTCAGATGGTCGTTGAAGTACCGGCGGAACGAGAGCCGGCCGAGCGACACGAGAACCGAAGGATGAGCGGGAGCGTCTTCAAGGGAAGCGTCGGGGGGCGGGTAAGTCATGACAAGTCTGGCCGTCAAGCAGTCTCAAAATGGTGTCCACTGTGCGAATGACCCCGGGAAGGCGACCCTTACAGACGTAGGGTTGATCCTGGGATGGCCTGCGGGAAGGCCGCTCCCAGACAGCCGCCTCGAGGGAGGTCCAGTTCAGTGACCAGCCAGGTCAGTAGCGCAGCGGAACAGGCCGATGGAGCCGTCGTAGGAGAACAGCGCAAACCGGCAGGGGCGAAAGAGCTCCGTCGGCTGGACCGGGTGATCATCCGGTTCGCGGGTGACTCGGGTGACGGGATGCAGCTCACCGGCGACCGCTTCACCTCCGAGACGGCGTCGTTCGGCAACGACCTCTCGACCCTTCCGAACTTCCCCGCCGAGATCCGAGCGCCCGCAGGCACCCTGCCGGGCGTTTCGTCTTTTCAGCTGCACTTCGCCGACCACGACATCCTCACGCCCGGCGACGCGCCCAACGTCCTGGTCGCGATGAATCCGGCGGCCCTGCGGGCGAACATCGCCGACGTGCCGCGCGGCGCGGAGATCATCGTCAACACGGACGAGTTCACCAAACGGGCGATGTCGAAGGTCGGCTACGCCACGAATCCACTGGAAGACGGCTCGCTGGACGGCTTCAGCGTCCACCCGGTGCCCCTGACCACGATGACGGTCGAGGCGCTCAAGGAGTTCGACCTCTCCCGCAAGGAGGCCGAGCGCAGCAAGAACATGTTCGCGCTGGGTCTGCTGTCGTGGATGTATCACCGGCCCACCGAGGGCACGGAGAAGTTCCTGAACGCCAAGTTCGCGAAGAAGCCGGAGATCGCGGCTGCCAACATCGCGGCTTTCAGGGCGGGTTGGAACTTCGGTGAGACGACGGAGGATTTCGCGGTCTCCTACGAGGTCGCCCCGGCGACCACCGCGTTCCCGACGGGCACGTACCGCAATATCTCGGGGAACCTGGCTCTGTCGTACGGTCTGATCGCGGCGTCGAAGCAGGCGGACCTGCCGCTGTATCTGGGCTCGTACCCGATCACGCCGGCCTCGGACATCCTGCACGAGCTCAGCAAGCACAAGAATTTCGGTGTCCGCACCTTCCAGGCGGAGGACGAGATCGCCGGGATCGGCGCCGCGCTCGGCGCGGCTTTCGGCGGATCCCTCGCGGTGACCACGACCTCCGGCCCCGGTGTGGCGCTGAAGTCGGAGACCATCGGCCTCGCGGTGTCGTTGGAACTGCCATTGCTGGTCATCGACATCCAGCGCGGCGGACCCTCGACCGGTCTGCCGACGAAGACGGAGCAGGCGGATCTGCTCCAGGCGATGTTCGGCCGCAACGGCGAGGCGCCGGTCCCGATCGTGGCTCCCAAGACGCCGGCCGACTGTTTCGACGCCGCGATCGAAGCGGCCCGTATCGCTGTCACCTACCGCACGCCGGTGTTCCTTTTGAGTGATGGTTATCTGGCCAATGGCAGTGAGCCGTGGCGGGTCCCGGACACGGACGAACTCCCCGACCTCCGCGTCCAGTTCGCCCAGGGGCCCAACCACACACTGGACGACGGCTCCGAGGTGTTCTGGCCGTACAAGCGTGACCCGCAGACCCTCGCCCGGCCCTGGGCGATTCCGGGCACGCCGGGTCTTGAGCACCGGATCGGCGGCATCGAGAAGCAGGACGGCACGGGCAACATCTCCTACGATCCCGCCAACCACGACTTCATGGTCCGTACCCGGCAGGCCAAGATCGACGGAATCGACGTCCCGGACGTGGATGTCGATGACCCGTCCGGGGCGGCCAACACCCTTGTCCTGGGCTGGGGTTCGACCTACGGACCCATCACCGCGGCGGTACGGCGGCTGCGCGCGGCCGGGGAGTCCATCGCGCAGGCCCATCTGCGCCACCTCAACCCCTTCCCGCGGAATCTGGGCGCGGTGTTGAAGCGTTACGACAAGGTGGTGATTCCCGAGATGAACCTCGGGCAGCTCGCCACGCTCATCCGGGCGAAGTACCTGGTGGACGCCCACTCCTACAACCAGGTCAACGGCATGCCGTTCAAGGCTGAGCAGCTCGCCACGGCTCTCAAGGAGGCCATCGATGGCTGAGACGCCCACGGAAGGCACGGGCACGATCGAGGCGCTTTCTCTCGTCCCCAAGGCCGAGGCCAGGCAGTCCATGAAGGACTTCAAGTCCGATCAGGAAGTGCGCTGGTGCCCCGGCTGCGGTGACTACGCGGTCCTCGCCGCCGTACAGGGCTTCATGCCCGAACTGGGCCTCGCGAAGGAGAACATCGTCTTCGTCTCGGGCATCGGCTGCTCGTCCCGCTTCCCGTACTACATGAACACCTACGGGATGCACTCCATCCACGGCCGCGCCCCCGCCATCGCCACCGGACTCGCCTCCAGCAGACGGGACTTGAGCGTGTGGGTGGTCACCGGTGACGGCGACGCACTGTCCATCGGCGGCAACCACCTCATCCACGCCCTGCGCCGCAATGTGAACCTGAAGATCCTGCTCTTCAACAACCGGATCTACGGCCTCACCAAGGGCCAGTACAGCCCGACTTCGGAGATCGGCAAGATCACCAAGTCCACGCCTATGGGCTCCCTGGACGCACCCTTCAACCCGGTGTCACTGGCGATCGGCGCCGAGGCCTCCTTCGTGGCCCGCACCGTCGACTCCGACCGCAAACACCTCACCGACGTCCTGCGCCAGGCCGCCGCCCACCCCGGCACCGCCCTGGTGGAGATCTACCAGAACTGCAACATCTTCAACGACGGCGCCTTCGAGGTACTCAAGGACAGGCAGCAGGCCGAGGAAGCGGTGATCCGCCTGGAGCACGGGCAGCCCATCCGCTTCGGCACCGGCCTGGCCAAGGGCGTCGTACGAGACCCGGCCACCGGCGACCTCAAGGTCGTCGACGTCACCGCGCAGAACGAGGCGCAGATCCTCATCCACGACACGCACGCGGCCTCGCCCACGACCGCGTTCGCCTTGTCCCGCCTCGCCGACCCGGACACCCTGCACCACACCCCGATCGGTGTCCTGCGTTCCGTCGAACGGCCGGTCTACGACACCCAGATGTCCGACCAGCTCGACGCCGCCATCGAACAGAACGGCAAGGGCGACCTCGCCGCACTGCTCGCGGGCGGCGACACCTGGACGGTCGTGGGCTGATCGCTCCGTACGTCTTACAGGCCCGGGCCATCAGGTCCGGCTCCGTACGTCCTACAGGGCCCGGGCCATCAGGTCCGGGCCCTGTCGTACACCTCGCGCGACTTCACCACGTCGTCCATCCGCTCTTCCGTCCAGGTCCCCAGCGCGCTCACCAGCCGGGCGGCCTCGCGGCCCAGCTCGGTGAGGGAGTAGTCGACCCGGGGCGGGATCACGGGCTTGGCGTCGCGATGGACGAGACCGTCGCGCTCCAGGGTCTGCAGGGTCTGGGTCAGCATCTTCTCGCTGACGCGGCCGATCGCGCGGCGCAGCTCGCTGAAGCGGTACGAACGTTCGTTGAGCTCGATCAGGACGAGGACGCCCCAGCGGCTGGTGACGTGCTCCAGGACGAGGCGGTGCGGGCACATGGCCTCGCCCTCGACGGTCCACTTACTTACGGCCATGCCAGTACCTTACTTCAAAGTGGGTACTTTCGAGAAGTTAGTGCTGCTCCTAGGGTTAGTGCCAAGCCCCCCAAGGAGAGAGCAAACATGAGCATCGTTGTCACCGGAGCCACCGGAAGCCTCGGCCGCCACGTCATCGAGGGACTGCTGGAGAAGGTCCCGGCCGACCAGATCACCGCTGTCGTGCGGGACGAGGCGAAGGCCGCCGGGTTCGCGGCCCGCGGGGTGAAGATCGCGGTCGCCGACTACAACGCCCCCAAGACCTTCGACGGCCTCTTCTCCGCCGGCGACAAGGTGTTGCTGATCTCCGGAAACGAGTTCCACCTCGGCCGCGTCGCCCAGCACAAGGTCGTCCTCGACGCCGCCAAGGCCGCCGGGGCCGCGCTCCTCGCGTACACCAGCGCTCCCGGCAGCCTCACGGCCGCCCTGGCCGACGACCACCGGGCCACGGAGGAGGCGATCCTCGCGTCCGGTCTGCCGTACTCCCTGCTGCGCAACGGCATGTACAACGAGAACTACACCGAGAACCTCGCCCCCGCACTCGAGCACGGCGCCGTCGTCCAGGCCGCCGGTGACGGTCGTATCGCCAGTGCCACGCGCGGCGACTACGCCGCTGCCGCCGTGGCGGTGCTGACCGGCGAGGGCCACGAGAACACGACGTACGAGCTGAGCGGCGACACCACGTTCGGCTTCGCCGAGTACGCCGCCGAGGTGGCGAAGCACTCCGGCAAGGAGATCGCGTACAACTCCGTTCCCGCCGACGTCTACCTCGGCATCCTGACCGGCGCCGGGCTGCCCGAGGCCTTCGCCACGATCATGGTGGGCGTGGACGCGTCCGTCGAGAAGGGCGAGCTCTCGGTCACGACCGGCGATCTGTCCCGGCTGACCGGCCGTCCGACCACGCCGATCGCCGAGTCGGTCGCGGCGGCGCTGAAGAACTGACTCCCCTCGGGCCCGCTGTACCAATTTCCGGACCCCCGCCTGTCACGACCGTATAGCGATACGGGCATGACAGGCGGGGGCGCCCGGCGTTACCTTCTTGAAGGCCGTACGGGCACGGCCTCAGGGGCGAGGAGGACGCGGTGGCGGCGAAGGCCAGGGGCGAGCAGCACATAGGTCTGCTGAACGGCATCGCCGCATACGGCATATGGGGCCTCGTCCCCCTGTTCTGGCCGCTTCTGGAGCCCGCCGGGGCGGCCGAGATCCTCGCCCACCGGATGGTGTGGTCGCTGGCCTTCGTCGGGATCGCGCTCGTCGTGATGCGGCGCTGGGCCTGGGCCGGTGAGCTGATCCGGCAGCCGCGCAAACTCGGACTGATCACGGTGGCCGCGGCCCTCATCACCGTGAACTGGGGCGTCTACATCTGGTCCGTGAACTCGGGGCACGTGGTCGAGGCCTCGCTCGGTTACTTCATCAACCCGCTGGTCTCCATCGCGCTGGGTGTGCTGATCCTCAAGGAGCGGATGCGGCCCCTGCAGTGGACGGCGGTCGGCGTCGCCTTCGCGGCGGTGGTCGTCCTCACCCTCGGATACGGCAGCCCGCCCTGGATCTCCCTCACCCTCGCCTTCTCCTTCGGCATCTACGGGCTGGTCAAGAAGAAGGTCAACCTCGGCGGCATCGAGTCGCTCGCCGCCGAGACGGCCGTCCAGTTCCTGCCCGCGCTGGCCTTTCTGCTGTGGCTGGGGTCGAACGGGAAGGCGACCTTCGTCACGGAGGGCGCGGGACACATGACGCTGCTCGCGGCGACGGGTGTGGTGACCGCGATTCCGCTGGTCTGCTTCGGCGCGGCCGCGATCCGGGTTCCGCTGTCCACGCTGGGGCTCCTCCAGTACCTCGCACCGGTCTTCCAGTTCCTGCTCGGCATCCTCTACTTCCACGAGGCCATGCCGCCCGAGCGCTGGGCCGGGTTCGCGCTCGTCTGGCTCGCACTGTCGCTGCTCACCTTCGACGCGCTGCGCACCGCGCGCCGGGCGGCACGGACGCTCAGGGCCGAGACCAGGGTCCCGAGGACCACCATCGCGACCGGCACGGTCAGCGCCGCGCGGAAGGCCGAAAGCGTCGCGTCCGGCTCATCGGCAGCCGGCCCCGATCCCGTCGACGCCAAGCCGTAGACCGCGGTCACCGCCGAGATCCCGATCGCCGAGCCGAACTGCGTCGCCGTGTGCAACAGCCCGCCCGCCAGCCCCTGTTCCGACTCGGCCACCCCGTCCGTCGCCGCGATCGTCAGCGGCCCGTAGGCGAGCGCGAAGGCGGTCCCCGCGATGATCAGCGTCGGGAACATCGCCGCGTACGACCAGTCGGCGCCGACGGGCAGGAACAGTCCGTACGCGATGACGGCGAGCACGAAGCCGCCGAGGATCACCCGGGCGTGGCCGTACCGCTCGACCAGCTTCGGGGTGAGCGTCGGCGCGAGGACCGCGTCGCAGCCCATCACGATGAGGGCGATGGCCGTCTGGAGCGCCGACCAGCCGCGCAGCTCCTGCAGATAGAGCGTCAGCACGAACTGGAAGCCGAAGAAGGCACCCACGAAGAGCAGCGCGCCCAGGTCGGCACGGACCACCGAGCCCTTACGGAGGAGGCCGAGGCGTACGAGGGGGGTGGCGGCGCGGCGTTCGACGGCGACGAAGGCGGTGGCGAGGAGCAGCGCCGCGAGCGCCGCCGCGGACGTCAACTGCCAGTGATGCAGGCCGTGTTCGAGACGGATGACGGCATAGGCGGCCAGCAGCATGGCTCCGGCGGCGGTGACGGCTCCGGTGAGGTCGAACCGCGCTTCTGCCGTACGGGGTCGGGGGCGCCCCTGCTGCACGGGGACCAGCCGGATCGCCGCGACGAGGATCGCACCCGCGAGCAGTACCGGCGCGAAGAACACCCAGCGCCAGCCGAGTTCGGTGAGCAGACCGCCGATGACGAGGCCGAGGGAGAAGCCGCCGGCCGCCGTGCCCGCGAAGACCAGCAGGGCCTTGTTGCGCTGGGGGCCCTCCTCGTACGACGTCGTGATCAGGGACAGCGCGGCCGGCGTCATGAACGCGGCGGAGACTCCCGTGATGAAGCGGGCGACGATCAGCATCCAGCCCTCTGTGGCGAAGCCGCCGAGTCCGGAGAAGGCGAGGAAGACCGTCAGCCAGAGGAGGAACATCCGACGGCGGCCCAGGAGGTCGGCGGCGCGTCCACCGAGGAGGGTGAAGCCGGCGTAGCCGAGGACGTAGGAGCTCATCACCCAGGCCGCGGTGGTCGTGGAGAGGTCGAGGTCGGATCTGATGGAGGGGATCGCGACCGCGAGCATCGCGACGTCGATGCCCTCCAGGAAGATCGTGCCGCAGAGGACCAGCAGTAATGCCCAGGCACGGGTGCCCATCGGGACTCCTCAGATAGGGGCGGTTACGCAACTGAGGGTCAGTTCCCTCTTGTAACCGTCGCCAGCCTGCGGCAGCATCGGCAGGTATGGAAGAAGGCACTTTGAAGTCACCGAGTAACTGCGAAGGCACCGTGGACTACGGGGACGCCGATCCCTTCCAGTGGGACACCCGGGAGGACTGCGAGGTGCGGCAGATCCTCGACCGGGTCGCCGGCAAGTGGTCCCTGCTCGTGATCGCCCTGCTCGATCGGCGCGTGCTCCGTTTCACGGAGTTGCGGCGGGAGATCGACGGGGTCAGCCAGCGGATGCTCACCGTGACGCTGCGGCAGCTTGAGCGGGACGGGCTGGTGAAGCGGACGGTTCATGCCGTGGTGCCGCCGCGGGTGGAGTACGAACTCACGCCGCTCGGCGGGACGTTGCATGCCACCATCCAGTCGCTGGTGACGTGGACGGAGCGGCACCAGGGGGAGATCGCTTCGGCCCGGGCGGACTACGACTCGCGGGCGTCAGCGGTGGCGGGTGGGTGACCGGAGGGGGTGACGGGGGTGACGGGGGGCTTTTTTCGCCCCCTCCGCCCCTACTCGTCCCTTGTTCCTGGGGGGCTCCGCCCCCAGACCCCCGCATCGCGCTGAACGCGCTCGTCCTCAAACGCCGGACGGGCTAAAAGGCCTCTGCCTGGCGGGCTCGGTGTGCGCGGGCCTTGTGGAGGTTGCCGCAGTGCTCCATGGCGCACCAGCGGCGGCGGCCTGGGCGGGATGTGTCGACGAAGAGCAGGTGGCAGTTGTGGGACCCGCACTCGCGGATGCGGTCGGCGTACGGGCCGGTGAAGAGGTCGACGGCGTCGCGCGCGACGGTGGAGAGGAGCTGGGTGCCCGTGGCGCCGGGAGCCCAGGCGTGTGTGCCGTCCGGTGCGATGCGGGCGACGAGTGGTGGTTCGGCCGCGGCCGCGTTGACGACGGCCAGGTCTCGGGGGCTCGGGGGACGGCCGTGGGCGCGGTCGGCGGTCAGTAGGAACAGGGCGTCGCGCACCGTCCGAGTGTGGTCCAACTCCCGTTCACTTATGGACAGTTCGAGCCCCGGCGACAGTCGGCTCCGTTCCGCCCAGCGCACCAGGTCCGACGGCTCGTGCAGCATCTCGTAGCGGGCGAACTCGCCCGGACCGCCCGTCGTCAGCAGTTCCAGGCAGAGCGCTCCCGGGTCGAAACGGTAGGACTTCCCGCCGTACGACACGAGGGTCAACCCCGGCGATTCCATTGCGCGCTCGCTCACGTAACCACTATAAGTGGTTACCATGACTCTCGCGCCCTTGCACTGGAAGCTCGTCATCGACGCGGCCGACCCGCACGCCCAGGCGGACTTCTGGGCCGCCGCCCTCGGCTACCGGGTCGAGGACAACAGCGCGCTCGTCGAACGGCTGCTGGGCCTCGGCGCCCTACCGGCCGAGGCCACCGTCGAGTCCCACGGCCACCGGGCCTTTCGGGACCTGATCGCAGTACGGCATCCGGATGATCCGTACGAGGAGGAGACCGGGACCGGCCTCGGGCGACGGCTGCTCTTCCAGCGCGTACCGGAGCCGAAGACCGTCAAGAACCGCCTCCATCTCGACCTGCACGCGGGGGCCGAGCGGCGTTCGGACGAGGTCGCCCGGCTGGAGGGACTCGGGGCGGCGGTGCTGCGACAGGTGAAGGAGCCGGGCGGCGAGTGGGTGGTGCTGACGGACCCCGAGGGGAACGAATTCTGCGTGCAGTAGTACGTCGTACGGGCTCCTCGTCGCACCTTGCCCCGCTATGCGAACTCCTCTGACCAAATAGCGCTCTTGACGGAAAGTTAGTCCCAGCTTCACCATCCAGGCACCCCATTCACTGTGGAATCCCTGTGGATTCCCACGGAATTCGGAGCCCCCCACATGAAGCTCTCCGTTACCGGGCGTGCCACCGCGGCTGCTGTCGTCGCCGCCGTCACGCTCCTCACCACCGGCTCGATAGCCGGCGCGGCGCCCGCACGAGTGGCCGCCGCGCCCGATCTCCCCGTGGCCAACATCAAGGCCCACCTCGCACAGCTGCAGTCCATCGCGACCGCCAACGGCGGCAACCGCGCGCACGGCCGCACCGGCTACAAGGCCTCGCTCGACTACATCAAGGCCAAGCTGGACGCGGCCGGATTCACCACGACCATCCAGCAGTTCACGTCCGGTGGCCGTACCGGGTACAACCTGATCGCCGACTGGCCCGGCGGGGACACCGGCCAGGTCGTCATGGCGGGGTCCCACCTCGACAGCGTGACGGCGGGCCCCGGCATCAATGACAACGGGTCGGGTTCGGCGGCCGTGCTGGAGACCGCGCTCGCCGTCTCCCGGGCGCAGTACCAGCCCACAAAGCATCTGCGGTTCGCCTGGTGGGGCGCGGAGGAACTGGGCATGGTCGGCTCGCGCTACTACGTCAACAGCCTTGCCACCGGCGACCGGTCGAGGATCAGCGGCTATCTGAACTTCGACATGATCGGCTCGCCGAACCCGGGGTACTTCGTCTACGACGACGATCCCGCCATCGAGAAGACCTTCCAGACCTACTTCGCGGGGATCGGCGTAGCCACGGAGATCGAGACCGAGGGCGACGGCCGCTCCGATCACGCGCCGTTCGACAGCGCGGGCATCCCGGTCGGCGGGCTGTTCAGCGGCGCGGACTACATCAAGACAGCGGCCCAGGCCGCCAAGTGGGGCGGCACGGCCGGCCTGGCCTTCGACCGCTGCTACCACGCGTCCTGCGACACGACGTCGAACATCAACGACACGGCGCTGAACCGGAATGGGGACGCCCTGGCTTACGCGGTGTGGGAGCTGTCCTTCTAACTCCCCAGTGGTTCTCGGTAGTTGTCCTTCTAACTCCCCGGTGGTTCCGCGGCAGTTCCCCCAGTTCCCCGTGCGGTGACGGGGCCTTGGCGGTTCGGTCGCCCTGCCCCGTGGTCGGTGCCATTCCTCTGGTCGAACGACTTGAGGCGTGCGGTCACCGGCCACGGGCGCGCGGGCTCTGGGTCCAGGGGGTCCAGGGGGCTAGGGGGCTAGGAGTTGTCGGCCTGGGCGCGGGCGCGTTCGGTCAGGCGGGACATGCGGGTGTGGGCCGATTCGAGTTGTTCGATGTCGTCGGCGGCGGGGCCGCCGTCGGCCGTGAGTTCGGTCCACACGCCGATCAGGTCACGTCCGAGTTCCAGACCCTGCGCCGGGTCGCGGACGGCGCGCCAGGCCGTGGCCGCGCTCTGTACGTTGCCGTACGCGGCATCCGGGTCCCGGTGCCGGCGGTGGACCCTGGCCAGGTCGAGCGACAGATGGAAGGACCGGGGCGCGTCTCCTGCCAAGTAGGCGATGTACGCGGTCAGTTCGCCCAGCCGCAGCACCTCCGGGTGCTCCGGGCCCAGCGCCTGCGTCCCCTCCGCGACAGCCCGTTCCGCCATGCCCGTGGCCTCTTCGATCCTGCCCTCCTGCACGGCTTCGTTGATCCGTGACACGGGTTCCGACAGGAAGGCCGCCTCGCCCACTCCTTCCGGCACCGGCGCCAGTACCGCTTCGGCGACGGCGTCGAAGCCTCGCACGGGAGCGGGCTTCGGCTCCGGCTCGAGGGCCGGCTCCAGATCCAGGCTCAGGGCGAGCGGGGACCTGGCGGCCTTCCGCGCGGGGGTCAGGTCCGGCGGCGGGCCGAACTCGCCCGTCGGGGGTCCCGCGACACCGGGCGGCGTATCCCCCTTCGGCTCCGGCAGCGTCCGCAGAGCGAAGGCCGACGGGGGGAGGACGCTCGGCGCGGGGTCGGTGGGCGCCGGGGGCCATACCGGGTCGACCGGCGGGGCGGGGGGCACCGGGGGCGTCCCGCCCGACGGAACCGGAGACGGCGGTGACATCGGCGGTTGCCGCACCTGTCCGGGCTCAGGCGACTGCGACTGCGGGTACGACTGGGGCTGCGAGTACGGGTACGACTGAGCCTCGGACTGCGGGTGCGAGTACGACTGAGGCTGGGACTGCGGATACGGATGCGGCTGGAATCGGCGCGGCTCCCCCACGTACGAGCTCGACCCGTCCACGTACACCTGAATCGGTACGACGAAGCCGGTGCGTTCGTCGTGGATCGCGGCGAGTACGGGTTGGCCGGTGGTGAGGGCGAGGCGGTGGAGGTGGTCGAGGACGGCGGCCTGGACGGTCTGGCCGGGGGCGGCGAAGACCGGCACGCCGCCGACCGTGGCCCCGCCGCCGATCGGAGCGGCGTCCCCCGCCGAGGCGGGCACCCGCACCTCCACCGGTGTGACCGCGGGGTCCAGGTACTCCCCGGAATCGGCACCCTCCTCAGCGCGCCGCCGCTTGAGTTCCCGCTTCTGTTCGCGGCTGAGTCGAGACATCGTGCCCTCACTCGGGGTGATCGGGGGAGGAAGGGTGGACAGGGAGAACGAAGACCGGGAGAACGAACGGGAGGACGGCGTGGAAGAGGATGTCCGCGCGTGTGTCCACCCGTCCACCCTGGTCCCGCAGACCACAGTGCGTCAACGCCGACGGGCCCGGAGCGGAGACGACCGGTGTCGGTCACCCTCGTACGCATCCTCGCCCCTCCCCTCACTTCAGCACCGGCCGGGGGTCCGAAACAAGAACCCACTGGACGACTAGATGCGTACGCATATATTGTGCACGCATGTAGTCGCGGCAGATGCCGTTTGCCGCGCGCACCCTAGGGGGACCCATGAGCCGCCATTTCCTGTTCCTGCTCGGCAGCAGCCGCTCCGACGGCAACACCGAGCTGCTGGCCCGTAAGGCCGCCGAACAGCTGCCCGCGGAGGCCGAGCAGCGGTGGCTGGACCTCGCCGAGCATCCACTGCCGGACTTCGAGGACCTGCGCCACGACAGTGACCACCTCCGCCCGACCGAGGGCAGCACGGGCCTGCTCCTCGACGCGACGCTCGCCGCGACGGACATCGTCATCGCGTCGCCGCTGTACTGGTACTCGGTCTCCGCCTCCACCAAGCGCTACCTCGACTACTGGTCGGGGTGGCTGCGCACCCCCGGTGTCGACTTCAAGGCCACGATGGCGGGGCGCACCCTCTGGGGGGTCGCCGCGCTGGCACACGAGGAGCAGGAGGTCGCCGATCCGCTGATCGGCACCCTCAACCACTCGGCCGCGTACATGGACATGCGCTTCGGCGGAGTCCTGCTCGGCAACGGCAGCAAGCCCGGTGACGTACTCAGCGACAGCGAGGCGCTGGCCCGCGCGAAGACGTTCTTCGCGCAGGAGCCGCCGCTCGCTCGCTTCCCCTACGACAGCTGAGCACCGGGTCCCGGGCCTCAGGCCGTGATGTCCTTCGTCGTGAACCGTGCCCACGCCGCCGAGCCGAACACCGCCGCGTACAGCGCTTGCAGGCCAAGGTTGTGGACCAGGTCGTCCCAGTACACCGGGTCGCGCATGAGGTCGGCGAAGGACAGCCAGTAGTGGGAGAAGAAGTACGGCTGGAGCGCGTGGAGTTGGGGGATCTGGTCGAGGATCTGGATGGTGATGAGGAGCCCGACGGTCGTCGCCATCGCCGCGATGCCGCTGCCTGTCAGCGTCGAGATGAACAGGCCGAGCGCCGCGACACCGATCAGTGACGCGGCGACGACCAGTGCGATGAGCAGGGCCCTGCCGAGTCCCTCCGCGAAGCTGATCCGGGTCCCGGAGATCGTCGTCAGCTCGCCCAGTGGGAACAGCAGCGCACCCGTCGCGAGCGCCGAGGTCGCCACCACGAGGGTCGCGACCAGGCAGAACGTCATGGTGGTCGCGTACTTGGTGAGGAGGAGGCGGGTGCGTCCTGCGGGCGCGACCAGGAGGTAGCGCAGGGTTCCCGCGTTCGCCTCGCCCGCGATCGCGTCGCCCGCGATGACGCCGATCGCCATCGGCAGGAAGAAGGGGAGTGTCGCGGCGAGCGCCGTGAACACCAGGAACAGGCCGTTGTTGGTGATCTGCGAGATGAACGCCGGTCCTTCGCCTCCGCCGCCGGGGCCGCCCCCCGATCCGTCGCTCGTCTCGATCTTGATGGCGATACCGATGAGGACCGGTACCGCCGCGAGCACGCCGAGCAGCGCGATGGTCCGCCACCGTCGGAAGGTGGTGACCAGCTCGCTGCGGAACAGCCCGAACGTCCACAGCGGGCCGGGCGCACGCGTACGGACGGCTTCAGTCTGGGACATGATCTCAGCCCGCGACATCGAACCCCTCCCCCGTCAGCGCCACGAACGCGTCCTCCAGCGAGGCCCGTTCGACCCCGAAACCGCGGACCCGGACGCCCGCCGTGACCAACGCGGCGTTCAGCTCGGCGAGTTCGCGATCGGGAGGCTCGGCGGTCACCCCGGTGTCCGTCACGACGAGATCCCCGACTCCTTGTTCCTTCAGTACGCGCGCCGCGTCCGCGGGATCGGGAGTCGTCACCACGAGACGCCCACGCGCACCCGCCGCGAGATCGGTCACCGCGCCCTGGGTGATGAGCCGGCCCTGCGCCATCACGGCCGCGTGCGTACACACCTGCTCGATCTCGTCGAGCAGGTGCGAGGAGAGGAAGACGGTCGTACCGTCCGAGGCCAACTCCCTTACCAGGGAACGGATCTCGCGCATGCCCTGTGGATCGAGGCCATTGGTCGGCTCGTCCAGGACGAGCAGGCGGCGGGGCTGGAGCAGCGCTGCCGCGAGCCCGAGCCGCTGCTTCATACCGAGTGAGTACGCTTTCGCCTTCTTGCCCGCCGCGGCGGCGAGCCCGACCCGGTCGAGGGCGGCCGCGACGCGCGTACGCCGGGTACGCGGGTCGGCGGTCGGGTCGGCGGCGTCGTACCGGAGGAGGTTGTCGCGGCCGGAGAGGAAGCCGTACAGCGCGGGGCCCTCGATGAGGGCGCCCACGTGCGGGAGCACGGCGCGGGTGGCCCGGGGCATGGGCTGCCCCAGGACACGCGCCGTGCCCGAGGTCGGCTGGATCAGGCCCATCAGCATGCGGATGGTGGTGGTCTTGCCCGAGCCGTTCGGACCGAGGAAGCCGAAGACGCTGCCCGCCGGGACGGTCAGGTCCAGGCCGTCGACGGCGAGCTGTCCGCCGCGGAAGCGCTTGGTGAGCGCACGGGTGACGATCACGGCGTCCTCGACCGGGATCACCTCGACCGTGGTCCCCGCGGCCGGGGACCCTGCGGCCGTTTTCGCCGCGTGGCCCCCGGCGGCCGTTTTCGCCGCGCCCGTTTTCGCCGCGACCGCGCTCACCGTCCCTCCCGTGTCGCCCACCGGGTCGGGCTCCGCGGCGGACAGCTCCTCCATAGACTCCTCAATTCGTCCTGCGGTCCGGCCTGTCCGTACGAGACCTACTGAGCCGCGTTGGCCGCCTTGACCAGCGCGTCCTTGGTGACGGCACCGGCGTACACCTTGCCGTCGTCTGTGATCAGCGCGTTGACCAGGCGGGTCGAGAAGACCGTGCCCGAGCCGAACTTGCCGGTGACCTGGTCGCCGAGGGAGTTCAGGAACCCGTCGACGTCGCCGTTGCCGGAGGAGCCGGACGGTACGCCCTCGCCGCCCGTGTCGAACTCGGCGATGGAGTTCCAGCCCTCACCGATCGTCTTGAGCCCTTCGAGCCCGTCGAGCCCAGCGCCCAGGTCTTCGTCGGACTTCTTGGCGGACTCCGGCGCCTTCACGTCGTCGCCCTCGGTGACCTTCGCACCCTTGGGCGGGGTGAAGTCGAAGGTCGAAGCGGCCGGCTTGGAAAAGTCGACCTTGGTGAAGCCCGCGTCCACGACGGCCGCGCCGCCGCTCGCCGGGGTCAGCGTGAACTTCAGCGGCAGCCCCGTCTTCGAGTCGACCGCGATGGTGATCGCGCCGACCGTGGAGCCGGACTGCTTCGGCTTGATGAGCAGCTTGTACGCGTCACGGCCCGCGACCTGCGCGGTGCCGTCGACGGTCACGGAGGTGGTGTCGTCGACGGCCTTGAGGGCCTCGTCGGCGAGCTCCTGGGGAGTGGCCGGGACGTCCTGACCCTTCTCCGTCTGACCCTTCTCCGTACCGGACTTGGGCGCGGTCGAGTGGTAGACCTCGTTCGACTTGCTGTCGTATCCCCACACGTCCGTGCCGTTGTGGATGAGGCTGTACTCGGCGGCGCTGTCCAGCAGGGAGACCTTGGACTTGTCCGGGCCGTCGGCCGCGACGCGCAGCGTGTGCGTGCCGGTGGCCAGCTCCAGGAGCTTGGACGACGGATCGGCGGACGAACCGTCACTGCCACCGCCCTGTACGGCCCCGGAAGCGAAGCTGCTCTCCAGGCCACCCAGGTCGGGAAGCCCGAGATCGGTGCTGATCTTGACGGTGCCGGACAGCTGCTGGACGTCCGACTTGGCGATCTTCTCGATGAGCTGCTGGGCGCTGATCTTGGGCAGGTCGGGGTCCCCGGAGTCGGCGAGCGCGGGGACGAGCCCGATGGTTACCGCCGCCACCCCCATCACCGCGACCGGGACGACGTAACGCGCCGCCTTCCGCCGGCCGGTGCGCACGTCCTCGGCCTCGTCGGCGTTCGTGCTGTGGTCGGATTCGTACGGTGCCATGTGTGCCTTACCTCCGTCGTCGGCGGCGGCTCGTCGTACTGCACTGGTCCACTCTTAGCCGCCATTCTCACCCGAACCGGTGAGGAGTGGTGTTGTCCATCTGACCAAATCGGCGGGAGAGATGCGTCAGACCCCGGACGCAACTCCGCGTACTCCTGCGGTATGACGTAACGCGGTGGTGTCTCCCGCAACCCGTAGGGGTTGGCGGGAGACACCACCGCGCCGGTGACCGTGCTGCGGTCGCGTGCGATCGGGTGCGGCCGCGTGCGATCGGGCATGCCCGTCCGGCGACCGGCCTCCCGGTGGCTGGAGACTGGAGACCGGACTCGGTCGAAGAATGTGACGTACGCCACAACTGCTCCGGCGGGGTTCCTACGGGGCCGGGTCACCCCGCCCGATGCACCACCGCGTCGCACAACTCCACCAGCGCCGCCTTCGCGTCGCACTCCGGCAGCGGAGCCAGCGCGGCCCGCGCGTCCTCCGCGTACTGCACGGTGTCCCGCCGGGCCTGCTCGAGAGCCGGGTGCACCCGCAGCCTGGCCAGCGCCTCGGCGTGCCGGGCGTCATCCGTCATGTCGGAGTCCAGCAGCTCGCACAGGGCGATGTCCTCGGCGAGACCGAGCCGGGCGACCCGCTCCCGCAACCGCAGCACCGGCATCGTCGGAATCCCCTCACGGAGATCCGTCCCCGGCGTCTTGCCCGACTCGCGCGAGTCGGACGCGATGTCCAGTACGTCGTCCGCGAGCTGGAAGGCGACACCCAGCCGCTCCCCGTACTGCGTCAGCACATCCACGACGGTCTCGTCGGCCCCGGACATCATCGCGCCGAACCGGCAGGCGACCGCGACCAGGGAACCGGTCTTGCCGCTGAGCACATCGAGATAGTGGTCGACCGGGTCACGGCCGTCGCGCGGACCCGCGGTCTCCAGGATCTGTCCGGTGACGAGCCGTTCGAACGCCTCGGCCTGGATCCGGACGGCGTCGGGACCGAGGTCGGCCAGGATGTAAGACGCGCGCGCGAAGAGGAAGTCGCCGGTGAGGACGGCCACCGAGTTGTCCCAGCGGGTGTTCGCGCTGGGCACTCCGCGCCGTACGTCCGCCTCGTCCATCACGTCGTCGTGGTACAGCGTGGCGAGATGCGTCAGCTCGACGACCACGGCCGAGGGCACGACACCCGGCGCGTAGGGGTCCCCGAACTGCGCGGCGAGCGTCACGAGCAGTGGCCGGAAACGTTTGCCGCCGGCCCGCACCAGGTGCTGCGCGGCCTCCGTGATGAACGGAACCTCGCTCTTGGTGGCTTCGAGCAAACCCTCCTCGACAGCCGCCAATCCGGCCTGGACATCGGCTTCGAGAGCCTGGTCCCGCACGCTCAGCCCGAACGGCCCGACGACGGTCACGAGAGGTTCTCCTGTCTGCTGACGATCACATGGCGAACTCGGTCGATCATTCGGTCGGTGACGCGGTTTGTCGATGTGTCGCTGCCATCACTCAAGTCAGCGTATCCGGTCACGTTTCGATCACCACGAGCGCCCACCGTCCCCATAGCCGACTTCCCTCACGAGTTCCCCCGGGCGGGACGGACAGTCCACAGCCCCAAGGAGAAGGAAACCTCCACCCGAACGGAAGGCGGCTGCACGCCCGGCGGTGCGACATCACGAGCGGTATGTTCTTGATCAATTGATACGAGCCGATATCCGCCCACTTGCCAGGCTTCCCTCTGTCGCGTCAGCGCCCCGTAAGGAGACCGGCCGCCGTGTCCCGCAGCACCGTCGAATCCGAGCCAGGCAGTGAGCCGCCTCCGCCTCCCGGTGACGACCACGCCTTCTTCGGCCAGCCCAGGGGCCTGCTCACCCTCTCCGGCCTGGAGGTCTGGGAACGTTTCTCGTTCCTCGGCATGCAGGCGATCCTCGTCCTCTACTTCGCGGACACCGTCGCCCACGGCGGCATGGGCATGTCGTCGGGCACCGCCGCCTCGGTGTCGGCCGCGTACGGAACGCTCGTCTACCTGGTCTCGGTCGCCGGTGGCTGGCTCGCCGACCGGATGCTCGGCTCGTACCGCGCGGTCCTGTGGGGCGGCATCCTGATCGCCTGCGGCCACTACTCCATGGCGGTCCCGACGGGCACCCTGACCTGGGTCGGCCTCGGCCTGATCAGCGCGGGCACCGGCCTGCTCAAGCCCAACGTCGCCACCATGGTCGGCAAGCTCTACCGCACCGAGGACGAGCGCCGTGACGCCGGGTTCGCCCTCTACTACATGTCGATCAACATCGGCGCCTTCGCGGGCCCGCTCGTCACCGCCTGGCTCGGCGACCACCGGGGCTGGCACTGGGGTTTCTCCGCGGCGGCGGTCGGCATGACGTTCGGCCTGATCCAGTACGTCATGGGCCGCCGTCACCTGGCCGGACGCAAGCGCGCGGCGGAATTCGCCCTCGCCCCCGACGCGATGCGCCGGACGGTCCTGCTGATCGGCCTCGGCCTCCTCGCGGCGGCCGTACTCGCGACCGTCCTCGCCGTGGCCGGCTATCTGACGATGGGCCGCTTCGTCGACCTGCTCACCCTCATCTCGGTGATCGCGCCGGTCGTCTACTTCGCGGTGATGTTCAGGAGCCCGCGCGTGACGGACGCCGAACGCGGCCACCTGCGCCCGTACGTCGTCCTCTTCCTCGCCTCGACCGTCTTCAACTTCATCCTCTTCCAGGCGTACTCGACGATGATGCTGCTCGCCGCGTCGAACGCCGAGAGCAGGATCCTCGGTTACGACTTCCCGGCCGGCTGGTACGCCTCCGCGCTCGGCGCCTTCGAGGTCGCCCTCGCGCCCGTGGTCGCCGCGCTGTGGGTCCGGATGGGCCGCAACCAGCCGCACGCCTCCAACAAGATCGCGATCGGGGTCGTACTCGGCGGCCTGTCCTTCCTGCTGATCGTGCTGCCGACGAGCGGACACAGCAGTGACGACTACCTGATGTCGGCCTGGTGGATCGTCGGCTCGTACCTGCTCCTCGGCCTCGGCGACATCCTCCTGGAGACGTCCGGCATGTCCGCCACCACCAAGCTCGCCCCCATCGCCTTCTCCAGCCAGACGATGTCCCTCTGGTTCCTGTCCCTCGCGCTCGCCAACGGCATCCAGGCCCAGACCGTGAAGCTCTACGACGACGTCTCCAAACCGGCCTACTTCGGCGTCAACGGCGCGATCGCGGTGGCCGCGGGCCTCGCCGTGATGGCACTCGCCCCCTGGCTGCGCCGCACCATGTACCCCGTCCACTGAAACCACCGGGATCACGCATGCGCATCCGTACGTCCTTCCCCTACGAGTCCGCTCACGAGGACGTCCTCATCCCCCTCCCGGACGGCACACGTCTGTACGCACGCGTCTGGCGCCCCCTGACCGACGAGCCCGTACCGGCGCTCCTCGAATACCTCCCGTACCGCCTCACGGACTGGACGGCGCCGCGCGACTGGCAACGCCATCCCTGGTACGCCGGTCACGGCTACGCCTCCGTCCGCGTGGACGTCCGCGGCCACGGCAACTCGGAGGGCATGCCGACGGACGAGTACTCGCAGACGGAACTGGCCGACGGGGTGGAGGTGGTCAACTGGCTGGCTTCCCAGCCCTGGTGCTCGGGCAAGGTCGGCATGTTCGGCATCTCCTGGGGCGGCTTCAACTCCCTCCAGATCGCGGCCCTCGCGCCCGAGCCGCTCAAGGCGGTCGTCACCGTCTGCTCGGCGGACGACCGTTATGACAACGACGTGCACTACATGGGTGGTTCCGTCCTCGCCGTCGACATGCACGCCTGGGCGGCCACGATGCTCGCCTTCGTCGCCCGCCCGCCGGACCCGGTACACGTCGGCGAGGTGATGTGGCACGACCTGTGGGTGAAGCGCCTTGAGGCGGTGGAGCCGTACCTCCACACCTGGCTGTCGCACCAGACCCGGGACTCGTACTGGAAGCACGGCAGCGTCTGCGAGGACTACGGCGCGATCCAGGCCGCCGTCCTGGCGGTGGGCGGCTGGCACGACCCGTACCGGGACACGGTGTTGCGCCTGGTCGAGAACCTGCCACCGGATCGCGTACGAGGCCTCATCGGCCCCTGGTCGCACCAGTACCCCGACCGGGGCCTGCCGCCGGGACCCGCGATCGGCTTCCTCCAGGAGACCCTGCGCTGGTGGGACCACTGGCTGCGCGACGGGGACACCGGAGTGGTGGACGGGAACACAGGAGTGATGTCGGAGCCGCTGCTGCGCTCGTACGTCATGGACGCGCACCCTCCGGCAACGGTGTACGACGTGTTGCCGGGCCGCTGGGTGGGTGACGAGACCTGGCCGTCCCCCTCCGTGACACCGGTCTCGTACGGCCTCCGGGGCGCACCGGTACTGGTCCGCTCACCGCAGCACACGGGCGTCGACGCGGGCCGCTTCTTCCCCTTCGGGAACGACGCGGATCTGCCGCCGGACCAGCGGGAGGAGGACGGGCGGTCGGCGTGCTTCGAGTTCGAAGTCCCGGAGGAAACATGGGTGTTGGGCCGTCCGAAGGTGCGGTTGCGGCTGACGTCGGAGGCGGAGCGCGGCCAGGTGATCGCCCGACTCTGCGATGTGGCCCCCGACGGCTCCTCCACACTCGTCACCCGAGGCGTACTGAACCTGTCGGCGCGCCATGGCCGTGACCAGGCGGTTCCCTGGAAGCCGGGCTCTACGGAGGACGTGGTTTTCGAGCTGAACGGCATCGGTTACGCATTCCCGCCCGGTCACCGGATCCGCCTCGCGGTCTCCTCCGCGTACTGGCCCTGGATCTGGCCCCAGCCGGGTTCGGAGTCGGGCTTCAACCTGGACCCGGCGGGCAGCGCCCTCGAACTCCCCGTACGGGCAAGGCAGTCGGCGTTCCCGATCGCCTTCGAGGAACCGGAGGAGTCCGAACCCCTGGGAGTGGTCGTACCGGCGACCCTGGACGAACCCCGCCCCGAACGCCTCGTCGTGCGCGACGTGGCCAAGGGCGAGTGGCGCCTCGAAGTCGACCCCCGCTACGGCGGCACCCGCGTCTATCCGGACGGCCTCGAATTCACGGAGGACGTGCTGGAGACGTACACGATCAACGAGTCGGATCCGCTGTCGGCCCGCACCCGCTCGACATGGTCGATCCGCCTCCACCGCCCGGACCTGCCGTGGGACGCGCGCGTCTCGACCACGTCCAAAATCTCCTGCGACGCCGATGAGTTCATCACCTCGAACGAGGTGATCTGCCGGGACGGTGACGAGGTGGTTTTCCACCGGACGTGGGAGAAGAGGATCCCGCGGACGGCGGGGTGAGCGGCGGCCGGCAACCACCGCATGCTGCCCGTATTGCACCCTGATTGCCTACGGTGCCGCTTTGTTCATGCTTGGTCGCGTGAAATGGGTCACGTCCGGACAAGATCGACGTCTCGACCCGCCTCGCGATGCCTCGCAATTGCCCATTCGCGAAAGGTAAGTTGAGTTTCATATTCCGGACACAATCGGGCGATTCCCCCTGTTGTGTGTGCAGGCGAAAGCGATCTACGGCGTCAAATCGGGCCTTGTTCCAGACATGTGCTCTCGCATACGTTCACGTCGATCCAGGCGGAACGCCGAATCCTGCCGCCGCCCGGAACCCCACCCATCCACGCGCTCACGGCAGGAGCGGGGGACCCAGGTAAGCCGCCGATCCGGACACCGGCTCGGCTAGGGGTGAAGCCGCACCCACCACGCGGCCGGGCAGCTCCCGCCCGAACCCGACAGCTCACCTCGCAGGCGCCGGAGAGGAATTCGTCATGCCCGTACGAGGCAAGCACCGCCGCCCCAGGACCAGCCACCTCACCCGTGGCATGGTCGCCGCCGGAACGGGCGGAGTCGCGCTCGCACTCCCCCTGGTGAGCGCGACCGGCGCCCACGCCGCCACCACCGCCGGCGTTCCGGCCCAGGCAACCGCGGCTACGAAGGCCGCTCCGGCCGCCGTCCCCGACGTCAAGCTCGTCACGTACAAGGTCGTCGCGGGCGACACCCTGTCCAAGATCGCACGGGAACACACCACGGACGACAGCTGGCAGGCCCTCTACAAGGCCAACGCCGCGGTCATCGGCTCCGACCCGACACTGCTTCGCCCGGGCACCACCCTGACCGTGGGCACGAAAACCACCCAAACATCCACGAAGTCCGCGGAGTCGACCGCCTCGACCTCGAAGTCCACGGTGACCCCCGCGACCTACTCCAACGATCTCGACGGCTGGATCAAGGAATCCCTGGCCGTCATGGCCCAGTCCGGGATCCCGGGCACCTACGACGGCATCTACCGCAACATCATCCGCGAGTCCGCGGGCAACCCCGCCGCCATCAACAACTGGGACTCCAACGCCGCCGCCGGCACCCCCTCCAAGGGCCTTCTCCAGGTCATCGACCCGACCTTCGCCGCCTACCACGTGGCCGGCACCTCGATGGACCCCTACGACCCGGTCGCGAACATCACGGCGGCCTGCAACTACGCCGCCGCGAAGTACGGCTCGATCGACAACGTCAACGGGGCTTACTGACGGGGCAGTTCAGACGTACGGCTGTGGGTGGGGTCTGCCGCGGGCACGCGGGCGGCCGGGCAGACGCACCCGCCAAAATGCAGCTGCCGGATGGCGGTCGGGACGCTATGCTCGCCGCGATGATGACTCAATCTGCTGGCAGATCGGGGGTCCCGTCCGCGCAAGGTGAGTGCTGATGCTCACTCAGACCGCGAACGAGGACTCCCGCCTTTCCTTCTGGTTGCGCGTGCGCGAGTTCGCCGTGCCACCCTCCATGATCGAGACCGCGACCGCCCGCCGTCGTGCCGGGGACTGGGCGGGGGCGTGTGCCGCCGCAGGCATCGATGTCGATCTCAATCCGCGTTCCGTGGCGCGCAGTCACGGCCACGAACTCGCCGCCCGCATCCGGGCCGATCTCCGCCATCTCGCCCCTGACCTGCTGCGCTGGCACCTGCCGAGGGTCGCGCCCGACGGGTTGCTGCGCCCGGGTCTGACCATCGCGCTGGCCCGGTACGAGTACGAGTACGACGACGCGGAGCGCGAGGGAGAACACCCGGACCCGGTGTACCTGGTAGTGCGGACTCCGCCTGCCTGGGCGGACGCCGGTCAGCGGATCAGCCTCGCGCTGTGGGGCGGCCCCGGCCCCCGCTTCGAGTCCGGGGCGTGCCGACATCCGCATCCCCGTCCCAACCGGCGGTTCCGCCTCGATCTGCACCGTCATCTGTGGGACGCGCGCAGGGCCGATGAGCTGCGGGTCCGGGCCGGGGCCGATCGGCCGCCCGGCCCTTCTGTGGACCCCGGTCCGCTGGAGATGGTGCCGCGGGGGCGGCAGTGTGCCGTCGAGCGGTGGGCGGCCGAGGCCGAGATCTTGCTCCGCGCCGAGGGGCGGGCGAGCGGTACCGGTGCCGTCGCGGTGCGGTTCGGTGACCGGCGTCGGCTGACCTTGGACTTGATCGCGGACGGAGACGGCCCCGGGCCGCCCGCCATGCGGATCGCCGCGGCGCCCATGGCGGGCAGCTGTAGCGCCTCCGCACTGCCGATCCTGCCCGACGCTGCGACCTGGGTGCTGCCCGACCTGGAACTGCTCCGCACCGGTGCGTTGGAGCCCGACCGGCTGCATCCGCTGGTCGCCTCGGCACTGGTACCGGGTCGTTCGCCGACCGGTCTCCGGGGAGGTTCCTCCCCCGTTCCGGACCGGTCCGCAGGTCAGCCCCGACTCGTGGAGTGCCGGGGAGCCGAGCACCGGATCGGCCTGGTCGACGGGGTACTGGCGGCGCTGGACCACGACCCGGCCGAGATCCGCCGGGAGGAACTGCTGGTCGCGCTGACCGGCACTCCGCTTCCCTGCCTACAAGCCATCGATGAGGCGCACCGTCGTCCGGACTGTCTCGTCGGCGTCCGCGAACGCCTGGTCCACGGCGACATCACCGGTGCGCTGGCCGTCGTCGAAGGCTTGTTGGGCCCCGACGCGGTGCTGCGCGGCGGCGCTCTACGGGACGAGCTCGAGGCCGCCGCGCGGCGGCGGATCACGTACGGACTGTTCCGGGCGGGCCTGATCGAACCCGGCCCCGGCCGCGTCCACTTCCACCCGGATTGCCACCGTCCGCGTGGCGGCCGCGCCCATTCGCACCACGCGATCGCCCACTGACCTGCGGGACCTCCCGCTGCCTCGAGAGCCTCCGGCCCTCGCACCAACTCGCTGCACCACGAACCCAAAGGTGATCAAACATGCCCACACGCATCCTGTCCGCCCCCACCGACACTCTCTCCGCCTCCCCGACCGCTGCCGTCGACACTCTCTCCACCTCCCCAACCGCTGCCATCGACACTCTCTCCACCTCCCCAACCGCTGCCATCGACGCCCTCTCCACCTCTCCCCCCGCCTCACAACTCGACGTAGCAGGCGAGTTGCTGACCCTGTTGCGCGACGCCGGTACCGAACCGCGCCCCGACACCCAGCTGGAGGCCCTGACGCTCGCGGTCGCGGCCGACCTGCCCGTACTCCTGTGGGGTGAGCCGGGGATCGGCAAGACCGCGGCCCTGACACAGCTCGCGGCGGCCCTGGATCTTCCGCTGACCACGGTCATCGCCAGCGTGCACGAGCCGTCCGACTTCTCGGGGCTGCCCATCATCGGAGACGACCCCGCGGAGCAAGGTGTCCCGATGGCCCCGCCGGACTGGGCAGTACGCCTGGTACGGGCCGGCCGAGGGCTGCTGTTCCTGGACGAGTTGTCCACCGCACCGCCGGCCGTCCAAGCCGCCCTGCTCCGCCTCGTGCTGGAGCGGCGGATCGGTTCGCTCCAACTGCCGCCCGGGGTACGGATCGTGGCCGCCGCCAATCCGCGTTCCTCGGCGGCCGACGGCTGGGAGCTGAGCCCGCCGCTGGCCAACCGGTTCGTCCATCTTCAGTGGACCCACGACCACGAGGTCGTCGTACGAGGACTCGGCGGGACCTGGCCACGGGCGACGCTGCCACGGCTCGACCCGGAGAAGCTGTCGGGGGCCGTTGAGTTCGCCCGCCGTGCGGTGTGCGAACTCCTCGCCGCCCGCCCCACCCTCGTACACCGACTGCCCAGCAACGAAACCCGCCGGGGCGGCGCCTGGCCGTCACCCCGAAGCTGGGAGATGACCCTGTGCCTGATCGCCTTCGCGACCGCGGCCGGCTCCTCCCGGGAGGTGCTTTCCCTACTGGTACGAGGCACCGTCGGGGACGGCCCGGGGCTCGAACTGCTGGCAAGCCTGGACCGGATGGACCTCCCCGACCCCGAGGTCCTTCTCGCCGACCCGGCGGGGGCGACCCTGCCCGAACGGGGGGATCTGCGCCAAGCGGTACTCGACGGTGTGGTGGCGGCGGTCCGCCGACGCCCGGAGAAGTCCCGCTGGGACGCGGCCTGGGCCCTACTGGTCCGGGCGTTGGAGACCGGAGCCCCTGACCTGGTGGTCGTCCCCGCGACCACACTCGCCACACTGCGCCAGGAGGACTGGGACGTTCCGGCATCGATCGAGCGGCTCGCCGGCGCGGTGTCCCTGTCCCGGCGTGCGGACCGGGCGGCGGCACAGTCCGCTTCCCGTGCGGCGGGCGCCGCGAAGGCGGGACGATGACCCCGGACGCAGCGGCAACACTCGGCGGCGCACTCGATCGCGACAAGCTCTTCGCCGCCCGACTGCACGCAGCCCGGGTCCGGCCCTACTTGGCGACGGCGCTGTTCGCCCTGCACACCGTGCCGTCACGGCGGGTACCGACGATGGCTGTCGACCGGTACTGGCGGTGCTATGTCTCATCGGCGTTCGTGGACCGGACACCGGTGGAGGAACTGGCCGCGGTATGGGTGCATGAGGTGTCTCACCTGCTGCGCGACCATCACGGGCGCAGTGACCGGTTCGCGCGGCAGCACGGCCTGACCGGACCGGCGGAACGGCTGCGGATGAACATCGCCGCGGACTGCGAGATCAACGACGACGTGTACGGCGACGGGCTGATCCGGCCCGAAGACGCCCTCCAGCCGCTGTCCTTGAGGTTGCCCGAGGGGCAGCTCATGGAGGACTACCTGCGCCAGTTCCGCCTCGGGCCGCTCACCCAACACCTGGCCTGGCTGGACTGCGGCAGCGGCGCCGACGGACTGGAACGGGAGTGGGAGCTGGGTCCTGACGGTGCGCACGGCCTCAGCGCGCAGGAACAGGACGCGGTCCGGTTCCGGGTGGCGCAGGGCATCACCGCGCGCCCTGGGCACTCCCCCAAGGGTTGGCAGCGGTGGGCGGAGGAGGCGTTCCATCCGCCGCAGCCGTGGCGGGAGTTGCTCGGAGCGGCGGTCCGCTCGGCGGTCTCCGGCTCCGGCGCGGGCGAGGACTACACCTACGGCCGACCCTCACGGCGCTCTGCCGGGGTGCCCGGCGCCGTGCTGCCGAGCCTCCGGCGCAGGCCGCCCCGGGTTTCCGTGGTCATCGACACCTCCGCGTCGGTCAGTGACACCGAACTGGGCAGCGCGCTCCTCGAAGTCGCCGCGATCTCCCGCGCCTTGGGCGGCCGCCGCGACCTGATCACCGTGGTCCCGTGCGACGCGGCGGCCCGGATCGCCCACCCCCTGTGCCGCGCCGAGGGGATCCCCCTGGTGGGCGGCGGCGGTACGGACCTCCGCACAGGCTTCGCCAAGGCCCTGCGAACCGGACCCCGACCGGACGTCGTCGTCGCCCTGACCGACGGCCAGACCCCCTGGCCGTCCACGCGCCCACCCTGCCGAACGGTCGTGGGCCTCTTCCCCCGACAAGACGAAACCCCGTCCTGGGACGAGGACGACCCCGACTACGTACCGGATTCGCCGCCGGATTGGGCACGGGTGGTGGACATCGGGTCGGCTCCGTCAATGCGCTCTTGAGTGCCTGGCAGGCCCGCGAACCGACGACGGGCCCATGGCGGTGGAGCGGGAGAACGGTGTGTCGGCCGAATGACCGACAGGTTCCCGTGAAACCGGTACGCGCGGGCGACGCGGAGGGACTCGGCCCCGAGCGACCATGGGCGGACGGTGCACCGGCCGTCCGTGGGGACGGCGGGATCCGCGCCGCCGTCAGTCGGGTCGGCCCGGCTGATCACTCCGGTAGGGACAGATGGCGGCTGATCACTGTGGTAGGAACAGGTAGTGGCCGATACGCGGATCAATGTGGTGATCGCTGACGACCAGCAGTTGGTGCGGACCGGATTCAGCCTGATCCTGGGGGCGCAACCGGGCATCACCGTGGTCGGGGAAGCGGCTGACGGTGTCGAGTGCATCGCTCTGGCACGCCGGCTGCGCCCGGATGTGGTGCTGACCGACATTCGAATGCCGCGGTTGGACGGTCTCGACGTGGTGCGGCAGTTGGCCGGGCCGGGCGTGGCCGATCCGATGAACGTCGTGTTGATCACCACCTTCGACCAGGACGACTACGTACGGACCGGGCTGCGGAACGGGGCGTGCGGATTCCTGCTGAAGGACGCCTCTCCGGGGCTGCTGGTGGAGGCGGTGCAGGCGGCGGCCCGTGGGGACGCTCTGGTGTCACCGGCGGTGACGGTCCGCCTGCTGCGTCGGCTGGAGGAGACCGAGCGGGGCTCGGCGTCGGGTGACGCGGGGGCTGCCGGGCTCAGTGAGCGCGAGCTGGACATCGTGCGTCTGGTGGCTGTGGGGCGTACGAATCAGGAGATCTGCGACGGGCTGTTCTTGTCGTTGTCGACGGTGAAGACGTATCTGGCGCGTATCCAGGCCAAGTTGAAGGCCCGTAA
>NZ_JBFBEA010000026.1:0-121428 GCF_040683495.1 Streptomyces sp. NPDC093544 | reverse complement strand
CGTTTCAGCCCGTCCGGCGTTTGAGGACGAGGCCGTTCAGGCCGAAAGCGGGGGTCTGGGGGCGCAGCCCCCAGAAACGGGACGGGCAGGGGCGGAGGGGGCGAAAAACCCACCATCGCCCAGCCCCCGGCCGGCTCGCCTAAAATCGACCCCACTGTGTCTGATTCACTTGCCTCCCCCCAAGCCCCCCGCCCCAAGGGCGAGCCCCGTTTCCCCGACGGGCCGATGCCCGATCCCGCCGGGTCGCACTTCGAGCGGCGGATCCGGAGCTTTCAGCCGCGGCGGAGCCGGGTGACGGCCGGGCAGGCGGATGCGCTGGAGCGGCTCTGGCCCAAGTGGGGGCTGGACATCGACGGCCAGCGACGGCTGGACCTCGCGGAGCTGTTCGGCGGCGACTGCCCCGTCGTACTCGAGGTCGGCTTCGGGATGGGCGAGGCCACCGCGCTGATGGCGGCCGAGGCCCCGGAGACCGGGATCCTGGCGGCCGACGTCCACACCCCCGGCCAGGGCAACCTGCTCAATCTCGCGGACCAGAGCGGGCTGTCCAACATCCGGGTGGCCAACGGCGACGCGATCATCCTGCTCAGGGAGATGCTCACGCCGGACTCCCTGAGCGGCCTGCGCGTGTACTTCCCCGACCCCTGGCCCAAGAAGCGGCACCACAAGCGGCGGCTGATCCAGCCGGAGTTCCTCGACCTCGCCGCCACCCGCCTCGCACCGGGCGCCCTCGTCCACTGCGCGACCGACTGGGAACCGTACGCCGAACAGATGCTCGAAGTGCTGAGCGCACACCCCGACTTCGAGAACACCCGGCCCGACGGTGATTACGCGCCACGTCCGGAGTTCCGGCCGCTGACTCGTTTCGAGGGTCAGGGACTGGACAAAGGACATGTCGTGAACGACCTGCTGTTCCGGCGCGTACAGCACCGGGACCAGCAATCCGTCGGCGACTGAAGCCCGAAGACGGCACCGGACACCACACCGGGCACCACGCACCGTCGCGGGCAGCGCCCCTCCCTCGTTAGGGTCGATGCCGTGGCCACCAGCCCTCCGTACCCGACGCACCCCACCGGCCCCGCCGAGGGTGCCCCGCGGCGGCCTGCGCACTGGTGGCAGAGAAAGTGGGTGCGCTACGGCACGCTGGTCACCCTGCTCGCGATATCCGGGCTGGTGATCCTGGCCCTCGTCCGCCAGCAGACCGGCACGGAGGGCTTCCTGGTCGGCCTCGGTCTCGCCGTGCTCCCCGTCCCGCTCCTCGTCGCCGCGTTCCGCTGGCTGGACCGCGTCGATCCGGGTCCCTGGCGGAACCTGCTCTTCGCCTTCGCCTGGGGCGCGTGCGCGGCCGCGCTCATAGCGATCGTCGCCAACAGTTTCGCGACGAGATGGATAGCGACCACCACCGCCGACCCGACCAACGCCGACACCCTCGGCGCGACCGTCATAGCGCCCATCGTGGAGGAGTCGGCGAAGGCGGCAGCCGTACTGCTGGTCTTCCTCTTCCGCAAGCGTGACTTCACCGGGATCGTCGACGGGGTCGTCATAGCCGGGGTCACCGCCACCGGCTTCGCCTTCACGGAGAACATCCTCTACCTCGGCACCGCCTTCGGCACCGACCAGCTCAGCGGCGACCGCGGGCTCATGTCGGTCACCGCCGCCACCTTCTTCGTCCGCGTGGTGATGTCACCCTTCGCGCACCCGCTGTTCACGGTCCTGACCGGCATCGGCTTCGGTGTCGCGGCCCTGTCCGCCGAACGCCACCATGTGCGCCGCGTCCTGCTGCCCCTCGCCGGGCTCCTGCTCGCCATGGGCATGCACGCCATGTGGAACGGCTCGTCGAGCTTCGGGGATTTCGGGTTCTTCGCGGTGTACGCCACGTTCATGGTGCCCGCGTTCGCGCTGCTGACCGGGCTGGTCATCTGGACCCGGCAGCGGGAACTGCGCACCGTGCGTGCGGAGCTGCCCGCGTACGCGGCCGCCGGCTGGCTGTCCGGGCCCGAGCCGTACGTGCTCGGCTCCATGCAGGCCCGCCGGATCGCCCGCAAGTACGCCGCCCGCCACCTCGGCAAGCCCGCCGCCCGCTCCGTCGCCGAGTACGAGGCGTACGCGACCTCGCTGGCGTTCCTGCGACACCGGGGGCGCGACGGCCGCGCGGGCGCCGACTTCGTCGTACGGGAGCGGGAGTTGCTCCACGAGCTGTGGCGCCGCCGCGATGTCGCCCGCCCGGCCCTGGCGTACGCGGCACGGGCGACGGCTCCGGTTCCGGTGGTCCCGGTACCGCCGCCCTGGCCCGCGTACGGGCACACGCACAGCGAGCCCTACTGGCAGCCCTACGGAGCCGCGACGCCCTACCCCGCGTACAACCCGTACCGCTCGTAGTACGTCATCAGCCGGCGGTTACGCCGACGCCTCCGTCAGCTTGCCCAGCTCCGCGTCCGTGAGGACGAGGTCCGCCACTCCCAGCAGGGCCGGAAGCTGCTCGACATTCCGCGCGGAGGCGATCGGCGCCGCGACCGTCGGCTGGGCGGCGAGCCAGGCCAGGGCGACCGTGGCGACCGGGACCTCGTGGGCCTGGGCGACCTCGTCGAGGGCGGCGAGCACGCGCAGGCCGCGCTCGGTCTCCAGGTGCTTGGCCGCGCCCTCCGCACGCGGGGAGTCGACCGTCGTACCCGGGCGGTACTTGCCGGTGAGGAAGCCGGACGCGAGGCCGAAGTACGGGACGGCCGCCAGGCCCGAGCGGGAGGCGATGTCGCGGAGCGGACCCTCGTAGGTGTCGCGCGAGACCAGGTTGTACGGCGGCTGGAGGGCGACGTAGCGGGCGAGGCCCTCGCGGTCGGAGAGGTCCAGGGACTCCTGGAGCCGCTCGGGCGAGATGTTGGACGCCGCGATGTTGAGCACCTTGCCGGCCCTCACCAGCTCGTCGAGCGCGCCGATGATCTCCTCGACCGGCACCTCGGGCTTGTCGAAGTGCGTGAAGTACAGGTCGATGTAGTCGGTGTCCAGGCGGCGCAGGGAGGCGTCGGCCGCGGCCTTGATGTTGCCGGCGGACAGCCCCTGGTAGTCGGGGTGCTGGCTGACCTTGGTGGCGATCACGATGTCCGAGCGGTTGCCGCGCGCCTTGACCCACTTGCCGATGATGGTCTCGGACTCGCCGCCCTTGTTGCCCTCGATCCACGCCGAGTACGAGTCGGCGGTGTCGAGGAAGTTCCCGCCGGCGGCCGCGTACGCGTCGAGCACGGCGAAGGACTGGGCCTCGTCGGCGGTCCAGCCCCAGACATTGCCGCCGAGGGCGAGCGGGAAGACCTCGAGGTCGGACGAACCAAGCTTGCGAAGAGAAGTCATGACTGAATTCAACGCCGCCAGCGGATGACTGTATTCCACACATACCTGACCGGCAGCTCTGACGTCGGGGGGGGTGCCGTCAGAACCGCCGGGGATCAGGGAACAACGTACGTACGCGGCAGGAGACGTACAGGTCAGGGGTTGAGCCCCATGTCAGGGATTGAGCCCCTTGCTCTGCAGCCACGCCATCGGGTCGATCCCGGTCTCGGCGCCGTCCGGGTGAACCTCCAGGTGCAGATGCGCCCCGGTGACATTGCCCGTCGCACCCACGCGCCCGATGACATCACCCGTGGCGACCTTCTGCCCCACGCTGACGCTGATCGACGACTGGTGGCAGAACCACAGCTCCGTGCCGTCGTCGAGGGTGAGGATCGTGCGGTAGCCGTACGACCCGGCCCAGCCGGCCTCCGTGACGGTGCCGCTGTGGACCGCCTTGATCAGGGTGCCGGTGGGAGCGGCGAAGTCGAGACCGGTGTGGTAGCCGGAGGACCACAGCGCGCCGGCCTGACCGAAGGTCGAGGTGATGGTGTACGAGGAGGTCGGCAGCGTGTAGCTCTTGGCGAGCTCGGCGAGGCGCTCGGCCTCGGCCTTGGCCGCGGCCTCCTCCTCCGCCTTCTTCTTCGCGGCGGTTTCCTTGGCCTCGGCCGCCTTCTGCTCCGCGGCGGCGGCGTCGGCGGCCTTCTTCACGGCGGCGGTCTGGGCGGCCTGCTGGGCCGCGGTGTCGGCCTGGTCCTTCTGGACCTCGGCCTGCTGCATGATGCGCGAACGCAGGACCTCGCCCGCGTCCGTGGCGCCCTGCTCGGTGTCGGCGGTCGTCAGACCGGCGCTGGTGAGCGGGGTGGTGGAACCCGCGGGCTCGTCGGCGGAGCTGTCGTCCGAGAGGATCGAGCCCACGGACGGCAGGTCGGGCACCGAGATCGACACCGGCGGCTTGCCGGGCGCCGCGGTGGCCATGCCGCCCGCGCCGACGGCGGCTATGACGCCGACGCCCAGAACGGTGGAGCTGCGTGCGAGTCCGCCGCCTCCGCGTTGCTTGGAGACGCGGTGCCGGCCGCGGATGGGACGGAGGGAATCCTCGGTGGGGTTCCACTCCTCCCGGGGGCCCTCGTCGTCCATGCCGTAACCGAAGGTGTGCGTTTGGCTCGGCGGGTACGAGGGTGCCTGGGCAGGCGGGTTGGACGCCACGTGGGCGTGCTCCTTTCCTTCCTTCTCGCCTACCGGGTTAGCTGACGGGTTCGGAGCAGGAAGGTCTCCTACGCGCGTCAACCGCTGGTGTTCCCACCGCGGAAGACGCTCGATTCACCCCAAGTTGGTGGTTCCCCGGTTCCCTTGCGGGATTCGGCGCGTGCGCACGGAGCCGACTCTTGTGACGGCTGGGACGACCGCTGCGTTATCGAACGTTAATAGACGCGGGCACTGGATTCCAAGCCGTTCTGACTGATCTTTAACGCTTCCGGCCAGGACTTTCGGGTCATCAGCGGCGTAAAACGGGCGAGTTGACCACACCTTGCCAGTGACATGATTCTGACGGCGCATCAGATGTTATGCGGAGGGGCGCCATCCGATCACCCCTGGTGACAACAGGGGTCAAGGCCCTTTCACAGACGGACCTTTCGCGGCAGGACTCTTCACGGCGGGACCCGTCACGGACGCGCCGCCCTTCACGGACGCCGTACGGCAAGCAGCGCCATGTCGTCCGTCATGCCGCCGCCCGAGTGCCGGCGGACCTCCTCGGCGAGGGTGGCCAGCAGCGCCTCGGGCGCGGGGAAAGTCCGTCCGGCGAGGGCCGCCGCGGGATCGTAGAAGCGCCCGCGTTCGTCGCGGGCCTCGGACAGCCCGTCCGTATAGAGGAGCAGCGTGGCCCCCCGCGGGAAGTCCGTCTCCTGCGCACGGTCGGGCCACATGCCCAACTCGCCCATTCCGAGCGGCAGTGCGGGTTCCCCGGCGTCGAGCGTGCTGAGGGTGCCGTCCGCGCACAGGAGCAGCGGTGGAGGATGGCCGCGGTTGACGATCCGTACGACCTCCTCGCCGTGCGGGATCTCCGCCAGTACTGCCGTGGTGAACCCCTCGAAGGCGTCGAGGCCGTCGCGCCGGGTGCCCTCGCGCGCCAGGGCCCGCTCCAGGCGTCCCGCGACCGCCTCCAGCGTCGCCTCCTGCTCGGCCGCCTCCCGGAACGCCCCGATGACGACGGCGACGGCGGCCACCGCGCCCATGCCCTTGCCGCGTACGTCGCCCACGACCAGCCGTACGCCGCACGGGGAGTCCTGCACCGCGTACAGGTCACCGCCGATGAACGCGTCCTCCTGCGCCGCCTCGTACCGCGCCGCGACGTCGAGTCCGTCGATCCGCTCCTCGGGCTGCGGCAGTACGGCGCGCTGGGCGGCCTCGGCGATCTCGCGGACGGAGGCGAGCCGCGCGTCGCCGCGCCGGACGACGACGTTGATGACGGCGGCCAGGACGGCGGCCGTCGCCACCGTGATCACTTCGGTGACCCCCTCGGCCTGCAGGGCGACGTCGAGCCTGATGTGGATCGCGACCAACGCGACGACGGCCACTACGCCGGTGAGTACGGTGCCGCGCAGCGCGTACAGAGGCGCCGCCACGAGCGGGGCAGCCGTGAGAAGGGGGCCGCCGGTGAAGTCCCTCGGCGTGAGGTACTCGTAGAGGGACCCGGCGACGATGAGCAGCGCGGGGAGCACCCGGACGAACCTGCGGGTGTACGAGACCCTCAGCCGGCCCGCTCCTGATCCCGGTCCGGGCGGCACCGCGTCCCCCAGCCCGGGATCGGGCACGGGGTCTTCCGGCAACCGTCCGCCGGACCGGTCGTACGGGGGGTCGGGCGCGCCGTCGTACGGATCGCCACGCCGGTCGCCGGACCGGTCGCCGGACCGGTTGCGCGAGTCGTGCGGGTCGTGCGGATCCCCCGCCCGCTGGTCACCTGGGTCACCTGCTTGCTGCCCCACCCGTCCAGATTTCCCGGAGCGGGGTCGGGGGGCGACCGGGGTGGGCCGACCGAGGGACGTGCTTGTGTCCCGGGAAACACCAAGGGCCGGAACTCGTGAATCCGAGTTCCGGCCCTTGGCCTTGAGTAGCGGGGACAGGATTTGAACCTGCGACCTCTGGGTTATGAGCCCAGCGAGCTACCGAGCTGCTCCACCCCGCGCCGTTAAAACCAACTATACGCCATCAGCGGGACCCCCAGGACCAGCGTTGATACCGCCCCTCAGGCGGCCGGATTCCCGGCGTGTGTGAGCGTCTCCCAGGACACGAAGAGATCGTCCGTGCCGGCCGGCCGCGTCTGCTCGGCCAGCCGGTGGGCGGCCGGGACATGGACGTCGAGCCGGTCCTCCAGGTGGTTGAGCGCGACCTCCAGGTCGGGCCCCATGTTCCGGTCGACCCGCCCGCCGCACAGCCACGCGGGCGCCGTCTCCCCCATCTGGTACCTGGAGTGGAAGTCGAGCGCGGCCTTCAGCCGGTCCTTGACGTCGAGGTAGAGATCGAGGCCCTGGTGCCAGGCGGTCTCGGCGATGTGCGCGGTGGCGGCGAGCGAGTACCCGACGTGCTTGAAGTTGCGGCAGGTCTCCTGCGAGACCCCGTCCGTGTACCGCTGCTGCCCGAACCAGTACGTGGTCAGCTTCTGCGGGGTGTCGACGGTGCTGCCGACGGGCGTCAGCGGCACCTTCCCGTCCTTCGCGAGATAGAAGTACGCGGGAACACGCTGCCGGAACCGCTCGACGGCGTCGTCGAACGCCTTGTGGTCATCGAGGAACACAGCGATCCCGATGGCGGCGTCGGTCATGACGAGGTCCCAGTTCCCGTTGAAGTCCGGGACCTTCCTGCTGACTTCGGGGAGGTAGGCGGTCCGCAGCATGCCCTGGAACCGCGCGACGCTCGCCGCCGGCCAGGTGGCTCCGGTGTGCCGCACGATCTCCCCGGCCCGCGCCCAGGTGGACCCGGCCCACGCGGTCTGCAGGCCGGCGTTCCCCTCTGTGTGCTTCTGCACCTTCCCCGACCAGGCGTCCATGATCTGAACCGCCTTGTCGGCATGCTCCTGCTTGCCCGTGATGCTCCACAGCAACGCCTGCGTGTACGCCGCGATCGCGTCCTCGCGCTCCTCTACGCAGCCGTGCCCGGCCCGGGTGCCGGGTGGGCACTCGACGGTGGCGTACGGCTTCTCCTCGTACTTGTACGACCCGTACTTGCTGTCCCGCATGTCCAGGAACGCCTGCAGCCACGGCTGCTCCCCGGCGTTCACGTGCTTGCGTACGGCGGTCAGCTGGTCCTTGCTGACGAGCACCCCGGGGTGCTCGAACGCCGCGTCCTTGGCCCGCGCCCGCACCGTCCGCCCCTGCGACGACATCCCGCACGACGCCACCAGCCCCACCAACAGTGGCACCAACAGCACCGCCGTCACCCGCCGCACCACTGAACCCATCGCTGCTCCCACCTCTGTCCTCATGTCCTCTGTGCCGGCTCAGGAGCAGCCTTACGTGTGGGGGGAGGGGGCGCAGGATCTCTTAGGCCGCCTGAGATCCATTAGCCCGTCCGGCGTTTGAGGACGAGCGCGTTCAGCGCGATGCGGGGGTCTGGGGGCGGCAGCCCCCAGGAACGGGACGGGAAGGGGCGGAGGGGGGCGAAAAACCCCGACCCCACCCCCCGCCGCGAGCTACCCCAGCAGATGCCGATTGGGCGCCACGGCAAGCTCCTCGTACTCCGGAAGCACGACGACATCGGCCCCCGCAGCCACCAGAGCCCCGTTCCCGTCGGCCCCCGCCACGAACGTGTCCGGCTCCCGCCAAGCGGTGACAACCCGCCGCACCCCGGCATCAAGAATGAGCCGCGCACACGGCACAGGCCGCGACGCCCGCCGAGCACACGGCTCAAGACTGCTGTACACCGTCGCGGACGAGAGCCGCGGATCCCCAGGATCGACCTTGGCGAGCGCAGCCTCCTCTGCGTGCACAACGGAGTCGCCCCCCTCCCGGGAGTACCCGCGCGCCAGCTCGGTCCCATCCGCCGCCACCACAACCGCCCCCACACTGAACGCGCTCTCCGACGCCGGACACAACGCCGCCAGCTCGCAGGCAACCCCCAGCCAATGCCGGTCGGCGGCGGAGGCGAGCCCACCGGCTCCGGGCGCGGCAGGGACGTACCGGATGAGTACGACGTCCCCGACGGCCCGCGTCTCCACCATCCGCATCCGCCCGGGGGGATACGGGCCTGGCCCGAAGAGCCGGGGCGCGTCCGTCTCCCCGACGAACAGCGGCGCGACGGCGAGCTGGATCTCGTCCGCGAGCCCCTCCCGTACCAACTGCGTGTGCACCCGGCCGCCGCCCTCGACCATGAGGCGCCGCACACCTCGTACGTCATGAAGGTGCGCGAGAACGGCCCGCCAGTCCAGGTCGGGACCGACCGGGACGACGTCGGTGTCCGGACCCAGCCCCAGCCCGCGCAGCCGCTCGGCGCCCTTGTCCGTCGTGTAGACGACCTTCTCGCCGCCGGTGCGCCAGAACCGCGCGGCGGGATCGAGGTCACCGGACCCGCTGACCGTGACCTTCAACGGGTACTCGGAGCGCCCCGTGGCAACCCGGGCCGCGCGCCGCTCGGCCGAGTTGACCAACAGCCGGGGGTTGTCGGTGCGGAGGGTGCCGGCGCCGACCAGGATCGCGTCACTGGACGCCCGTACCTCGTCGACGCGGTCGAAGTCGGCCGCACCGGAGAGGAGCAGCCGTTCGGGTCCGGTGTCGTCGAGGAAGCCGTCGAGGGAGACGGCGGCGGACAACAGGACGTAGGGGTGGGGCATGGGGCGCACACTCCAGCTCTCGGCGGCTCGATACGAGTCAATGGTGGCCTGTGGCGTGTGATCTGCCCGGCATGGTGGTTCAAATTTTAAACAAAACCTACACTGGCGGCATGACGACCCGCTGGCTCTCCCCCGCAGAACAGCGCGCCTGGCGCTCGTACGTCTCCGCGACCTCCCTCCTCAGCGACGCGATCGACCGCGAGCTGCAGGCGCAGGCGGGCATGCCGCACCTCTACTACTCCATCCTCGCCATGCTCTCCGAAGCGCCGGACCGGCGGCTGCGGATGACCGAGCTCGCCGAGATCCTGAAGATCACCCGCAGCCGTCTGACGTACGCCGTGACGCGGCTGGAGAACGACGGCACGGTACGCCGCGAGGGCTGCCCCAGCGACAAGCGCGGCCATGTCGCCGTACTCACGGACGAGGGCATGGCCGTCCTGGAGCGGGCGGCGCCGGGGCATGTGGAGACGGTACGGAGCGCGCTCTTCGACCAGTTGACCGCCGAGGAGGTCGGGCAGTTGGAGGAGATCTGCCGGAAGGTCACGCGGGCGATCGAGGGCGAGAACGCCAAGGCTTCTCGGGAAGATCTGCCGTGGCGGCGGCGTTCATCCACACCATGAGGCAGAGACGCGTGAGGCGTAGGACCACGAACCTCATTGCTTGAACTTTGAAGCACCATGTACTGTGCGTCTCCAAGGATGTGCTTCAAATCTTAAGCATTAGGCCGATGTACGAACCCGCTGGACCGGACCGGAGAGACAACATGCGCGACTACCCCACCGCCACGGTGCGCACCCGAGTCACCGTGCCCCTGCGTTTCGGCGACGGCTACTCGGTCGACGGCGAGCTGGTCACCTTCCACGGCCTCGCCGACGGCCTGGAACACCTGGCCGTGGTCCTGGGCGACCCCGGGGCGAACCCGCTGGTGCGGCTGCACTCCGAGTGCCTGACCGGCGACGTCTTCGGCTCGGCCCGCTGCGACTGCGGCCCGCAGCTGCGCGAGGCGGTGGAACGGATCGCGGACCGCGGCGGTGTCCTGCTCTACCTCCGCCAGGAGGGCCGCGGCATCGGCCTCTACAACAAGCTCGACGCGTACGCCCTCCAGGACCAGGGCCTCGACACCTACGCCGCGAACGCCGCGCTCGGCCTCCCCGAGGACGGCCGCGACTACACGGCAGCCGCCCAGATGCTCCAGGCCCTCGGCATCGACTCCCTGGACCTGCTCTCCAACAACCCCGACAAGGCCGACCAACTCCGCGACCTGGGCATCACGGTCACCCACCGCGTCCCCACGGGCGTCTTCACCACCGCCCACAACGTCCGCTACCTCCGAGCGAAGGTCCTCCAGACCCAGCACACACTGCCGCTGACGGAGCTGACGGCGGGCTGACAGCCCCGCCGTCTCCGGCCAACTCCCGAAGTCGCCGCGACCAGCTCACCATGGTCGAGCCCGGGCCACCGCTCGCCCTGCCCGGTGTCCTCGGCGGTGCCGACCGCGACAAGACTCATGGCGTACTCGTCGTCCAGCCTCCGCACGAACCGCGACCCGGGCGTGGCCACCGCGCATGTGGGCGTCGAGCTTCGATCCCGGGCGATCGCGTACTCCCCCGCTACCGCGACACCGAGGCGCAGAAGAAGCTGGTCGTCAACGCCCTTGTCCTCAAGGGCTACTGACCGGGTACGCGGAGAGGAGCCCGTCGGCGTGGGGGTTCCGACGGGCTCCTCGGTCTTCGGTTCTACCGGCTCACCGAGCGCTCCGGCTCACACCGTGGTGCCGGCGAAGGTCCGGCCGAGTGCGCGTACGGTCCACCCCGCCGCCTGCCACCGCTCCACCGGCAACGCGTTGCGGCCGTCGAGGATCCGTGGGCTGCGCACCGTCGCGGCCAGCGCCTCGGGGTCGAGGTCGCGGTACTCCTGCCATTCGGTGAGATGGAGGATCAGGTCGGCCTGTTCGCACGCCTTGTCGATGTCGAGGGCGTAGTCCAGGGTCGGGAACACGGCGCGGGCGTTGTCGATCGCGGCGGGATCGTGGACGCGGACCCGGCCGCCCTGCAACTGGATCGCGGCGGCGACGTTGAGCGCGGGGGAGTCCCGTACGTCGTCGCTGTCGGGCTTGAAGGCCGCGCCGAGCACCGCGATGTTGCAACCGAGGAAGGAGCCGCCGACGAGTTCGCGGGCCAGGTCGACGGTACGCAGCCGTCGCCGCATGTTGATCTCGTCGACCTCTTTGAGGAAGCCGAGCGAGTCCGCTACGCCGAGTTCCTGCGCCCGGGCGAAGAAGGCGCGAATGTCCTTGGGCAGGCAGCCGCCGCCGAAGCCCAGGCCCGCGGAGAGGAAGCGCGGGCCGATGCGGGCGTCGTAACCGATGGCCTTGGCGACGGTGGTGACATCGCCGCCGGCGGCATCACAGACGTCCGCGATGGCGTTGATGAAGGAGATCTTGGTGGCGAGGAAGGCGTTGGCGGACACCTTGACCAGTTCGGCCGTGGCGAGGTCGGTGGAGATCCACGGTGTGCCGTCGCTGTCCAGAACGGGAGCGTAGACGGCGCGCAGGAGGGTCTCGTCCGCCGGGGAGGTGACGCCGACGACCAGCCGGTCCGGGTGCAGGGTGTCCTGGACCGCGAAGCCCTCGCGGAGGAACTCGGGGTTCCAGGCCAGCGTGGCGGCCTGGCCGACCGGGGCGAGGGTCTGGATCCGCTCGGTGACGTATGCCGCGGTGCCGACGGGGACGGTGGACTTCCCGACGACCAGCGTGTCGCGGTGCAGATGGGGGGCGAGACCATCGACGACGGCGTCGATGTAGCGCATGTCGGCGGCGTTGGACCCGGGCTTCTGAGGGGTGCCGACGCAGATGAAGTGGACGTCACCGAACTCGGCGGCCTCGGTGAGCGAGGTGGAGAAGCGCAGCCTGCCGGCTTCGACGTTGCGGGCCAGTATCTCGTCCAGACCCGGTTCGTGGAACGGGGTCCGGCCGGCGGCCAGTGCTTCGATCTTGGCGGTGTCGACATCGACACCGAGGACGTCATGACCGATCTCGGCCATGCAGGCGGCGTGGACGGCACCGAGATATCCGGTGCCGATGACGGTGAGACGCATGTGGGGGGCCTCCTCGTAATGCGGATCAGACGGTGGGGGAACCGCTGGAGTAGCCGTTGGGGTGGAGCTGCTGGAAACGCCAGGCATCGGCGCACATGGCGGTGAGGTCGCGGGTGGTCCGCCAGCCCCAGGCGCGCTCGACGCGGCCGGGGTCGGCGATGAGGGTGGGCACGTCACCGGCGCGGCGTGCCTGGATGCGGTACGGGACGGGGGCGCCGACGGCCTTGGTGAACTCGGCCAGGAGCTCCAGGACCGATGCTCCGGTCCCGGTGCCGAGGTTGAACACCCGCAGGCCCTGCTCGTCGTCGAGGTGGTCGAGGGCGACACGGTGGCCGTCGGCGACATCGGAGACGTGGATGTAGTCGCGTACTCCGGTGCCGTCGGGGGTGGGGTAGTCGTCGCCGAAGACGGGCAGTTCGGTGAGGCGCCCGACGGCGACCTGGGCCATGTAGGGCAGCACGTTGTTCGGTATGCCGGTCGGGTCCTCGCCGATCTCCCCGCTCGGGTGGGCGCCGATCGGATTGAAGTAGCGCAGGGCGATCACCGACAGCTCGGGGTACCTCGCGCACGCATCGGCGAGCAGTTGTTCACACAGGTACTTGGTCCGGGCGTACGGGTTGGCGGGGGCGGCGGGGTCGTCCTCGTCCAGCGGGACCTTCGGGGTCTCGCCGTAGATCGAGCAGGACGAGGAGAACACCAGTCGGCGCACTCCGTGCCGGGTCATGGCCCGGAGCAGGGTGACGGTGCCGCTGACGTTGATGTCGTAGTACTCCAGCGGGATACGGGTCGATTCGCCCACGGCCTTCTTGGCGGCGAAATGGATGACCGAGTCGATCTCGTGGGCGGTGAACACGGCGTCCAGCGCCGCGCCGTCCCGCAGATCGGCCTGGTGGAACACCAGAGGCCGGCCTGCCAGCTTCTGCACCGCGTCCAGGGCCGGGGGCGAGCTGTTGGAGAAGTCATCGACGACGATGACCTCGTGACCGTGCTGGAGGAGCTCCACACAGGTGTGGCTGCCGATGAAGCCGGCGCCACCGGTGACAAGGACGGTCTGGGGCACAGGGATTCTCCCTTTCGTCGGGCGCGGCTACCAGCCGAGGAACGCGCTGGCGTAGGCGGGGTAGCGGGCGATGGCGATGGTGACGGGCACGGCCGCGAGCACGGCCGCCATCAGCGGGACCGCCACGGTGCTGCGCACCGCGGTGCGCAGCCGGACTCCGGCGGCGCGGGCGGCTTCCCCGGCGTGCAGCAGCGGAACGAGGAGTCCCACGACCGTGTATGTCGTCGATCCCAGCAGGCACAGGAAGACGTAGCCGGCCGCGTGTGTCCAGGTCTCCGCATAGAGGGACGCCGCTGCCAGCAGCACGTTCGTCGTCAGGTAGGGGAGCGTCAGCCGCAGGGGGAGAGGTTCCAGGCCGAGGGCGGACTTGGGAGTGACCTTGAAGGTGATCTGCCGGGGCCTGATCCGCTGGAGGACCGCCGCTGTCACTCCCCAGGCGATCAGTGGCCAGCGCGTCAGGCAGTAGAGGTTGTTCTCCCAGCTGATGACAGGAGCGCGCCGGGGACGCAGCAGTCCTCGGCGCCGCAGCAGAAGTGCCAGCGCGAGCACCCAGGCCGAGATCGACCACCAGCGCAGCAGGAACTCGACGTAGTCGACGTGAATCCACGGGGTGCCGGTGACCGCGGCGACGGGCGCCAGAGCCATACCGGCCACCGTGGTCGTCGCCAGCAGCACGTAGTACGACAGGGCGTACAGGAACCGCAGCCGCAGTTTCCACGGCAGCCTGGGCAGGTGCCGGGGAACGAGGTCGAGCAGGACGGTGGTCAGGCTGCGCGACCACTGGAACTCCTGGACGAGCATGGCCGAGAAGGTCAGAGGACCGTCACCGTGCGCTTCGGCGTCGATGGCGAAGGCACCGTGCCAGCCCGCGGAGTTGAGCAGAAAGCTGGTCGAGAAGTCCTCTGCCAGCTCCGGGCCGATGCCGCCGATGGAACGCAGTGCCTGGGTACGCACCGCGTAGTGCGAGCCGATGCACGCCGGCGCCAGCCCCGCGCTGTGTCCCAGTTGCGCCGGGCCGTGGAACGTCGCCTCCCGGTGCAGCCGGCCGCGCGCCGCCCAGGACAGCTCGGCGTTGGAGTCGCACACGCTCGGTGCGGCGACGTAGCCGATCGCCTCGTCGGCGAAGGGCCGGACCATCTCGGCGAGGTAGCCGGGCTCGGGGACGTGGTCACAGTCGAGCTGCGCCACCACGTCGTAGTCCCAGTAGCCGATCTGGTCGTAGAAGTAGGCGAGGTTGCCTTCCTTGCATCGGGTCCTGCGGGGCCAGGTGGTCCTGTGGTAGTCCGGCACCTCGAAGCGGGTCGCCACGCCGACGTTGTTGTCGTCGCACCAGATACGTATCTCGTCGGTCGGCGACTCGTCGCACAGCCACACGTCGAAGGGGTGGGGGTAGCGCTGGTCGAGCATCGCCCGGAGGGTGGTCCTGGCGACGTCCCACGGTTCGGACGGCGCCCGCGTCACGACGAAGGCCACGCGCAGTTGCGGGATGCCGATCGAAGGGTCCACCCGCTTGAGCCGGTTGACACCGACCATGAAGTAGACGGGCATCACGGACAGGTAGAGCAGCACCGTGCCGTTGATCGCGAGACCCGGCCAGCCGACCCGGTGCGACGGCTGGAGCAGCCAGGCCCAGAACAGCCCCAGGCAGGTCAGCCAGCCGGCGGTCAGCACGGCGACCACGATCCGGTCGGCACGGCCAAGCACCGGTACGAACGTACGGCTGAGAAGCCGGCGGGACCGGCCGGAGGAACGGTCGAACACCGGCCCGCTCGGCGGGATCCCGACGACGTGGCCGTCGGAGAGTGTGAGCACGGCCTCGGCCAGCTGTTTGCCGTCCAGTGCGGGGGCAACGAGGGAGCCGCCGTCGCGGACCGCGGGGAGGAGGGAAGACGCCGTGGAGGTGGAGGTGGAGGTGGAGGAATCGGAACTGGAACCGGAACTGGAAGGGGACGGTCCGGCGCCTGGACGCAGAACGCTCATCTGCTGGACTCCGAGGATGTCGCTCCCGCCGGCCGCAGGGGGGAGGCGGCCGGCGGGGAAGAAGGGGACGTGAGATGACGGAAGGGCCTCAGGCGGCCTGTACGACGCCGACCGTGCCCTGCGCGGGAACCACCGCGCCGTCGAGTTGCCCTCCCGCGATCGCCTCGCGAGCGGCCTCGACCTCCTCGGGCCGGCCCTGGAAGTACTGCACGGTGCGGCGGAGCCCGTCCTCGTCGGAGACGACCGGCTCCCAGCCCAGTACTTGCTGCGCCCGGGTGATCAGGGGACGGCGGCGGGCGGGGTCGTCAACCGGCAGCGGGTGGTACTCGATGGTGCTCTCGGCCTTGGTCAGCCGCAGTACCAGCTCGGCGAGTTCGCCCACCGTGCGCTCATGCGGATTGCCCAGGTTGACGGGGCCCGGGTCGGTGGAGTCGATCATCGCGACGATGCCACGGATGAGATCGTCGACGTAGCAGAAACTGCGGGTCTGCGAGCCGTCGCCGTAGATCGTGAGCGGATCACCGTTCAGCGCCTGCGAGATGAAGCTGGTCACCACCCGGCCGTCGTGCGGGCGCATCCGGGGGCCGTAGGTGTTGAAGATCCGGACGATCCCGGTGTTGGCCTGGGCAGTTCGCCGGTGCGCGCTGGTCAGCGCCTCCGCGAAGCGCTTCGCCTCGTCGTAGATGCTGCGTGGACCGATGGGGTTCACGTGTCCCCAGTAGTCCTCGGTCTGCGGGTGGACCTGCGGGTCGCCGTAGACCTCGCTCGTGGAGGCCAGCACGAAGCGTGCTCCGCTGCGTTGGGCCAGTGCCAGTCCCTGCTCGGTGCCGCGGCTGCCGACCGCCAGCGTCTCCAGGGGCATGCGGTGGTAGTCGGGCGGGGAGGCGGGGCTCGCAAGGTGGGCCACGGCGTCCACAGGAACCGTAACGGGTATTTCCTCGGACACATCGGCCATGATGAATTCGAATTCATCATGGCTCAGCAGGTGTTCGATGTTTTGGCGCCGACCAGTTGACAGATTGTCGACGCAGATGACCGAATCGCCGCGATTGATCAGGGCATCGCACAAATGCGACCCCAGGAATCCGGCTCCTCCGGTGACGACGATACGCACGATTCTCCTCGAAATGTGGGGGGAGGGAGGTGTGAGGTGCGAGGGCGATTTCACACAGCAAAGGAAGCATCCATGCGGGAATGAGAGTTCCGGTGCAGTAATGGAAATACCCGTCGTGCCCGGTAACTATCGCACTCCAAGGAGTTACTGGTCTAGGCCTTTTCAGGTGTGACGGTCGTCACATTACCCACCCGACTCGGCGCCAATCTCTTGCATTCACTGGACCCGCCATCTATGTTGCGGACTCGTTTCCGGAGTGCTGCTTTCTGTGCGCACCCTTTGAATTCGAACGGGAGTCCGTCGACGGTCACGCCGGCCCACCATCCGGAAATGGTGTCCATTCGCTCCAGAATACGAGGAGGTGTGAAATGGCGCCTTTTCTACTTGGTCGCCAATCAGGGAGTAGGTGTTGTACCGTTAATGTGGCGGGCAGCCGTTGCCGCATTCCCTGTCGTATGGACACTTTCGTACCGGAGTGATCTTGCTGTCACGGAGAAGACTGCTGGCCACGCTGCCTTTGCTGGCCGCCCCGGTGGGCCTCGGCTGCCGAGCGAAGGGTGAGACCGAGCTGGCCCCGATCGCGATGACCTCGCCGGCTCCCCCACTGCGCGGCGTGGATCTGTCCAGCGCTCTACAGGCGGAGTCCGCGGGCCAGAAGTACAAGGACAAGCGGAAGTCCGCTCCAGTGGAGCGCCTCCTCGCCGCTCGCGGCGCGAACCTGATGCGCCTGCGGGTCTGGGTCGATCCCTCGTCCGGCGGCTACGACCTCGCCTCGGCCATCGAGTTGGCCCGCCGGGCCCGCAGCGCCGGCATGGGTGTGCTGCTCGACCTGCACTACTCCGACACCTGGGCCGACAACGCCCACCAGACGACGCCCACCGCGTGGGCGGACATGGACTGGCATACGCTCGCCGCCACCGTCCGCACCTACACGCGCGACACCGTGCGGGCGTTCGCCGCGCAGGGCATCCCGCTGGACATGGTCCAGATCGGCAACGAGGTCACCAACGGCATGTTGTGGCCCAACGGCCGTATCCGCTACCCGCAGGGAGATTACTGGGCCGGCTTCGTCGAGCTGCTCCGGGCCGGTCTTCAGGGAGCCGCGGAGGGCTCGTCGTCCGAGCTGCGCACTCTCGTCCACGTGGACAACTCCGGCGAGGGCGTCGACATCTACTCCTTCTACGACCAACTCGCCGCGGCCGACATCCGGTTCGACGTGATCGCTCTCTCGTACTACCCCTTCTGGCACGGTTCGCTGGCCGCCCTGCAGACCAACCTGACCGACCTGGCGAACCGTTACGGCAAGGACGTGCTCGTGGTGGAGACGGCCTATCCGTGGAAACTGCCGGCCGGGGGCGACGAGGGACAGCACCTCGTGACGAAGGTCGGCCAGTTGCCGGACGGCGCCCGCTTCCCGCCCACCCCCCAGGGGCAGGCCGCCTTCTTCGACGCCCTGCGCACCGTGATCGCGCGGGTGCCCGGGGGGCACGGCCTGGGCTTTCTGGCGTGGGAGCCCGCCTGGGTACCTGGGGTGCCCTGGACATTCGGCGGGGTGAACCCCTACAGCAACCTCACCATGTTCGACTGGTCAGGAACCGGGCTCCCGTCCCTTTCCACCTTCGGCGGCTGAGTGCCGCGCTCCGGGCGGGCTAGGTCCTGTCCGGCCGATCAAGTCGCAGGAAATGGTCGGGCCTTATGAACGCCGGTGAGCGGGGTGTGGTGCGTGCAGCTGCAAGGCGGAGGAGGGAGTCGACGCGGAGCGTCGGCGAGTGACGACAACGCCGCAGATGTGCGTGCCACACCCCGCGTCTGCGGCATGATCGGCCGGACAGGTCCTAGGGGGTGTCGTTTGGATCACCTCGGATCAGGCCGCGGCGCATGGTGCGGTGCATCGCAAGGCGGAGCACGACCCGCGTACTGGACGTACCCGGGTCATGCGACAACGCGGCGAGGTGCCGTGCCAGGCGTCGCGGACCCGAGGTGATCCAAACGACACCCCCTAGGTGGTGCCAGGTCAGCCGGTGTGGTCCAGGTCGTGGGCGAGCGCCCGCAGGACCGGCCCGTACTCCGGGTGCGACAGGGCGGACGCGAACTGCGCGACCAGGTAGTCGGCCGGGTTGCCGGTGTCGTACCAACGGCCCTGGATGACCTGCCCGTACACCGCGCGGCTGCTCGCGTAGGCGTTGATGGCGTCGGCCAGATACACCTCGCCGGTGCGGTGCTCGTACCAGCGCGCGGTCTGCTCCCGCAGCTCGTCGATGATGCCGGGGGTGATCACGTAGCCACCGATGGCGGCGAACGCGGAGGGAGCGTCCTCCGCCTTGGGCTTCTCGACCAGGCCGACGATCCGCAGCAGTCCGTCGTCCAGGTCCTCCTTGACCACGGGCACGCCGTAGCGCTCGGAGTCCCCCGGGGCGATGGGCAGCAGGGCCAGCACCGGGGCGTTGGTCACCTCGTAGGCGCGGATCAGTTGCTGCGCCCGGGGCACTTCGGCCACGAAGACGTCGTCCGGCCAGAGAACGATTATCGGCTCATCGCCGAAATTCCGGGCGGCGTTCAGAACGGGGGTGCCGTTGCCGTAAGGACCGTGCTGGTCGAGGTAGGTGATATGACCTTGCCGGGACAGCTCTCCGACTTCCTCCACGGCGTCCGCGTAGGCGGTCTTTCCGTCGGCACGCAGTCGGTCGACAAGGTCGGGGCTGGGGCGGAAATGGTCCTGGATCACGGATTTTCCGCCGGAGACCACAATGGTGATGTCCGTGATCCCTGACGCCACGAGTTCGCGCACTGTGTGCTCGATCACGGGTTTGTCGCCGACCGGCAGCATTTCCTTGGGTATTGCTTTGGTGAGGGGCAACAGGCGGGATCCGAGCCCGGCGGCGGGGATCACCGCGCGGCGAATGGTGGGGGGCACGGTATCTCTCTCCGTAAAGTGGGATGCCACGCCGAATCGGCCACGGGAATGGCATGGCGTGGCAAGGCAAGGCTGAAGTACGGCTGACGAACGGGCGGAACAAGTGGGGTGTGCCGCCCGCCGAGGGGGAACGTCCATGTTCCCTGTTCCCCGGCAGGCCGTTGCGGATCGCAACGGTCGCCCATGACCCGAATGGTCGGCTTATCGCTGAGCGTCCGCATTTCGGCTGAGCGCGCCTTTGCGTTCATGATCCCGAAGGGGCCGATTTTGGTGGGGTACTGATTCGACCCCAGGTATCAATTGAACCGGCGGCCGCAGCGGCCCGTCAAGGGCACACATCAGATGCGTGGATGGTCGGGAGTGGGGTGAACTGCGCTCTTCAGGCCGGGTATACGTGTCATCGCTGACGGGACGTTCACTCCGGAAAAGCTGTCCCGGTGACCCGGACCGTCTCGGACTCCGGAGGCCTGGCTGCCTCGGCCGCTACGGTCGGCGCCTGTGACGGTGCCGGTGCCGGTGCCGCGGTGCGTGTCGGGCGATCCGGAGCAGGGCCTCGTTTCGCCGGAGCTGCGAAAGCTCGGCCGGCTCGTCGGCCGGCTCTGTCTGCGCGCCGAGGACATCTCCTCCGGCGACCTGCATCTGTCGCTCGTCCAGTGGAGGCACCTCGTCGAGGTCGAGCTCGCAAGGGCCGACAGGCATGAGCAGCACGCGGTAGGAGTGGCAGGACGGCGGGAGCGGCTCCCGCCACATGCAACGCGTCGCCGACAACGGCACGTACAACCGCGTGCATGCCGCGTGCCGCGACTGCCTCAGCTACTTCTCCACGACCCCAAAACATGCAGAAGGCCCAGGCCAGATTGCCTCTGACCTGGGCCTTGTCGGTAGACCCTGTGGGACTCGAACCCACAACCAATGGATTAAAAGTCCTGGCGTGATCTTGCAGGGTGGGTCCGGACGCTGCTTCGATGTCCGGACCCACCTGGTCAGGACAGATGTGGCTCGTTGCACGGTCTTCTCCGTGATGACCTGTGCGGCTCCGTCCGCTCACGCATCGCTCACGCAGAGGAGCACTGTTGAGCAGCCAATTCAGCGTCGTCGCCCAGCCTTCGCCGACTCAACGGACAGGCTGAGGAGCCTGGGTGATCAGCACGACGAGCAGGGTGATCCGGGCGAACAGGACGGCGCCCACCAGGTAGGGGCCGTACTCCTTCATGACGTTCAGGTTGACGGTTCGAGCGGATTCCCACTGTGGCCAGTGACCAGGATCGCGAGAACGCTGTTGTTCGGGGACGATTGCTGGGGTTGCCGTACTTCGCTGCTGCACGGCCACGGACCTGGCTCAGCTGGTTGCGCGGAGCCTTCAGCAACTCCGGCGCGAGGACGGTGACTACGGGTCCATTGACCGCGATCAGTCCGCTGCCGGCGGAGCAGAGTCCCCACGACAGCTGAACGCCGGTCTGGCCGGTCATGGCGATCGCTGAGCCGCATCGGGGACCTCTGCTGCTCTGCAGGAAGCACGGTGGTGGAGTAGATATGCCCGATCCGATCCGAATGCGACTGCCGACGACCCTAGTTGAAAGCCTCTCTGTCAGAGGGCAGTCGTAACCTCAGGGCCATGGTCGTCAACAAGGAAGAGCGTGATCCCGTTCACGCGGTCGGGCAGCCACCGGATCCCGCCGTAATGTCCAATCACCTCATCCTCACTCCGACTAGGCCGGAACTGACGAGAATCACCCTGGCCAAGCGGCATGAACCAGGTTCTGCCTCGACACAGTGATGGCGCGACGAGCGGATAAGGGGCTGGGTGCGTGAAGTACTGGCTGATGTTGACCGAGAGCAGGTCATGGACGTACGAGCGAAAGTTGGAGGAGTGGGACTCGTCTCTCTCTGCAATTACTGATCTTGATGTAGAGGTGGGCGACTCTGTCCTTCTATGGCGCGGCGGGCGGGGTGGCGGCATTGTCGCCATGGGAACGGTCATCAGCACGACTGCGGTGCATTCCAGTCCGTTTCTTCGCTTGAGGCTGGCATCGCAGGAGGACGGTGACGCCCCGGTCCCTACGGAGTTGAAGGTTGCTTTCGAATTCGAAAGGCTCATGCTAGCCACTCCGGTCTCGGCTGAGGTGCTCCGGGCGGCGGGTCTTAACTGGGTGGTGAAAACGGCGCGTTCGGCTGGTAGGGGAAACGAGATGGCCGCGCTTGACCTGACGGACGAGCAGTGGTGCGATCTGCTCCAGCTGGCCGATCAGGTACAGCACCCAGAAGACTTACCTGCTGCATGGAACATTCCACCCGGCACGGTTGTGAAGCGCTCTGATGTGCATGACGTATATGGCGGGAACCCGACGCGCAGGGTCGGAGCCAGTGGTAAGACGCTGAATTCGTTTCTGTTCGTCGACTGCAACAGTGATGGCGAACTCGCGCCACGCTGGGAGGGGTCGGTACTTCTGACGCCTGGACAAAGCCAATGGAGCGACTCGGTCTCCTTGGAGAACTTGTCTGTACTTGCCCATCGACAACGCGGCATTCCCGTGAGGGTCTTCCTGGCGCGACGTGCTGAGTGCCTCTATCTCGGTGAGTTCGCCATCGCCCCAGACCAGCCTGTAGAACGCTGGATGGTTACTGGCAAGCGAGAAGGGCCGAGCTTCGGTGACCATAAGATCGTGTGGGATGTGCGTACGCCGATCCTCCGACTCCGTCAGTTGAGCGGTGTCCCTGTTCTGACGGGCAGCACGGACCGTTTCAAGGAAGCTCCTCGAATCAGCATCCGAGTGCACCCCGTTAGTGATCGGCCGGCTGCTGCGATCCACAAACTTCTGGTCACCCTGCAGGCGGATCCTGCAATCGTTAAATCGCTCGGTGGGCTCAGCGAGGCTCAGTTACTCGCTGGCCTGGTTCAACGTGCACGACGCCAGGCGGACCTGGATGAGCTTCGGGCTGCGGTTGATGACCTCACGACTAGCGAGGCCGACTTACAGAAGATCATCCAGAACATGACCTGGATCTTCGGTGGCGAGTTCCTCCCAGGGACGGCCCGGCGTAATCTCACCCCGCGTGACCAACTCGACCTGTCGTTGCTCCGCCCTGACGGCACCCTGCATGGTGTGGAGCTCAAGAGGGCACACATCAAGAACTTGGTAAAGGTCCAACGCAACCATCTCATCGTCGGGCCCAAGGCCAACGAGGCGGTGGGGCAGGCCATGAACTATCTGGTTGAACTCGACGAAAGACGTTCCCAGATCCTGGTTGACTTTGGTATCGATTGCAGACGCGCTTCGATGACCGTGGTGATCGGTCACAGTAAATTCGTCACCGGCGTCACTCCGACGGAGGTCGATGAGACTATCCGCACCTATAACTCCCATTGGGACCGAGTGAGTCTTACCACTTATGACCGTCTGATCGAGAATGCGCAGAGAACTCTCGACCTAACAGCCCCAGAGCGTTAGGAGCGTCGCTGCACCCGAAGCCTCGGCTTTGCGGGGCACTTCCAGGGAACAGTGCAGCTGAAAACCCTGCAGATAATTAGAACCACCGAGCATAGTTTCCCTAGTCTGCAGGGTTTTGATGGTAAGGCCACAGGTCAGCCCCACTCCCACCATTCGAGGATCAAATGACGAGGGAGAGACGGGAAAGCCCTTTAGAAATGGCTTTCCCGAGGGGTGCAGCCATGGTTTCTGACGTTTTCGATTCGGGGTGACGGCGGCTTGGGTGGTGGGTGTACGCCGGTGGGATGAGGTATCCCGAGGGGTGGCCTAACCGTGGTGGAGAGGGCTCGGCGGGAGCGGGTGCGGTTCCCAAGGGGCCCTCGGGGTGACATTGAGGATGAAGCCAGCCTGACGGACCTGGCTGGCCCGCGCTCTGGAGCAGGGCCCGGCTGCGCACGGCTGGAGTGAGGACCAGCGCTGGATGCTGGCGAGGACTGCGGTGATGGTCGCCCGGCGCTTCCACGTGCCCTTCAGCCAGCCGCAACTGTCAGGGATCCCGCGGCAGATGGGCTTCTCGGTGCCAGGTTCCCATGCATCCGTCCACAGAGCGGGACGAGGTGCAGGTGCGGGTGTGACGGAAGGAGACGTGGGCGCGCGTGGGAAGAAGGTGAGGGGGCAGGACGCGTGGCTGGTGTTCGAGGACGAGTCAGGCCAGGCGTTGCGGCCGCCCAAGGCCCGTACGTGGTCCCGCATCGGAGTGTCACCGCAGGTGAAGATGTCGGGGAGGGTCTCGGTGGTGGGGATAGTCTGCGCGAAACCGGATCAGCGGAGCCCCCGCTTCATCTGGTGCGCTTGTGATGCAGAGTGCAGTGCCGCTGGCCACGTACCGGTTCATAGCTCTGATAACACATTTTTCGTCTAAACTAGGACTATGGGGCGAACCTACACCGAAAAGACGATCAAGCTGCTGTTCGGGACAGCTACTCACTGCGCCTACCCAGGCTGCAACAGCAAGCTGATCTTCAAGGATCGCGAGCTATACACCCCTACAGCCCAGATTGCTCACATTCGCTCCGAAAAAGCGAACGGCCCCCGGCACGACGTCAATTATCCGAGCAGCAGTATTAACGCTTTCGAGAACCTGCTACTTCTGTGCGGAGAACACCACCCTCCAGTCGATAGACATGAATCGAGTTATTCGGTCGAGGAATTGCTCGACTGGAAAGAAGGGCAATCTCGACAGGGTGAGCGTCTCGTTGCAGGGGCGGAACTTGCAGCTATCGAACGTATTCTAAATCGAGAGGCACCGATTACCTCGGATGCTATCTTGAGAGGTCCGATTGCCTCACTCGGACAGGCGGAGAGGCTGCAACAGGCTAACGATCGATTTGATGAGAAGCCCCTAGAATCGGCAGTCCTCTTTGACGAGGTTGCTAGGAATCTTGAGTCCACACCATTCGCGCATCATGCCTCTATCATCAGGAGTCGGCAATGCGCCGCACTGGAGAATGGTAAGAGTTTCAGGGAAGCCGCAAGAATAAGAATTGATCTTGGGTGGCGCAACTATTTCACCGGTGATGTATTTGCCGTCGGCCAGCAGATAAGGAAAGTCGAAGAGTACCAGGATAACCTGCCCGAGCCGATTCTGAGGTCGGTTAACGGATTGGGCTACGCCGCAGCTTACGGGTACGAGCGACTGGTCACCCTGGAAGATATTGCTGAGGCATTTGATGAGATGGAGGACACCGATCAGGGCGCCCTCTATGTTGCAATGATTTTCGCCGAAGAATCAATCGCATGGCGTCGATTTGATTTGATCAAATCTCGCACGTCAATTTTGTCGAGCATGGCGAAGAAAACCACTGGTGACGAATCGGGACTCGCTGTTAAAGCGCGTATCCTTATGTGCCTGGCAGATGCCAACGGTGATTGGGATGAGCTGACCAAGACGGGGCGTTTCACTTTCCCCCTTGCCATTACCTCCTGGATTGCAGCTCGACATGCCCGGCATCTCTCCCTTACAGGCCATCCTGAACAGGCGATGGAACGGTGGCATGACGCTGTAAATGGAGCCGTTTCTGCTCGCCTTAATGATTCTGCAGCCGATTGGCTGTACGGGCTGAGGGCGACCAGGGTTCAATACTGGAAAATGGACGGCGAAATTGATGATCTACATCGGCTTGCTCAAGCTTTGAGAGCATCTGGAAATGGATCCGTACTACCGGAACCGTATCCTCTTGCAGCGCGCGCCCTGTCACAAATCCTTGATCAGAAGTGGCCTGATGCTCTTCAATGCCTGCATCAACATCTTAGGTTCGCTGTCGTCACCGCAAGTTGGAGTGATGAACGCACAGTTCATGAGCGCTTTGGAGATCTTCTAGAAGCCACGGAAAAATGGCAAGAGGCGCCCATTCACTACATCCGAAGTGATGCATCTAAAAAGCTGAAAAAACTTGCTCAGGTTTGGCCGGATCAACCCCTTCTCCTCGAACCACCTAGCGATCAAAGCCCTCATTGGGAAAGGATCGCTGCCTACAAATTTGCCGCCTCGGCAAGCAAGGCTCTTCCCAGAGACGTTGCACGCGCATGGTCAGACTGTGCAAGCGCGGAGATTTCTACGGAACCTCAGGAGTGGCATCCGCAGACAACCTCTTGGTTTTCAGCTTTCACAGCGTTTTCGGCTACCGCGGATGAGGCGTCCTTGGAGTCCTCTGAGAATTTCCTAGACTTCACGGCTAATTGGTTGCGTCGGGAGCCTGGTACACACAGGCGTACAGACGAAGACCTGATCAACGCGCTCGTGAAAATTCATGCGAGCCACGAAGTGTTGCGTAATCGAGTAGTCGAAATGCTGTGTGATGCAATCCTACTTTGCAACGAAGTGGCCAACCGTGCTGTCTATGAGGGGCAAGAAGTCCTGAATGGGAATCCCCGAGTCGTTGAACAGCGACTGAGCGAAGCGGCATCTGATGAGAACCCCTACGCTGCGCTAGCGCTGATTGTAGCCGATTGCGATGTCACTCCAGCCATTGCGATAGCGCGCAAGAAGCTTGAACAATATGTCCAGCCTCTCAATTTCACGCCAGGTGTTTCGACGATTCGGGTTGGCGAAGAGGAGGCTGCACTGCTAGTTACAATCCTCGATGAATCAGACCGTCAAGAATTTGTCGACGCGATGATGGCCAGAGCGCTGGAAGTGCAAGATGTCGAAGTCAATCGTGCTAGCGCAATTGGCGCCATTGCGATTGTTGGACCCTCCTTGCCTAAGGCGGCGAGGAACGCTGCATTCGATTTGTTGATCAATTTCGCTCAGGAGCCAACGGAAAGTGTTGCATCGATGAGTCATGGCGACGACCCATTTAGCCGCTTTAAATTCACGGTAGGCAGCTTTTCTTTGGATGCTATGGCGGTTCGCGCAGCAGGAAAATTGGCGCATAGCGGTGACCAATACACTGAAGTTCAGAGGGTTGCGGTACCACTCCTCTCATCAACCAGTAACTCGACATGTAGTTTAATTGCGAGAATGCTTCGCGATTTGCCTGAGGGCGAGTTGACGATAGATGCCGAAATGCTGGCCACTCATCAAAGCCCTTGGCTCCGGTGTGTTGCTGCGATGACTTGGGCGCGCGATTCCCATAAATGGCCAGGTCTTGGTGAGAGGCTGTGTGTTGATAGGGATCCCGGAGTGCGATTGATGCTCGCAAAGGGTTTGAAGGGTAGAACTGGCTACGAATCAATCATTGAAGTGCTGCGCAATGATTACCGAAGGGATATCCAAAGAGTCTTGGGTTGAAATATTCGGTGCCCTTATGATGTCTGATTGCTTACTCCCGCAAGAACTGAGGTTTTCGGAGTAATTTCTGCCCGCCAGAGCGGCGCGTCCTCAACCAAAGAACTGTATCGAGGACCAGTTGCCGCCAGAGTGCCGTCCTGCCGGTGCACACTTTCTTGTTTCGCCGAGGCTGATGCATTCACGCCGCGCCGCTCGAACAGAGCGGTCCGTCGCATATGAGCGCCGGTCAGCGGTTGGCGCAAATCATTACGGTGAGGACCGGCGAGACTGGTGACGCCTGGCTCTGGCCGATGTCCTCATACCCCCACGACTCATAGAGCACGTGGACCTTTCGGTCCCTTGCGGCCGGCAGGACGGTTTCCATTCTGTCCGGGCATGGTGAACCACGCTCGTCCCTATGCCCATCCGTCCAGCGACACCTGAGGCCCATCGGTGAGATACCGGTGGAGCGCGCTCGCAGTGGTGTCCACGAACTCCTCGGGGATGGCATCGGCATCAACCCAGCAGACCTGTGCGTGCTTGCGTGGCTCACGGTTCTCTGGTTCGCCGGTCCACTCGTGTGCGGCGAAGACGACGGTGAGGAAGCCGTTGGGAGCCTCGACGCCCCAGGCTCCGTGGATGATGTGGGCGACCTTCAGGGACTCCGGTTTCACGATCAGGCCGGTCTCCTCGTACAGCTCCCGTACCGCGGTCTCGATAACAGGCTCGCCGGGTTCGCTCTTGCCGACGGGGAGGTCCCACATGCCCTGGGCGAACTTGGCGTTCCGGCTCCGTTGGAGGAGGACGACGCGGTTGGTGGCCTTGTCGTGGACGATGACGGCGGCGACCAGCAAGGTCATGGATTCGAGGGCGGGTGGCAGGGCTTTGGGCTGGTCGTCGGTGGTCCGCTGAGCCACGGCTGGTGTCCCTTCGTCGGCCGGTTGGTGGGCAGCTTAGGCCAGTGCTTCGCGTGCGCGGCGGGCGAGTTCGGCGGCTCCAGGTACTTTGCGGCGCTGGTAGACGGAGAGGGTGGAGCGGAGTGAGGTGATCGCTTTGCGGGTGCGGTCGGAGGTCATGCCTTCCATGAGGGTCAGGGCCTGTGCCCAGGCGGCGACGGCCTCGTCGGCGCGGGCCTGGGCGGCGAGGCTGTCGCCGAGGTCGGCGTAGGTGAGGGCGTGGACGCGCTTGTACTTCTCGGGGTCCCAGCGGATCAGGGCGTCGCGGTGCTGTTGCTCGGTGCCGATGTGGTCGGCGAGGTCGGTGAGGGTGCGGGCGGTGTGGCTGGCGACGGTGCCTGCGGCCGGGCCGCTGACGCGGGAGTAGCTGGGCTGGGGGTCGTCGTCGCGTAGGAGGGCGTCTTCGGCGGCGAGCAGGGCGCGGGCCGCCGCGGGCCTCTCACCGACGGCAGCGAAGGCGCGGGCATGGGTGATGTGGAGGAGCGCCTCGGTCTGGCCGTCGACGTGGCCGAGGCCGCAGGTGAGCGCGCCTTCGACGAGGTCGACGCAGTGGTGGGGCTGCTTGAGGCTGAGGGCCTGGTGAGCGAGGGCGCGCATCATCCAGGCGGCGTGGCCATGCGGGTCGGCTTCCCAGGCGAGCTGGTAGCCGACCTGGTAGTAGCGCTGGGCGGCGCCTTCCTGGCCAAGGTCGTGGTGCTTCCACCCTGCCAGGTAGGCGAGTTCGGCCACCGCGCCAAAGGCTGCCCGTCGTAAGGCTTCGCTCGGGAAGCGGCTCCGGAGCATAGGCGCGGCGGTGTCGGCGAGGTACGCGGTGACCGTGGTCAATCCGTGCCCTCCGCCGAGGCGTTCGTCTGCCGCGCTGAACGCCGCAGTGATCTGCCGTACGACGTCCACGTCGTCCGCTCCGACCACGGACGTGCCAGTGCGGGCACGGAGCATACGAGCGGTGGCCTCGTGGTCGTGGGCAAGCGGCATGGCGACACCGGCGGTGGTGAAGGCCGCCACCGCAAGGAAGCGGCGGCGCTCAACATCAGCCCGGCCGAGGTTAGTTGCAGCTACGACGGGATCCCCTTCGGCTGACTCCTCGCCATCCGGTACGCGTAGACCGATCTCGGTCCGGGTGATGATGCGGCCCGTTCGGCGTGACAAGGCTTCGGCGAGGTACTGGCCAGTTCGGCCGGTGGGCTGGCGAATGCCGTTGGCCCAGTGAGAGACGGCCGACTTGTTCGTCTGGAGGATCTCGCCGTTCTCGGCCGCGATGCGCCGGACGTCTCTCGCCAGGGCCTCGTAGGTGCAGCCGGTCGCGGCAATGGTGTCACGCAGGCGGGAGTTGGGGTCTCTCGGCGCTGCCACGCTCGCCTCCCGTCCGGGTCTGTAAACCGCGTATACCGCTTCAACTGCCCCTCACCGTACCCACTGTGCGTGACGGAGTGTTCACTAATCATCAGCCGCCCGGCCCCGATCCGACACCGTGACCAGGCTCCCCCTTCGGCCGGGCGGCCCCGAAGTTCCGTACACCTAAACCGGGTTCGGGCATTCCTGTGCCCGGACCCGGCCGATCAGAGACGGAGACACGGTGACCACCATCGACACCGCGGCCATCACGGTCGTACTGCCCGAGGCGTTCGACGAGCGCTGGAGCCGCCTGCCCGGCATATAGATCGACGGCCGGCGCATTACCATCGACCCCGCCGAGTACTTCTTCCGCTTCGAGTCCAGCACGTGGCTCGTCGCCGACTGGGAGCTGGTCAAGTCCCAGCTCCTGGACGTGGAGGAGACGACCGCGAGCGCGGTCGAGCAGCTCGCGCTGGAGTTCATCAAGACCCACGCCAAGTCCACCTCGGACGATGCTCGGGTGCTCGCCACCGCCTACGAGGTGTACGCGTACCTCTTCCGCGACGAGCACCTCCCCGCCCTCGGCCTGCCGCAGTTCACCGCCGACCACCTGCGGATGCTGCGCGAGGCGGCCACGCTGATGGCGCTCAACAAGGTCGAGTTGGACGGACACATCTCCAACGTCGGCCCGTGCTGGTTCTTCCCCGCCGCCACCTCCGTCGTCTTCGACCTGGACGACGAGACCGGCAGCATGCTCGACGAGGTCTACCACGGCGGCTGGTTCAACGAACACCGCCGCATCGAGTCCATCAAGGCCCACGCCGCCCTCGGCGGACGGCTCGTGCACGGCTGCCAGTCCGTGCCCGACCAGAGCGGTGGCGTCGTGGCGCCCTACGGTGCCTCGATGAACGCCTTCCGCGACGACCTCGCGGCCTTCAAGTCCGGGTGGATCGAGCAGGTCTACGCCCACCGCGTGAGTCCTGCCGCGTAGCACCATCGTCCTGGCTCCGGGGTGGGCCGGCACCTCTCGCCCGCCCCGGACGCCACCAACTCCCTGGAGCCTCCACGTGACCGCGAACCCCAGTACCGAACTTCTTGACAACCTGCTCACCCTGGCCGGCCGGACCACCGCTGTTCGCGAGGAGGTGCGCGTGTGGTCCATGTCCGGCGTCGAGCGTCTGACCTTCCCCGACGGCGCCACCGCCATCTTCAAGTACGCCAAGAGGCCGTTCGACGGCGAGGACCAGGCCCTCCGGCTGGCCCACACTCTCGGTGTCCCGGTGCCCGCCGTTCGCGCCTCCGCAGTGCTGGACGGCTGGCTCGGGATGCTGCTGGAAGACCTCGGCGCTCCGATTCGCGAGGCCGACGACCTCGACGGCGCAGCCGCGGCCGTCGTCCTGCACGGCACCCGCACCGCCTCCGCCCTGCCCGTCCTGGATCAGGAACGGCTGCGCACCCTGCCGAGCCGAGCCCTGGAGCACCTCGGCCGACTCCGCAAGGCCGACCGGTGGCAGGACGCGGCCGACGTCGAAGACGCGCTCGACCAGATCGCCCAGGCAGCTGAAGCGCGCTCGGCCGGTGCGACCGTGGCTCCTTTCGGCTGGGTGCACTCCGAGTTCCACCCCACCAGCCTCCACATCGGTCGGCACGGCTGGCGGCTGCTGGACTTCGCCCGCGCCTTCACCGGCCCCGGCCTGCTCGACCTCGCCAGCTGGCACGGCACCCTCGACGCCCCCGACCCCGTACGCCTGCGGGTCTTCCTGGACACCTACGTCACTGAAGGGGGCACCCCCGACGCCCTCACCGAACGCGGCGGGTTGCCCGCCGAGCAGTGGGCGCTGGGCTGGCACCGCATGTGGGCCGTCGAGTGGTTCATGGAGCAGTCCATCCGCTGGATCAACGACCCGGCCACCGACCCCGCCTACATCAAGGCCGTACGCCGCCATCTCACTGATGTCCTCCACCTCCTGGAGGTCTGACGTGCTCGCCCAGGCATCCCCCTGGTACGTCCACGCCGTCCAGCGCACCACGGCCAGCCCCGCCGAACCGCTGTCCGTACCCGCCCGGGTGGAATGGACAACCCGGCCCGGCAGCGGACCCGGCGCCGAAATCCTCGGCCCGGACCTGCGCCACGAGCGACTGCTGGAACTCGGCTGCGGCCCCGGCCACAACGCCGCCCACCTCGCCACCCGCTACGGCGCCCAGGTCACCGGCGTCGACCTCGTCGGCCTCCAGGTCCGCCGAGCCCGCTCGCACTACGGCCGGCTAAATAACCTCACCTTCGTGGCCGGTCACGCCCTGCACTACCTGCAAGCCTCTGATGAGCAGTTCGACGCCGTCTATTCGGTCTTCGGGGCCATCGGTCTCGTCGCCCCAGAGTTGCTGCTCCCGGCAATCGCCCAGCACCTCAAACCCGGGCGCACTCTCGCCTTCTCGGTTCCCCACCCTCAGCGCGGCGGCCTACGCCCCACCATCGACGACCGACCTCGCCGCGACTTCGTCACCCTCCCCGACCGCACCCGACTGCCCATCGCCCGCTGGGACTTCGACGCCGACCGCTGGGAGAGACACCTCGACCGCGCCAGCCTCTGGCTCACATCGGCCCAGGAGTTCCACGACGCCCGCCACGGTGGCCGCTGGCCCACCACCCTGCTGATCACCGCGCGCAAGCTCTGACCCCCACCCCGCTCCCCTGGGAGAATCCGATGCGCCCGCCCTACCTCCTGCTCGACGTCGACGGCGTCCTCATACCTTTTCCGGACGCCGAAGGGGCCAGTCCGACAACCCACAACCGGCACGAAGTCGTGCCCGCTGACCGGAGCGCTGACGACCTGGTCACCATCTGGCTCAACCCTGCACATGGCCCCTTGCTCATGCAGGTAATCCGGACCGGCCTGGTCACCCCCGTCTGGTGCACCAGCTGGCGCCACGACGCCGCCACTCTGATCGGCCCGCTCCTCGGCCTCCCACCCCTGCCGTTCGTCGACCTCCCGCGCCCGCAGATCACCAGCAGCCACCCCAACGGGTATCTGTGGAAGCGCGATCACGTCGACACCTGGCTCGGCGACGCGCCAGTCATCTGGATAGACGACGACTTCACCGTCCTCGACCACGAATGGGCGGCGGAACGCGGCGATCGCGGCCAAGCGACCGCGCTTGTCCAGCCTGATCCCCACGTCGGTCTGCTGGCCGAGCACTTGGTCAAGGTCCTGGCCTGGGCCGCGCTGTTGCCCAGTGCACGGGCCGATGTTTCAGCCGTTCCACATGAAGCCGAAGCCGCATAGCGCGGACAAGCCGCAGGACGCGCTCGTGCCTCGCCACCGCGAAAGGCGAGGGCGCTATCCCGGCTTGGCAGTGCCGGCTCGGCAAACGAAACGTTTCCCGCCTACCGACGCTGTTGATGCCGCTGTTCAGCAGTTGTCGCCGCTACCGGTGAAGGCTGGGGCCCCCGGCTCTGCTGGACAAGCGTCGAGCTTGCAATAGTCGAGCGTCGGCGGGCGGCTTCGGCACGGCGGTTGGGTGCCGGGTTTCGGCCGGTGTGCTGGATGCGGGTGATGAGGACGCGGGCGGGTTGGCGGGCGGTGGTCAACTCGCGCTGGGCAGCGGCTTCCTTGAGGAGCTGGTGGGGTTGGTGGCCACGGGCTTCGGCGTCGACGAGGACGGTGGCGAGCGCAGGCCAGGCCGGGTCGGCGAGGATTCGCTCGGCGTGGTCGGGGACGGCTGCTCGTACGTCGCTGGCCAGAACTCGGCGGGCTTCCTCCTTGGGTGGGCGGGCTGTGAGTTCAGCGAGTGTCGGGGCGAGCGCGCGGTCGCCAGCTGCCTGGAGGTGCTGGACGGCCTGGCGGGCGGCGTCGGCCTGGTGGGCGTGGTTCTTCGCTTCGTGCCAGCGCCCGGCGACGATGGCGGCCCAGACGAGGGCCGCGACCAGGGCGGCCAAGGCGCTGCCGTCGGGTCCGGTGGCGGTGTGCACGATGTCGCGTGCCGCGCGGCGCAGGGCGTGGGCGGCTCGGTCTTCCGCCCGGACCTGGGACCGTTGGGCTCGGGCGAACGCCTTCGAGGCGGCTTGGAGTTCGGCGCGTAGATGGGCGGGTGCCTTCTGGGCGGTGACTTCGAGCAGTTCTCCGAGGGCGGTGATGTGGGCCTGTGCGTGGCTGTCGTTGGCGAGGTCGGTGTGGAGGGTGTCGAGAGCGTCGGCGGCTTGGTGCCAGGGGGTGCTGGGGTGGTTGCGGCGGGCGGTGGGGTGTTCTTCGGGCCGGCTGGATTCGAGGCGGGCCTTGATTTTGGGCAGGGAGAGGTCGGGAGAGATCTTGCTTCCGGGGTGGTAGATCTGCTCGCCGGCCTCGTTGACGTCGCCGGGGCGGCCGGCGGCGTAGCCGAGGAGGTCTCCTGACGGGCCGCGCCGGACCTGGACCTCGATGCCGCCGGCTTCGAGGTAGGCGATGAATTCCTCGGCGTTGGTCACGTGGGGGATGGCCGCGCGGACGCGGTCCTGGAGCCACTCGGGGCTGGGCTCTTCCCAGCCGAGGCGTTCGGCCTTGTGCATCTCAGCCTGAGTGGGGCGCCGGGCGGCGGTGCGGTCACCCTTCTTCAACCGGCGCAGCCCATAGTCCTTCTCAATCTCACGGCAGGCGTCACCGACGCGGAGGCCGCTGCCGTGGAACTTGGGACGCCGTCCGTCTTCGCGGACGGTGGTGGCGAGGATGTGGATGTGGTCGTCGGCATGGCGTACGGCGATCCAGCGGCAGCCCAGGTCGTCACCGGCCGGGGCAATGCCGGCGGCCTGGACGATGCGCAGGGCGATCTCGCCCCACTCGGCATCGGAGAGGTGGCGGTCCTCGGGGGCGGCACGGACAGGGCAGTGCCAGACGTGGTCGGTGACCTTCTTGCCGAACTCGCTGTTGCGCAAGGAGACCGGCTCGTCGAGGTAGTGGCCGAGTTCGGTGAGGGTGGCGTTCTCGTCGCGGCCGGGGTCGGGCATGCCGAGCATCGCGAAACCCGCCACGATGTGCGGGTCGAAGTGCTCGTCGTGGGTTCCGCGACCGTACAGGTATGCGAGCAGTCCCCGGGTGTTAGTCCCGGCGGGCTTGATGGCGGCGATCACGCTGGTCAGACCTCCCGCGGGTCGGCAGGCTCGCGCAGGGCCTCGGCGATCAGCTCCAGCAGGCCGTGGAGTTCGTCCAGGCGCTGACGTATGTCGGGTGGGGTGTGGTCGCTGTTGAGGGCCCGGGCGATCTGGTTGACGTTGACGCCAATCCGGTTGAGCTGGCGCAGGACCTGGGCGCGGAACATGTGGGTGCGGCGGCGGTCCTCGGACAGGGGCAGGTTGGCGGTGAACCGGCCGGTGACGAAGGCGAGGACGATGTCGGCGGCGAAGCCTGAGTCGCCCTTGTACCCGTGCTCGGCAGCGGTCTCCTGGAGCTGGGTGTGCTCGTCGCCGGTGAAGCGTAGAGGGCCGACTCGTACGACTCGCTTGGCGCCGGTGAAGCGGCGGATCGTGGGCTGGATGCTCTGCGCAGCAGGCTCGCCGGCGGTGACGGCTGGGCTGTCTGCGAGGCGCAGGACGGCTTGCTGGACGGAGTGAAGCGTGTCCAGGTCGGAGCCGCCCTCGGCCCCGACCCCCTGGCCCGGCGCCCCCTGGCGCCGGGCCGTCTCCGCACCCCCCGGGGCGGAGACCCCCGAAGACCGGCCATGAGTCGGACTCGGGGTACTACTGGCTCCGCCAGGGGCAGCCCGTCCCAACGCCTGCCGCAAACGCCCCAGCAGCGTAGGGGACTTCACCTGAGGCAGGGGATCGTCGGGAGTGCGGTCGGGGTGGTCCGGGTGGTGCGTCACGAGCGGTTCTCCGGAAGTGGTCGCGAGGGCAGGTGGGGCGCAGGGGCGGGGTCAGCAGGGTGTTGGTGATCGGGGCCCCATCCACAGGTGTGCATAAACGGAGGGCGGGTGGGGCGGTGGCCGACGGGCAGGGGTGACCGGAAGCGGTTCCGGCCACCCCGTAGGGATTCCGGTCAGTCGCTGTCCGGACCTGATCCAGCAGCTTCGATTTCGGGCCGGAGGATCTCCATCACCTCGGTCTGCCGCTCACTGCCGATCGTCAAGTCCCTGTCCTTGACGGCCTTCCGGAGAAGGGACCGGCTGAGCGTGCCGTGCTCAGCGATAGCGATCCGGCCGATCTCCACAAGTTCCTCAACCGTGGCGCTCGCAGGACGGCCACCGCGCGGCTTGCTCTCCGAAACCCGGACCGGTGGTTCCGGCGGCCCGGCGGACGTGATCGCCACCATGTCGGCGGGCTGTACGGAAGGGGTGTCCGCATGGCCTGCGGGTTGATCGACGAGCTGGTGGATCTGCCGCATCAAGACACCGAAGGCCAGCAGCGCGGCGGTCGGGGGAACTGCGGCGACCACGTAGTCGAGCAGGGGCACGGCGCCGGTGCCACCCGTGCCGCTGACACCGGCCACGTTGAGCGCGATGGAGCCGACCGATCCGGTGGCCGTGAGAGCGATCGCCCCCTTGTCGGTCACCCGGCGCAGGCCCGCGCGGAGCATGAGCAGTTCGCCCGCGACGATGAACGCGTCCAGGGTCGCCGGCCAGGCCCACTGGCGGGCCGGGGAGCTCTTGAGGCCGTGTTGTCCGGCGACCTCGGCGAGATGCGCGTACGAGAGCCAGAACCCGCCGGCCGTGAGGGCCACGATGACCACGCCCGCTGCGATGAGCGTGAATCGCTCGGCAGCCTGCTTGGTCAGCATCGGCCGTCCCTCGTCGAGGCGGTTGTCCTGGCGGCTGGAGGTGGAGAGCTTGGTCAAGCGGGGTGCTCCTGGGCGTTGGCTGTGTGGTCCGTCTTTGCCGTCTTGGCCGTTGCAAGCGCAGGTCAGGACAGGTACGGCATGGGGTTCGGTCTGCCGTCCCGGCCGATGCCGGAGACGTTCTCCGACCTGTTCGGCCGGGACGGCGTAGTGGTGTGGTGCCGTTCCGGCGACTGCCGCCCTGGCCTGCGGCGATACGGCGGGGACGCACGGGACGGCACAAGACGGATCGGGACGTGGTCCCGGCCAGGCAGCGCGCTCATCAGGATCACGTTGCCGTCTTGGCCCCGGTTGCCGTCTTGTCTGCATGCCGCTTGACCTGCAAGATCACGGCAGGGACGGCAGGGACGGTCACCCGGGGGTGCGGGGCTCAGCCCGAGGCGGGGGCGACGGGCTCGGCGTCCACCGGGTGGACGGCGGGGCAGTAGCGCCGCCACGCGTCGAGGAACTTGTTGCGCATGTAGCCCTTGCGCTGGGTCCCGTCGACGAGACGGACGTTGCCGGGCTTGATGACGTACGGGCCCAGCATCCTCGCCAGTTCGCGGGCATCCAGCCCGTTGCGCCCCCACTCCGCCCACGGCGCCTCGACATCCTGGCGCAGGTGGTACAGCAGCTCGTCCGTGGAGAGGCTGTCCACCTCGCGCTGGGCGGCGAAGACCCTGCGGATGTCGGCGAGAATCCGGGCTCCGCCGGGCCGCTCCTCCTCCGCCTCGACCTCTGCGGCCACCATCCGCGCACACGCCGTACGGGCCCGACGGGGCCAGGACCCGGCAGCGAGGTCGGCGATGATGACCAAGGGTTCCCAGGTGTCGGCGGCCCGGTCCTCCACCGGCAGGGCCGGTTCCACCTCCGCCGCCTCGTCCAGCAACGGCCGGGCCCATGCGGCGATGCGGTCCCGCAGTTCATGGAGCCCGGGGATGTCGCGGCGGGAGCGGAAGGGCTTGACGTGCTCCCCCTGGGCGCGACGGCGCATGCGGACCACGATCGACCGGTCCATGATCGTGTCGGGCAGGTCACCGATGCCCGCGAGCGCGGCCATGGCGAACGTGGCGAACCGGTGCGGGGTGTGGTCGTTGCCGACGACCCGGGTGACGTACCGGTTGCGCTGGTGGCCGGCGTTGAGCAGGCCGCGCATCTCCTCGTTCTTCTCCGCCTGCTTCGGCGTGCCGAAAATGGTGTCCGCCTCGTCCACCAGGAGCGTGGGCGGCTCCTCGGTGATCGACCGGAAGACCGCAGCCGGGGTGGTGTTGATGGTGAGCATCGGCTCGTGGACCGTCTCGGTCAGCACGTCCAGCAGCCGTGACTTGCCGCACCGTTTCGCCGGCCCCACCACCGCCAGGCGGGGCGCGTGCTGCCATGCGGGCTGCAGATGTGTCGCCGCCGCCCACAGCGTGACCGCGTCCAGTGCCTCCGGCGAGGGCAGGATCACGAACTTGGCTATCCGCGCACGCAGTTCGTCCAGCAACGCCGAGCCATGGGTCGGCTCCGGATCCGGCGCAGCCTCCTCGGCGGGCTGATCCGCCGAAGTGGCGTCAGGCGCAACGTCGTTGGCGGACATCGGGGCTTCACCGGCGTGGTGGCCGAGTTTGCCGGGGAGGGTGACGGGCGGCCACGAGGGCTTGTCGGAGTCGGAATAGGGCTCGGCTCCCGCATGTTCCACGGGGCAGCTCCTCGTCTGGCGGTGGCGGGCTTGTGCGCCCTTGCCGCCGGGTTGGTTCTTCCAGGGCCGGTCGGGGTTGCTGGGGTCTCCGGCGTTGCATCGCCGGGGACCCGCCCCCTTCTCGCGGGCACCAGGCCATCGCGAGGGAACACGGACGGTACGTCCGCACCCGGCAACAGTCCAGCGCTTCTGTGTCAGCTCAGCGCAGAACGGTTTGCTAGTCTGCCGCCCCATCACGCCGCCAGGCCCAGCAGATCGAGCAGATCCGCGGTCACGACCCGGTAGGCGTTGCCGAGCCTCAGCACCTTGCACGGGTACTCGCCCCGCTTCGCCAGCTCGTACCCCTTGCTCCGCCCGAGCCCCAGAGCGCGGTTGCCTGTTTCCAGGTCAACCGACACAGGGAGGGCAAGCAGCTCATCCCGGCTCATCCCCTTCGAGCCCGTCATCCGTCCGGCCGTCGCGTCTTCGCGCATACAGCGCGCCCCTTTCAGTACAGCCCTCGGCGAACGTGACCGTCACGTCCGGCTCCAGGCATCTACCTACCAGGATGGCCAAGCTAATGTGTCTCCATGACACAACGCAGTGTGGATGCTGATGAGGACGACGTCCCGGAGTGGGCGGACCGGGTCCAGGCCAACGTCGCCGGCGAAGTCCGGCGGAGAAGAAAGGAGATGGGGTGGAGCGCACAGGACTTGGCGGACCAGTGCGAGCAGCTCGGGCATCCCATCCCTCGCAACGTCATCGCCAACATGGAGTCCGGTCGCCGGGCCAGCCTTCCCCTGGTGGACGTCATGGTCCTGGCCGCCGCCCTGGAGACGTACCCGGTCTGCCTGATCTTCCCGGTCGGCTACGTCGAGAGGACCCAGGAGCTCCCCTTCCAGGGCCTCGTGCCCACCTGGGACGCCCTGCGGCGCTTCACCGGCGACGAGGACATGCCCTTGTACGACGCGGGGCTGGTCCCCGACTTCGAAGCGCACGCCAGTCTCGTACGGACCGCCCTGGCCGCCCTCGAAGAGGAAGAACGGGCAAGGTTCGCAGTCAAGACGGCGACCAACCGCGCCCAGCAGGAAGAAGCCGAGCGCAGGCGGACCAAGTACGCCGACGAGGCCACCTCCGCCAAGTACAACCTCCGCTACCTCCGCCGCGACATCCGCGACGAAGGCGCCACCCCACCCCACCTGCCACCCGCCCTGGGCGACGTCGACCCACCCGAACCCAGCCCCAACACCACCCCGGAGGAACGCCTTTGAAGGGATCCACCCACCGCCGCTGCTACTGCCGTGACCCCAAGACCGGCAAACCGCTCGGCAAGAACTGCCCCAAGCTCTCCAGCCGCAAGCACGGCTCGTACTCGATACGCCAGGAACTCCCGCCGACCGAAGACGGCGCCCGCCGCTCCTTCAGCCGCGCCGGCTACGAGTCCCTCAAGGCCGCGCAGACGGACCTCGACCACGTCCGTTCCCTGCTGGCGCTGGCAGAGAAGGACGACTCCGACAGCCTCCGGCGCCTCGTCGACATGCTGGAGAAGGTCGCGGTCGAGAAGGCGCCGCTCCCAGCCATCGAGGAGACCCGGCGCCGTCTGAGGGCGGGCCTGGCCCTCCGCGGCAACCTCACCGTCGGCGAGTGGCTGGACCAGTGGTTCGCCGCGAAGAAGCGACGCAAGACCACGCTCAACGCCTACGCCTCCCACATCCGCGTCCACTTGAAGCCGCGCATCGGCCACGTACGCCTCGACCGGCTCAACGTCGGCCACCTGGTGGAGATGTTCGACGCGATAGCCGACGACAACGAGGTGATCTCAGCCGAGAACGAGGCCCGCCGCGAGCAGATCGCCCGCTGCAAGCCGAGCACGCCCGGTCGCCCTGTCGGGGCGGAGCGGAAGCGGCTCGCCCCCGAACGAGCCAAACTGGCAGAGATGAAACCGTTCCGGAAGATCACCGGCCCGGCCACCCGTCAGGCGATCCGCCGCACCCTACGCGCGGCCCTGAACTCCGCGATCGCCCAGCAGCTGATCACCTTCAACCCGGCGTCCCACGTCGAGTTGGAGTCCGGCAGGCGCCCGAAGCCCCTCCTGTGGACCGATGAACGCGTCCGGCGGTGGCGAGAGACCGGTCAGATCCCCGGCCCGGTGATGGTCTGGACCCCGCAGCAGTTCGGCGCCTTCCTCGACGCGGCCGAGGGCGACCGCCTGTACGCGATCCTCCACCTCATGGGCACCCGTGGCCTCCGGCGCGGCGAGGCGGTCGGCCAGGACTGGCACGAGATCGACCTCGACGTTGGCCTCATCACGCCCGCCAAGGAGATCGTGGTCGACGGCTGGGACATCTACGAGTCGGAGCCGAAGACGGACGGCAGCGCGAACACGATCGCGCTCGACAGCACGACCATCTCCGAACTGCGCGACCACAAAGCCCGCCAGGAGAAGGAGCGCGCTCAGTGGGACGATGCCTGGCAGGACACGGGCAAGGTCTTCACCAAGGAGGACGGCTCCTGGCTGCACCCTGGAACCGTCTCCGAGACCTTCCGCCGCATCCTCGCCACAACCGACCTGCCGCCCATCACCCTGCGGGACCTACGCCACGTCACCGCGACGCTCACGCACGGAGGTGGCGGCGACATCCACACGGTGAAGGAGACACTGCGGCACTCCACCATCACGCTGACGTCTGACACGTATACGAGCCTGCTCCCGGAGCTGGACCGTGAGATCGCGGAGAAAGCGGCTGCGTTGGTCCCGCGCCGCCTTCGAAACGGCACCAACTAGGCAGGTTGGGTGCCGGTGGCCGGATCCCACAGCCTGGCCCTACGGTCTTGTGACGCGGAGGCGAGCAGGGTGCGGTCGGCTGGCTCCTTGCGCACGCCTGAGGCAGCAGCCGTTCGCACCTGTTACCGGATGAGCGCAATGCTCTGAACAGTCCGGATGGGGCGCGTATCCTCCGTAGATCGCAGTGTGTGATCAGGGGAGGGGACTCTGATGGCCGTACATGGCACCGCAGACGATGGTGAAGACGACGAAGTGCCCGGCACCGGCAACGAAGTCGAGCCGGTATCGACGAGTCCTGACACGGCAGTGGCCGCCGTCGCAAAGATCATCGATACCAGCAGGATTTACGGCGATCTCTTCCGCCAGCTGCAGGCAGGGCCGGCGTTCCAGGCCGCGAAATGGCTGCAGGGCCAAGACCTGCTGGGTACCAGGAAGCTCCTGGCCGACGTCCAGAAGAACATGTTCCCGAGCGCCCTTACGGGATATGCCGCAGGACTGCGCTCGATGGACCAGCTGGCCGGGAGGGAACATCTCAAGTACCTGAAGGCGACGGCCGCGCTCAGCGAGTCGGCCGTCGGACCGGGCACCTTGTCTGCTTGGCGGACGTCTCTTCAGATCGAGAGCGTCATAGGCGAGATCATCAAGGGCCCCGTCTTCAAAGTACCGATGCCCCCGGTGTGGGCTACGGAGGAGTTCCGCAAGAGCCTCGGTCTCACGGTCCGCCGCCAGGTGTATATGACGGACTGGCTGGCGCGGATGGACTCCGGCCGCGGCCTGCTGTCGGAGATCAGCAGCCGCCCTTTGTCGTTGTACCGGGACTACGTGGGCAGCCTCGGAGACAGTCCGACGCGCTTTGAGCTCGACTCCTCCCTACACACTGGTCTGGGAGTGAACGGGCTGCTGGGAGCAGACGCGCTCAGCTCTGAGACTGTTCTGGACGACGCCGACCTAGAGATGGAAGTCGCCGACCGCGTCGACGATCTACTCTCCCCTCAGCAGGCTGGCCGTCTCGATGTACTGGAAGACCTCCGCAGAGCGCTGACGTCCATCGACACAAAGGTCGTGGAGATGCTTGAGGGCGGGTGGCATGTCATCCGCCAGGCCCCACCGGCTGCTGCCGAGATGGCCGCCCAGTGCGCTGTGGAATCCATCGACAGGGCTATCCGCGCGGCTGCCCCGGACAGCGAGGTTGAGAAGTGGCTGCCCACGTCGGGGCGCCCTGAGAAGGAATGGCGGTCGCCCAACGGCCGGCTCACCCGCGCCGTGCGGATTCGCTACATCATGCGTGGGCACAAGGACGAAGCGAAGATGACGTGCACCCTGGTGGACAACATCATCGCCCTGCAAACGTTGGCAACTGCGCGCGCCCAGGCGATCAAGCACGCTTCGGCAGGCGACTTGTCCATGGCTCGTTGTCTGCTGGGAACAGCAGAGCACATCCTGACGGTGCTGTTCGTCATCGAGAGGGACTAGATCTTGGGCAGGGAGGCTTCTCAACGCGTCGCTGCGAAGCCTCCCACGCGTATCCGCCGAACATCCGCTCACGCATCGCTCACGCAGACCCCCGAAAACGCCGCAGCGCCCGAGCCGACCGAAGTCGACCCGAGCGCTGCGCTGCAGGTCAGAAGGGGTTTCCCCTCCCCCGCATCCGTAGACCCTGTGGGACTCGAACCCACAACCAATGGATTAAAAGTCCACTGCTCTGCCAATTGAGCTAAGGGTCCACGCATCGGTCCACGGGGATCCGGTTGGGGATCCTGTGGCGATGCATCCCCGAGCATAGCCGGACGTGGCCGGGACTCCGATCGGGTATCGGGGGCCCGGCCGCGCCAAAAGCGCACGCGGCTGGGGATCAACAGCGCACAAGGTTACGGATCGACCGATTCGGGCGGGGCCTTGCGGGCCGCTTCGCGGGCGAGGGTGCGTTCGTGGGCGGGGTTGAGGAACCAGTGGCGGGCCGAGGCCAGCCACCAGGTCGTGGCGAAGCCGAGGACGACGAGGACGGCGACCGGGGCGTAGTTGAAGGTTTCCCAGGTGACCGGGGAGACCTGGGGGAGCATGAAGAGGATCGTGATGGCGACCACCCAGAGGACCGAGACGATGCCGATCGGGCGGGACCAGCGGCCCAGGTGCCAGGGGCCGCGTTCGAAGGCCTCGCCCTTGCGGATCCGCAGCAGGGTGGGGATGACGTACGCGATGTAGAGGCCGATGACGGCGATGGAGGTCACCGCCGCGTACGCCGTGACGTTGATCAGGTACGGCAGGCCGAGGACCAGGGCGCCCAGTGCGGCCAGCCAGACCGCCGCGACCGGCGTCCGTGTGCGCGGGTTCACGGTGTGCCAGAGGTGCGAGAAGGGCAGCGCGCCGTCGCGGGAAAAGGCGTAGATCATGCGGGAGTTGGCCGTGACCGACGCCATACCGCAGAACAGCTGCGCGCCGATCACCACGAGCAGGAGCAGTTTGCCGCTGGTCGCGCCCAGCGCGTCGAGCAGGATCTGGGCCGGCGGCACCCCCGTCGGCGACCCGAGGGCACCGTCGTACGACTGGATCGCGAAGGTGAAGCCGAGGAGGAGTACGAAGCCGGCTATCCACGAGGTCCAGATCGAGCGGACGATTCCCTTGGGGCCGGCCGTCGACGCGTCGTGTGTCTCCTCCGTCATGTGGGCGGAGGCGTCGTAGCCGGTGAAGGTGTACTGCGCCATCAGCAGGCCGAGGGCGACGACGTACACGCCGCTGCCCCAGCCCGTGTTGTTCACGAACTCCGTGAACACGAAGGAGGCGGACTGGTGTTCGTCCGGTACGAAGGTCAGCGCGCCGACGATGACCACCACGCCCAGCACGTGCCACCACACGCTGACGTTGTTGAGAAGGCCGACGATGCGGACCCCGAAGGTGTTCAACAGGCCGTGCAGGACCAGGATTCCGGCGAAGAGGAGCACGGTGCGGCCGGGGGTGACCTCGAAGTCGAACTGGAGGTTCAGGTAGGCGCCCAGGAAGGACGCCGCGCCGAAGTCGATGCCGGCGGTCACCGCCACCTGGCCGAGGACGTTGAACCAGCCCGTGAACCAGGCCCAGGCGGCGGCCGTACGGGGCGGGGCGAGGCGGTGGGCCCAGAAGTACAGGCCCGCGGACGTCGGGTACGCCGAACAGATCTCGGCCATCGCGAGGCCGACGAACAGCGTCATCAGGCCGACGGCGACCCAGCCCCAGGTGATCACGGCGGGGCCGCCGGTGTTCATGCCGAACAGATACAGCGTCAGGCAGCCCGACAGGACCGAGATGATCGTGAAGGAGACCGCGTAGTTGGAGAACGCCGACATGCGGCGGGCGAGAACCTGCGTGTAGCCGAGCTGGGCAAGCCGTTCTTCGTCCGAAAGCCCACTCGCTCCGGCGTCACGCGCGGATTGCGCGGAGTTTGTCATGCCCCCAGCGATTCCCTCGCTGGGGGCGCGACATGCGTCATACCGTGGCCGAAAACTGCGCCTAGAAGATCCCCTTGTAGCCCTGCCAGCCGGTGGCGATCTTCACGCGCGCGGCGAACGAGCCCTTACCTGTGCCGTTCTGGCGGTACAGGTTGCCCGCGGTGTCGCGTGCGACGAGGTCGGCCTTGCCGTCGCCGGTGATGTCACCGACCCCGACGACCGCGTTGTAGGAAGCGCCCCAGTTGGCGGAGACCTTCACGCGGGCGGCGAAGGTGCCGTTGCCCTTGCCGTAGTAGCGGTACAGGTTGTTGGACTTGTCCTGGGCGATCAGGTCGCCGATGCCGTCGCCGTTCAGGTCACCGGCGCCCACGACCTTCTTGTACGTCTTCCAGTTGTCGTACAGCTTCACGCGGGCGGACAGCTTGCCCGTGCTGGTGCCCTTGTAGAGGTAGACCGCGCCGGTGGCCGTGTTGCGGGCGATCAGGTCGGGGCGGCCGTCCTTGGTGACGTCGCCGGGCGAGGTCAGTACGTCGTACTGGTTCCAGCCGCTGGTCCCGAACGTCGTGTACGACGTCGACGGCTTCAGCGCCGCACCGCAGCCCGGCTTGTACAGGCGCAGGGCCCCGCTGCTCAGCCGTACCAGGACGTCGTTGCAGCGGTCGCCGCTCAGGTCGCCGAACGGCACCGCCTTGACGCTCGTCGCCCAGCCCGTGCCGGTGACCTTCCCGGAGAACGTGCCCTTGCCCGTGCCCTGCTGGAAGGTCAGGCCGCCCGAGGAGTTGAGGGTGAGCAGGTCACCGACGGCGTCACCACCGAGATGGTCGTGGAGCACCGGACTGCCCTTCTCCAGCCTTACGGAGCCCTTTACCTCCAGCGGCCCGCCGACCCCGTCCGCGGGCGAGACGGACAGCGTCCAGTCGTACTTGCCGTTCGGCAGGAACACGTCCCCGCCCACCGTCGGGTCGTCGCCGGCCCACCCGACGGTCAGCTCGCCGCGCGCCGCGCCGCCGTCCTGGGTGTCGACGATCTTGCCGGTCGTGGGGTTCCGCACCGTCAGCCGCCAGCTCGCGGACGGCTTCGAGAGCAGCACGGTGGTCAGCGTGTCCCGCGTCGTGTCGATCTCGTGCACCTCGACGGACGACGCGTTCTGCGCCGGACCGAGCAGCCGCAGCGGCTGTTGCGGCACCCCGGACGGCACGAGGTGCACCTGCTCCTGGTCGTCGACGTACGCGGCGTTCGCCCCGGACTCGTCCACGGTCCAGCGCACATCGCGCTGTGAGACGCCGGTGTCGGGCAGGTCGGCGATGACCCGGCTCGCCGGCGTCCCGTCGGTGACCGTGGTGAGCGTCAGCTTCCCGGCCTGCTTGTCGTGCGTGACGACGTACCCGTCGCCGAGCTTCGCCTCGCCCGTCGGCACGGGCACGGACTTCTTCGCCGTACGGTCGTAGACGCCCGCCCTGCCGTCGCAGGTCCAGTAGAGATAGCGGCCGAGCGCCTGGAGCTCGGTGGGAGCGCACCCGGCGTCGGTGGTGACGGTCTCGGTGGTCTTCTTCGTCGTCAGGTCGTACGCGGTGACGGTGCCGGGGGTCGTGCCGGCTGTCCAGAGAATGTCGCCGGAGAGGGCTGCGGCGCCTGGGGTGCGGGTGATGGCCGGGGTGTCGCTGCCACCGATCTTGTAGACGTTCTGCCGGGTCGCGGTCGTGTGGATCACGTATTGGCCGGACACGTCGGTGATCTGCCCGCCGGCAGGGACATCGAGCTCCCAGAATCCGTACTGGGCAGGCCCGTTGACCTGGAGACGGTCGTATGCGGCCGAGTACTGCGACAGCCAGACGGCACGGTTGTCCGCGGTGCCGTAGACCCGGCAACCGCCCTCCGCCGAGGGACAGTCGTACAGCACCAGGTCGGTCCCGTCGTACGAGGAGCGCGCACCGACCTGGGGCGTGCCGGTCGCGGTGACGGTCCGGACATAGGTGTCCCGGTACCCGGCCCAGCTCTCGTCGGCGACCAGGAGCCGCCCCTGGTCCAGCGCGAGACCTTGAATCTTGTACGCCGGTTTCGGCAGCGCCTTGATCTGCGTGACGACGGGCGTGCCGTCCTCGTCGGCGTGGATGCGCTGGATGCCCCAGTCGTCGACGTCGGCGCTGGTACGGCCGATGACGACGGCGTTGCCGGACGGTGAGGCGGATATGCCGTCGTTGGAGGAGGTGAGCAGGGTGATCGGGTCGCCGCCCTTGATCGGAACGGCGGTCACCTTGACGCCGCCGGCGGGCCGGTGGACGAGCCAGTCGCCGACCACCGAGAGGTCGTCGGCGGGGTACACGCCGTCGGTACCGTCCAGGGTCACCTCGACGGGGGCTGCCGAGAGGTCGGCACGGGAGTAGACGTACACCTTCGAGGCGGACCGGCCCCCGTACTGGACCAGGTAGTCGGGCGACAGCTCGGTGTAGGCAGTGCCGCTGGGCCGGGTCTGGGTCCAGCTCTGGACCTGGCCGGTCTGCGGGTCGATGGCCACCGAGCGGATGGTTCCGTCGACCGCGCCGTTGAAGATGAGCCCCGTGGCGTCACCACGCAACGGGGCTCCGAGCTTGAGCTCCGCGGGGATGCCCGAGACGACCACGTCACGGGTGGTCCCATCGGGGCCCGCGCTCAACAGGTGGTTGACCCGCGTGGTGGTCCCGTCCTCGGCGGTGACCGTCTCGAAGGTGACGACGATGTCGCCGTAGGCCCCGGACCAAACGCTGTGCCCCTCGGGGATCTGCAGGGTACTCATCGTTCCGTCGACGGCGTTCCACAGGTCGACGTGACCGTCCTGGTAACGGAACGCCGCGACGTCACTGCCCGTCCCGTCGTCGATGGCCAGACCCGTGGAAGCCGCAGGCACCTCGAAGGACTTGCCGTCCGAGTACCGCGTCCACACCAGCCGGAAGGGGTCGTAGAGCCGGTGGAAGACGCCCTGGCTGCCCGCCCCGTCCCCGCCGTAGGTCTCGTCGGAGTTGAAGAGGCTCGCCCGCGTATAGCCGCTCTGGAGCGTCGCCGGTACCACCGTCTCCTGCGCCGCGTCCGTCGCCGAAGCGACCGGCAGCAACGGGCTCAACCCGCCCGCGAGCACCGCGGATGCCGCCACGACGACGGCGACGCGTCTGACGCGCGCGTGACGTACGAAGGCATGACGAATCAAGGCGAACCCTCCCCAGAAGCCACGAGAGGAAGCGGGCCCCGCATCAGATGTCCCCGGCCCCGGCCGTCGCATCCCCCTCAGAAGTCCGCTGATCTTACAGCCAGTTCGAAAGCACTGGGGAGAGCGTTTTCCAAGCGGCCGCACGACAGAGCGCCGTGGCCCACCCGGAACGGGGGACCACGGCGCTCTGTCCAGATGCTTACTGCCCGGCGTCAGCCGTTGCGCTTCCAGCGCGGCTTGTCGTCGCGGCGGCCGAAGGAACCGGTGGCGGTGCCGGTGCCGGTGCCGCCGCGGTGGTCGTCGCGACGGCCGGTCGGGCGGTCGGGGCCGCCGGAGCGGAAGCCGCCGGTGGGACGGTCGCCCTGACGGTCACGGTTGAAGGGACGGTCGCTGCCACGGTGGGTGGACGGACGCTCGTCACGACGGTCGCGGTTGAAGCCACCGGAGCTGCCCGAGCCGGCCGAACCACCCGACGGACGCTCGTCGCGACGGAAGCCGCCGGAGTTACCCGAGGGACGCTCGTCACGACGGTCACGGTTGAACCCACCCGAGTTACCCGAAGGGCGGTCGTCGCGACGGAAGCCGCCCGAGTTGCCCGAGGGACGCTCGTCACGACGCTCGAAGGAACGGCCACCGCGGTCGTCACGACGGTCACGGTTGAAGCCGCCGGAGCTGCCCGAGCCACCGGACGGACGGTCGTCACGACGGAAGCCGCCGGAGGGACGGTCGTCACGGCGGTCGTCGCGACGGAAGCCGCCCGAGTTGCCCGAGGGACGGTCGTCACGGCGGAAGCCACCACGGTCACCGCCACGGTCACGGTTGAAGCCGCCCGAGTTGCCCGAGGGACGCTCGCGGCGGTCGTAGTTGCCACGGTCGTCACGGCGCGGACGCTCCTCGCGCACCGGCGCCGCGGCGACTGCCGCCTGCTCCGCCACCGCGGCCTCGGCAGCGGCTGCCTCCACCACGAGGGCGGCCTCGGCCAGCGCGGCCTCGGGGTCGTCGCCCCGCTCGCGCGCGGCACGGGCCACCAGGCGGTCGGCCTCGCCACGCAGCTCGACGGCACGACGCTGCGCGCGCTCCAGCTCCTTCGTGAGGCTCGTGACCTCACGCTCGGCCTGCTGCGCCGCGTTGCCCGCGGACTCGGCCTGGACCTCGGTCATCGAGCGGGCGCCGGTGATCTCGGCGACCTCGGGCTCGAAGGCCGTACCGGAGTTGATGATGTGACGCGAGGCGTCGACGCCCGCGTCCTCCATCAGCCGGAAGATCTGGCGGCGCTGGTGCGGCAGCGAGAGGGATACGACGGTGCCGCTGCGCCCCGCGCGGGCCGTACGGCCGGAGCGGTGCAGGTAGTCCTTGTGGTCGCCGGCCGGGTCCACGTTCAGGACCAGGTCGATGCCGTCGACGTGGATACCGCGGGCGGCGACGTCGGTCGCGACGAGCGCGTTGACGTGGCCCTTCTTGAAGTCCTCGAGTACGCGGGTACGTGCACCCTGCGTCATGCCGCCGTGCAGCGCGTCGGCCTTCACGCCGGACTCGCAGAGCTGCTCGGCGATGCGGTCGGCGCCCAGCTGGGTGCGGACGAAGATGATCGTGCGGCCCTTGCGGGAGGCGATCGCGGAGGTGACCGGCGCCTTGTCCTTGGGCTTCACGATGAGGATGTGGTGCGTCATGGTCGTGACGTTGCCCTGGGCGCTGTCGACCTCGTGCGTGACCGGGTTGCTCAGGTAGCGCTTGACCAGCGTGGAGATCTCGTTCTCCATCGTGGCCGAGAACAGCATGCGCTGGCCGCCGCCCGGGATCTGGTCGAGCAGCTCGGTGACCTCGGGCAGGAAGCCCAGGTCGGACATCTGGTCGGCCTCGTCGAGTACGGCGACCTGGACGTTCTCGAGCGAGCAGGCGCCGCGGTTGATGAGGTCGCGCAGCCGGCCCGGGGTGGCGACGAGGACGTCGACGCCGCGCTCCAGGGCGTACATCTGGTTGCTCATGGACGTACCGCCGCAGACGACCTTCATCTTCAGGCCGAGTACGTCGCCGTACGGCTGAAGCGCGTCCGCGACCTGCATCGCGAGCTCACGCGTCGGCGTGAGGATGATGCCGCGGGGCTTCTTCTTGTCGGTGTGGCCGCCGGACAGCGACGCCAGCAGCGGGAGACCGAAGGAGAGGGTCTTGCCGGAGCCGGTGCGGCCGCGGCCGAGGATGTCCTTGCCGGCCAGGGCGTCCGGGATGGTCGCGGCCTGGATCGGGAAGGGGGCGGTCACGCCGTTCTGCGCGAGCTTGCGGACGATTCCGTCGGGGAGACCGAGGGAGCCGAAGGTGATCGCGGGGGTCTCGGAGGAGTCGGCTGAGTCGGCGGAGTCGGCGGAGTCGGCGGAGTCGGCGGAGTCGAGCGTCTCGGTCTTCTCGGGAGCGGACTCGACGGGAGCGGACTCGACGGTCGTCGTGGCCGTCTCGGCCACCTCGACGATCAGGGTGCCCTCGGTGTCGGCCTGGTCGTTCTCGTTGTTCTCGGGCACGACGACGTGATCAGTACTGGAAACAGACATGCGAAATGCGAACCTTCCGGAGTTCTACGGCACGCGCCCAAACTCCGTGAAGTCGCAATCGACCGCCTCTATGCGGTCCGGCCACGGCAAGGGAGAGTACGCGCCACGCGGCGCTCTCTTCATCGGCGCCAGGCAATTGGTATCAAACGATCTACTACCATACTCACCCCTGCCCCCTGAAGGCAAACCGACCCCGTAAGCGCAGGTCAGGGGCGTCACGCAGGCCGTCCGCGCCGGCTACACCGGCTCCCCCGCCCGAGGCGCCGGCTCCCGTTCCATCAGCTGCGTGACCTGCTCGTGGGCCGACGACGACGGCTCCGCCGTACTCGGCTCGACCACCGGCGGCGTCGACGCCGGGGGCGGGGGCGGCTCCGGCGTCGGCTCCGCCGTCGTACGCGTAGGAGTCGGCTCCCCCTTGGTCGGCGCGGGCTCCACGGGCTTGCCCGGCCCGTCCTTCGCCGTGGCCCTCGCGGACGGCTTCGCGCCCGCGGACGCCGACGCGGACGGCGACGCCGACCCCGACGCGGACTCACCGGGCTTCGGCGAACCACCGTCCCCCTTGGCCCCCTTCGCCCCATGGAAGCCGGTGCCGCCTCCGCTCACCGCGGCGCCCCCGTCGGGCGCCTCACCGCCCTGCTGCCCCGCCGAATGCGAGGGCGCGGGCCGGTCCTCGTCGTCACCCACGCTCATACAGCCGGCTGCCGCGGCGACGGCCATGACCGTGGCGGCCAGACGGACGGGTACGTACAGGGCGCGCACGGGCAGCCACCTCCGATTGGGGTCTCCCCTGTTCGAACGAAGCCGAGAACTCGGGGAAGGTTCGGGGAGTCCCCCTGCCCAACTCCCGCCGCCCACAAGAAGACACGCGCGGCATACGAACGACCTGCCGTCACATGTCCTCGCTACAGGCGTCGCGTGTTCCCGCTACAGCCGTCGCGTGTCCCTGCTACAGCCACCACACGTCTCCGCCTACAGCCACCACATGTCTGCGCCTGCAGCCGCCGCATGTCTCCGCGTACAAGCGCGCTGTCCCTGACAATGGGCTTGTGCTGGAGATGACGCGCGAAACCTTCGAAGAGCTCGTGAGCCAGGCCCTCGACCAGATCCCGCCCGAACTCACCCGGGTGATGGACAACGTCGCCGTGTTCGTCGAGGACGAACCCCCAGCCGGCGACCCCGAACTGCTGGGCCTCTACGAGGGCACCCCGCTCACGGACCGCGGCGAGTGGTACGCGGGCGTACTCCCCGACCGCATCTCGATCTACATGGGCCCCACCCTGCGGATGTGCGGGACCTCGGACGAGGTCGTGCACGAGGTCGCCGTGACCGTGATCCACGAGATCGCCCACCATTTCGGCATCGACGACGAGCGGCTGCACGAGCTGGGCTGGGGCTGAGCCCGGGACCGGCCGGGGCGGGCCCGTCCCCGACGTACGAGAACGGCGGAAGAGCCGCGCACCTCCTCGTACAGCCGCGCACCTCCTCGTACAAGAGTCCGGACGCCCCGGCATACCCGCCCCCACACTTGGGCATACGCGACCAATGGCCCGCGTCCCCGCTGCCGTGACCACCGCCCTGCACCGCATACGAAAGCTACGAAGGACACGAAGCACACTGAGGACACTGAGTACACGAAGGACACTGAAGAACCGCATCCGCCGTTCGCGGACGGTCCCCCGCGTCCTCGCACTCACCCGCCGCTACCGCGCCCGCCGCCCCCACCCGGTGACCGAACTCGTCCACCAGCCCCACCCGTACGCCCGTGTCCTGGGCCTCATGACCGTCGTGCTGTTCGGCGCCTGGCTGGGGCTGCTGATCGTGGGGAACGTACGCGTGCCGGTCGGCCCCATGGACACCACCATGACGCTGCGGCCCTCGCTCGACGGCGGGACGAAGATCAACGTGGCCCCGCTCGGCGCACTGGAGCTGCGCAGTCACCAGGCCCCGCTGCGCCTTGACGTGGACGTGGACCGGCTCGACCCGGTGCGCTCGCAGGCGCTGGTCGATCACCCGGAGCGGATTTCCGGGCTCCAGGACGAGGTCGCGCGGGATGTGGAACACGGCACACTCGACCTGGCCGTACGGTCCTGCGTGGCCGTCGTGTCCGGGGCCACGGCGCTCGGCCTCGCGGTCTACCGCCGGCCGCGTCGCGCCCTCGCGGCGGGCGGCCTGGCCCTGAGCCTCCTCGCCGCCTGCGGAGGGACGGCCTTCGCCACCTGGAACCCCAACTCGGTCCTGGAGCCGAAGTTCTCCGGGCTCCTCTCCTCCGCCCCCTCCCTCGTCGGCAACGCCCGCAGCATCGTCAGCGAATTCGACGTCTACCAGAAGGAGTTGGCGCGCCTGGTCACGAACGTGACGAAGCTGTACGACGTCACGTCCACGCTCCCGGGATACGAGCCGGATCCGACCACGATCCGGGTCCTGCACGTCTCCGACATCCATCTCAATCCCGCGAGCTGGAAGATCGTCGCGTCGCTCGTGGAGCAGTACGACATCAATGTGATCGTCGACTCCGGCGACACGATGGATCACGGTACGGCGGCCGAGAACGGCTTCCTGGACCCGATCGCGGACCTGGGAGCGCCCTACGTCTGGGTCCGGGGCAACCACGACTCCCTCATCACCCAGCGCTACCTCGAAAAGATCAAGAACGTGCGCGTCCTGGACAGGGGTCGGGCGGTCACGGTCGCGGGCCTGCGTTTCGCGGGCATCGGCGACCCGTCGTTCACCCCCGACCGGGCGGTCGATCCGGGGGGCGAGCAGGCGCAGCAACTGGCGGGCGCGCAGCTGGCGTCGGTGCTGCGCGACCAGCGGGTGGCGGGCACACCCGTCGACATCGCCGTCGCCCACGAACCGGACGCCGCCCGCCAGACGGACGGCGAGGTGCCGCTGGTCCTGGCGGGCCATCTGCACCACCAGGAGATGGAGGTCATGAAGGGCGGAACACGGCTGCGCATCGAGGGCTCGACGGGTGGCAGCGGCCTGCGCGCCCTGGAGGGCAAGTACCCCGACCCCATCGAGGCCTCCGTCCTCTACCTCGACCGGGACACCCGCCGCCTCCAGGCCTGGGACGAGATCAAGCTCGGCGGACTTGGTCTGACGACGGCGGAGGTCAGCCGTCATCTCCCCGAGGAGAACAAACCCGGCGCCGCCCCGCAGTCCCCCACACCGTCTTCCACACCCTCCGCGGAAGGCTCGTCACCCACTCCGTCCGAGGAAGGCTTGACCCCCACCCCTTCCGGGAGCACCCCCTGAAACCGTTTTGGCGATACCTCCCGCCATCCCATATGCTGCTCACGCCCCCGACGCGCTGCAAAGCGCCCAGGCGGCCCGATAGCCCCCATCGTCTAGCGGCCTAGGACGCTGCCCTTTCAAGGCGGTAGCACGGGTTCGAATCCCGTTGGGGGCACCAGCCAGTCCTGTCTCGACTCTCAGGCTCTCGATCGAGTTCGAGGCGTTCTTCTTGTTCGAGACGTTCTTCTGGCATCCGGCTCGTTTGTCGCGCTCATGCCGCGGTCGAGGACTTTTTTCTGCTCCGTGTCGGTCGGCTTTCTGTTTCGTGTCGGCCCGCCTTCTACTCCGTGTCGACCGGCTTTCCGCTCCGTGGCGGTCGGTGAAGCGAGTGTGCACATTCAGCGCCGCTGGGACCTGACCGCGAGACGCTCCCCTTCTCAGCCCTCTCCCTTGCCTCTCTCCTTGACCTCGGTGAACCTTCCGTCGCGCTCATCCGTCGTGCCTGCGCAGGCGATCACTGGATCGTCGATCCGACGCAAGCCTGACTGGAGAGGCATGCTGTATGCGCATCCGGGTACTTCTTTTCGCTTTCTTACTGCTCATTGTCGGTGTGTCAGGCACAGCCGCGGTGGTCCAGGCACGTTCCGACGGCTCCGACGAGAGCTTCGCCAAGGCGGGTGCCGCCGCTGAGCACACCGTCACCCTGCAGAACCAGACGGACAGCCGCATCTGGGTCGGCGCCACGGTCAACGCCGACGGCTCGACCCCGCTCGCCGGGCTCCCGACGCTGGACCCGGGCCAGTCCGCCACCATCACCATCCCCGAGCGCTCGGGCGCCGGACACTGGCGCGGCAAGTTCTTCGCCCGCCAGGGGTGCAGCGGTGAGGAAGGCAGTACGTTCCACTGTGCCGTCGGCGACTGCGGACCGTTCGCCGACCGCTGCTCCGTCGGCGAACAGCCCGCCAGCCTGGCCGAGTTCAACTTCGACACGGCCGACGCGTTGGCACCCTGGTACAACGTCAGCTACGTCAACGCCGTCTCGGTGCCCATCACCATCACTCCCGACGGCGTGGCGCCACCCCAGAACGGCGGCGAGTGCGCCGAGATGGGCTGCCCCGGCGATCTGCTGTCCGTCTGCCCACCGGAGAACCTGACCAAGGAGCAGGGCACGAACAAGCCGCTGGTGTGCGTAAACCCGAACCGGGACGCGAAGACCGCCTACAGCGACGCGATCAACAAGCAGTGCCCCAAGGCGTACGCATGGTCCAAGCAGGACGCCGAGGCGGGCAACCAGACCGTGCGTCAGTGCAGCAAGTGCAGCGGCCTGACCGTCGCCTTCCACGGCACCGCCACCGCCGGCGCCGGAAATCCCAACCCCGTCCCCACCGTCGTCGAGCGCAAGAACGACAACAACCAGTCCGCCGCGCCCCACAAGGGCGTCGCCCTGAATCCCTTCCCCGGTACAGCCCAGGCGCTGACCGACTCCGGCTCGACCTGGTACCACAACTGGGCCTCCACCAGCGGTGAGGTCGGCAAGCCGGCCGGTACTGAGTTCGTCCCGACGATCTGGGGCCCGGGCTCGGTCACCGACGCCGAACTGGGCAACGCAGCCCGGGAGGGCAAGAACCTGCTCGGCTTCAACGAGCCGGACTCGCCCACCCAGGCCAACCTCAGCCCCGAGCAGGCGCTGGACCTGTGGCCACGGCTACAAAGCACCGGCCTGCGCATGGGCGCCCCGGCAGTCGCCACCGGCGCCGACGTCCCCGGCGGCTGGCTGGACCGCTTCATGCAGGGAGCCGCCCAACGCGGACTGCGCGTCGACTTCATCCCCGTGCACTGGTACGGCGCCGACTTCGGCCCCGCGGCCGCCGGTCAACTGTCCGACTATCTCAAGCGCGTCCACGACCGCTACCAGAAGTCGATCTGGCTGACGGAGTACGCCCTCATCGACTGGTCCCAGGGCGCTCCCCGCTACCCCAGTGAGCAGGAGCAGGCAGCCTTCATCCAGTCATCGACAACCATGCTGGACGGCCTGGACTTCGTAGAGCGCTACTCATGGTTCGCCCTGTCCACCCAGACCAGCCCGACCGGCCTCTACAACGGCACGTCCGCGAACGCCAGCGGCAACGCTTATCGTGCCGCGCACTGAGGCGTGGGTGTCGCTCGTCGGGGGTTCTTGACGGGTAGGCATCAGCAGGTAATCGGGCGGGCCGCACCGGAAAGAACGGTGCGGCCCGTGTCGTTGGTGGCGGTGGCGGTGCTTGAGAAGACGCGGTTGCGACGACCGCTGCGCGGAACGTACGAGGCGGTAGGGCCCTACTTGCGGCCGCCGCCGCGCCCCATACCGCCGCCGCGCTGCTGCGGTGGCGTCTGGACGGCGGGCATGACGTACGGCGCCTTGTCCTGCCCGCCATGCTGTGACCCAAGGGTGATGTCGGGAAGCAGGATCACGATATGGGCCGCAACCGGGTTCTGCCGACCGGGCTCGCTCACCGAGCTGGAGGGATCCGGCGACGGGCTGTTCTGTTCTCTTGACTGCCTCATCTGGTCGCTCCGTTGCTGGAACCTGGTGAGTTGGTCCAGGAACCTCATGGACGACGGGTCCAGGAGGGGACGTGATTCGGCGGCGTCGCTCAGAGAACTCGTATCCGACAGCGAGTCGTTGTCCGACGTCTGTGACTTGGTCGTACTGTCGGACGCCTGTGCCTCACGGCTGAAGCGTTGTGCGGCGGATGGGGTCGGCACCGCTCTCTCTACGAACGGGGTCATCGACATCTCAGGAGGCCGCTGACTCTTCGAGGAGGGCCTGTCGGCCAGACCTTTCAGTTGCTCAGCCAACGGCAATCGCTTTTCCAGGTACGCCTGCTGGTACTTGGGGTTGTTGTCGATCAACTTCCACATCGCCGTCGCGACCTCGCGGACACCTTCCGGCGAACGACCCTGCAGCGCCTGTAGCGCCTCCGAAGGCGGCTTCTGCTGCGGCTGGGAACGCGGTGTGTCACGCTGCGCCTGTTCCTCGCCCGCCCGCGGATTCGACTCGCCGTTGCCCTGCTCAGCCGAGGACGACTCACCTGTATCGGACCGCCGGAACAGTGCCTTCAGGGCGTTCCACAATTTGCGCCAGCGGGAGTTTTCCTTGAGTTGCTCGCTGGAACTCTCCCTGAGCGACTCATCTATCAGGGTCTGGGCGAGTTCATTGGGGTCGTCGTACTTGGCGCCCGGGGGCGGCTTGCTCAGACGGTTCCGGTCACGAGAAGAACCATCGCGTCGGCGGGAGTCCCTGATTTGCTCGTCGAGCAGGGCCTTCGCCAGCACCGTGTGGTCGTCGTACTTGCCGCCCGGGGGCTGCTTCCTCAAGCGGTTCGGCCGAGGAGGCGGGCTGGTACCGGCCATGACGCCCCTCTTTCAAGTCGGAGATGCTGCAAGGGGACAACGCGGTGCCTGGGCGAACGGTTCAACACCCGCTGCCGGAGTGCTCCGCGTCAATGGTTCCCTTCGTTTCGCCGAGGACGAGGACGAGGACGGGGACGATGGCGATGGCGATGGCGATGGTGGCGGAGAACAGAAGTTGAACCGTTTGGGTCTTCAGCACGTTTCGGGTTGCGACTCGTCGCGTTTCAATCGGGGGGCACGACGAAGCCACAACTGGAGGTCCTTCTGATGAGCGGTGCCCGCGGGTCCGCGGCGACGGATGTGATCCGTCTCGCGGCGATGACCGCGGCGATGACCCTCGTGGGCCGCGGATTCGGGAGCGGGATCGGATTCGGGCGCAAGATCGGGATCGGATACGGGATCGGGATCGGGGGATGACATACCCGGCGTCACCCCCCGGTCGTGGGATTCGTTTCCCGGCCGGCGGCGGGGTCCGGCCGTGTGCCGGGCGGACCGTCGGGGGCGTCTTCGTCGAGGCTGCCGACTCTCCGCCGCATCTCCTGGGCGTCCGGGTGGTCGAACTCCTCGAAGATCGCCAGTGCCTGCTTCCAGGTGGTGCGGGCCGACTCGAGCCGTCCAGCCGCCAGATAGACCTCGCCGACATGGCCGAGAGTATGGCCCTCCCCCCAGCGGTTGCCGACGTCACGATGCGTCTCCAGGGCCCGGCGGTAGTGCTCCAGCGCCTCGTCGTCGTGCTGGAGACGGCGATGGACCGTCCCGAGGATGTCGAGCGTGACGCCTTCGACCCAGCGGTTGCCGATGGTACGGAGGACGCTCAGCGCCTGCTCCAGGCAGTCGATGGCCTCGTCGAACCGGTCGACCCGCTGGTAGGCGTCACCCAGGTTGGCCAGCACGATCCCCTCCGACCAGGCATTTCCGATGACCCGGTCGACAGCCAGCGCCCGGCGCGTGTACTCGATGGCCTTGTCGATCCGGCCGCTCTGAAGGTAGGCGTTGCCCAGGTTGCCGAGGCACTGTGCTCTGCCGTGCGCGTCCCCGAGCTCCCGCCACCGGGCCATCGCCTGCCGGAGATGGTCGATGGCCTCGTCGAACCGGTACATCTGCGCCAGGGCGGCGGCCACGTCCACGAGGCTCCAGGCCTCGCCCCTGCGGTCGCGGGTGGAGCGGGCCGCGTCGAGGCCCGTCAGGGCGGCGTCGAGCCAGTCGTGCAGATGACTGCGGAGATAGAAGAACCCCCACAGGGCGCCGGTCAGTCGCCACGCGATGCCCGGCCGGCCGGAGGTCGCGGCCTGGTGCACGGCGGCGACGAGATGGGTCCGCTCGGCCTCGCACCAGTTCAGGGCCTGCTCGTGAGTCGTGAATGCCAGAGGCTGGCAGGCGGGGGGCAAGGGCTCGAGCGGGACCCGTCTGCGATGCGGGGTGAGGAACGGGTAGGCGGCGTCCGCGGTGTGCAGGTACCAGGACAGGAGCCGCTCCACGGCCCCGTCCCGCTCCTGCCGTGTCTCCTCGGCATGGACGCGTTCACCGGCGTACACGCGCAGCAGGTCGTGAAGGGTGTAGCGGCCGAGTTGGTGCTCGGCCAGCAGGTGGGCGCGGGTGAGCTCGACGAGCAGGCCGCGGGTCTCACGGAGCGGGAGTCCTGCGAGGGCGGCCGCGGCGGGCGCGGTGATGTCGGGCCCGGAGTGCAGGCCGAGCAGGCGGAACAGTCGGGCGGACTGGGTGGACAGAGCCTCGTACGACCAGGAGAAGACAGCTCGTACGTCGCTGGTGAGGTCGCCCCCGGCGAAGGCGTCGAGGCTGCCGTGGCTGTCGCGCAGTTCCGTGGCGACGGCGCTGAGCGGGAAACCGGGGTTGGTGGCGGCGCGGGCGGCGACGATGGCCAGGGCGAGCGGCAGCCGGGCGCAGTGTGCGATGAGTTCGTGTGCCGCTTGGGGTTCGGCAGCCAGCCGTCCCGCGCCGAGGCGGTTGGCCAGGAAGTCGTGGGCCTCGGCGGGCGCCAGCGGGTTCAGCGTCAGTGGAAGCGCACCGTCGTTGACGACCAGGCCGCTGAGCTGGTTGCGGCTGGTGACGATGACCAGGCAGCCGGGGGTGCCGGGCAGCAGGGGGCGGACCTGATCGGTGTCCTGGGCGTTGTCGAGAAGGATCAGTATCCGGCGGCCGGCGAGCAGGCTGCGGTACAGCGCCGCCTGGGCGTCGAGACCCGCGGGCATCCGGTGCGGGGGGACACCGAGCGCGTCGAGGAAGGTGCGGATGGCCTCGCTCGGCGGCACGATCGTGCCGGTCGGGTCGAAACCGCGCAGGTTGATGAAGAGCTGTCCGTCGGGGAAACGGTGGGCGATCCGGTGGGCCAGGTGCACCGCCAGGGTGGTCTTGCCGATGCCGGCCATGCCGCCGATCGCGCTGATCAACACTGTGGGCGGGTAGTTCCCGTCGTCGGGCAACAGGTCCTGGGCCCGCTCCAGTTCGGCGCGGCGGCCGGTGAAGGTGGCCAGGTCGGCGGGCAGTTGGGAGGGTCCTGCCGGGGACACGGAGGGCAAGACGGCCGGGGCCGCCGGCGGATCGGCCCCCTTCGCCGATGGCGAGAGCTCCAGGGACGAGTCGGCCGCCAGGATGCGCTCGTGCAACTCCCGCAGGGCCGCGCCGGGTTCGATGCCCAGTTCGGCCACCAGGGTGCGCCGGGTCCTGCGGTAGGCGGCGAGTGCGTCGGCCTGCCGACCGGACCGGTACAACGCCAGCATGAGCATCCGGCACAGCTGCTCCCGCAGCGGGTGCTCGCCGATCAGGGCGGTCAGCTCGGCGATCACGTCACCGTGGCGTCCGAGTCGTACGTCGAGATCGAGGCGGTTCTCCAGTATGTTCAGCCGCTCCTCGTGCAGCCGGGAGCGTTCGGCCTCGGCCAGCGGACCGGGGAGTCCGGCCAGCGGTGTGCCCTCCCACTCGTCGAGCGCGGAGTGCAGCAGGTCCGCCGCGGCAGGCACCTCGCCCGCGGCACGCAACCGCTTCGCCTCGGCGACCCGGCGCTCGAACACCCCGAGGTCCAGGGCGTCTTCCGGGACGTGGGCCAGATATCCGTCCGCGGCCGAGATGACCACCTGGGGGGAGTCGCCCGCGTCCCGCGCGGGCTCCAGCACCTTGCGCAGCCGCGACACATAGGTGCGTAGGACGGACACGGCCGCGGTCGGCGGCTCCTCGCCCCAGACGGCGTCGACGAGTTCGCCGACCGTGACGGGACGCCCGCGCCGCAGCAGCAACGCCCCCAGCACGGCCCGTTGTTGTGGTGAACCGAGGTCCAGTTCCTGGTCACCGCGCCATGCCCTGATCGGCCCCAGCACAGCGAATCGAATGGAATCAGTTAAGCGTCCAGGGTGCTCGTAAGCTGTGTTCACACCTTGAACGATGGGACCAGATGGCCTCGGGGTTCCGCTGTTGCACGGAACCTGCCCTTCCGTTACATGTAACAGGCCCTTAAATACAGGCAGTTGATGCCCTGTCGTGCTGGTGGGGAGGTCCCTGAGGGAACGCCAGGGGCCTTAAGGGCACGAAGGTCTGCCCGGAAGTACTGGCTGGGGCGGCTGTGTTGGCTCTGCCTGGCCTGCAGGCCGTGCCGGCCCGTCGTCCGCATTGCCGAACACCGCCGAACGCGCTGCCGCGAGGAAGACCATGGGCGCTGCCATCGGCGTCGCCGCCCCCACGACGGTCTGAACGGGCACACGGTTCACCGCTGTTCGCGGAACGAGGGAGCGGACTCCGCTTCCGGATCCACGCCCGTCAGGGAACGGAGTTGAACTGTTTCCCTCCGGAGCCCGTTGCGGGGTGAGGGGGTCGCTGTGTCGCCCGGTCTGTGGCCGCTCGCGGGCCGCGGCGGCCCCTACCGAAGCCGCGCGGACACCACGCAAGGGAAGGGGTGGGCATGAGCCTGGGCGAAGAAGACGACGAGCCGAACCGGGGGGCCGGGCCCTTCGCATCCGGGGAGCCCATGGCCCCCGGCCTGCAAGGTCCCGCAGGGAATACGTCAGGGCCGTCCATCATCCCGGTGATCGTCTCCGCTGACGGTTCCGCCTCCATCGACGGCATTCCCGTGCCCGTGATGGGAGGCGAGTCGGTCGACGTCGCGATCCTCGACACGCTTCACGGATACGCCCGCAACCGCAACTCCACCGTAAGAGCGGCGATTTCCGACCCGTCCGCGGGATACGTCGCCATCGTCGAGGTCGCACCCGACGGCTCCAGCAAACTGGTCGAACAACGCCAGGAAGACTCCGCCGAGGACGCCGGGTTCGACCCGTCGGTGGGACTCGCCGGGTCCGTCGCGCCGATGGAGTCCGTGGGGAACGCCGGCCCGACCGGTCGGCCGCCCAGGTTCGAACAGCCGCTGGAGCAGCCCGACTTTTCCGACATCGACGACGACGATGACTCTGACGATGCCGATGCCGATGCCGACGATGGCTACGACATTGCTCACGACGATGACGCTGACGAAGAAGACGCGGTGGCCGTGGTGCCGGAGCGGGCGAGGCCGAGGATCTCAGCCCCCGCTCTCAGCGTCCCGAACCTCGGCCTGAGCAACGTCCGGAAGAAAATCCTCCGCCAGTCCGACGACGAATACGAACCGCCCGCCTTCCTCAAACGCCCCCTGGGCATAGGGGTGGCGGGCGTCGTCGCGGCGGCGGTCGTCATCGTTCCGCTGATCATGCTCGGCAGCAGCTCAGGGAGCGATGGCGCGAGCGGTCAGGGCCAGAACCAGGCGGCCGAGTCGTCCACCGTCAAGGACAAGACACCCCCAACTCCGCTCGAACTGACGCCGAGTTACTCGCCCTCCCCCAGCCCCTCCCTGTCCCCCTCGCCATCCCGCTCCCCCTCGCCTTCGGCCTCCCCCTCGGTGTCCGCCTCACCAAAGGCGAAAACGAAACCGAAGGCGACCTCCAAGCCGACGACGAAGGCCAAGCCGAAGGCGACCCCCAAAGCCAAAGCCAAAGCCAAAGCCACGCCCGTTCCCGGTATCCCCACCGGCAGGGTGCTGCTCAAGAACAAGAAGTACGGCTTCTGCCTCGATCTTCCGGGCGAAGGCTCGGTCGGGGTGGACACCCGGGTCCAGGACTACCGCTGCAAACCATCGGGCGACAACCAGGACTGGGTCCTGGACCTGGTCTCCAAGGGCGGCGGCACCGGCGGAGCCAACCTCTACCTGATCCGCAACGTCAGCTCCAACCTCTGCCTGGACCTGCCGAACTACGGCACCGTCCTGGCGCAGACCCCGGTCAGCGTGTACCACTGCCGCCCCGGCCGCGAGACGGACAACCAGCTCTGGTGGTTCCAGAAGCGCCCCAACGGCACCTACTGGATCCGCAATCAGAAGAGCGGCGACATGTGCCTCGACGTGGCCCGCACGAACAAGACGGCCGAGACCACCAGCGCCACGGTCTACCCGTGCAATGCCCGCGACGACCACGAGTGGAGCTTCCCGAAGAGCTGAGGGAGCCGGCCGGGCGGCGGGCAAGGACGAGCGGATGTGCGCGTAGGGCGCACGTCCGCTCGGTTCCTTGGGCGGGCTGGTTGCCCGCGATGCCTCTGTCAGGCCTGCGGAGGCGCTCCGGGCGGCGGGCCGAACGGGTCCTTGGCGTCGACGGGAGGGACCTCCTTCGCCCGGTGGGCACCGGGCTTGCACCCGGCGAACGGGCCCATCGGATCCCGCAGGGAGTTCATCACAGACGGCAGGTGGTCACGGTGCCAGTTCGCGGGCCCGGTCATCCCGGAGCCCGGACCGGTCAGATCCGCCCAGGCGAGCCACAGTCCGTGGAGTTGGGCGACCGCTTCGGGGTGTTCCCACCAGCGCGAGCACCAAGGGGCCGAGGAGGTGACTTCCCTGCCGTAGACAGGCAGGAGTACGTGGTGGGTCCACAAGGTCAACTGCCTTAGCGTCTGGGCGTATTCGGGCCCCTGGAGGTACAGGATGAACTGCGGCGGAGCGGGGGGCGGAGGGGTGGCGCTGTCCGACCCCCCGCCCACGGGCGGCCCGTCGCCGTTCCCTTTCCTGACCCCCTGTCCGGTGTCCCTCGGGTTGCCGGTCTGCCCGGCGGGGCCGACACCTGGGTTTACGTCGCCGGGGACCTCGGACGTTTCAGTAGTCATGGCAGGCCTGTCTTTCCTAGCGGCTTTGATTCGGTTGCCGTGAGGAGGAAACGTGCCTGCGCCTGATGCGGTTCACATGTGGTATTGAACCGTTCGCCCCGCCGGCCCGTTGTCGGCCGTATCGGCATCTCCGGCCCACGAGAGGGACGTCATGTCCGACGCCAGCCAGAGTCCACAAGACAACAGACGGCACCCCCTCTGTTCATCGACAAGGCCCGGGACCTCGTGGACGCCGCTGCCCGACAACGCCCGGCGTCCCCCGAAATCGGCCCAGCCGACGGGGAGATTGAACCGGCCGACGGCTCTCCCCGTTGTTGTCTGCCAAGACAGGCGCCGGGGCTGAACTCGTTGCCCGGCGAACCCACATGATCCAGCGATCAGCCGGTACCACCCTGGTCCACCCTCGCTTCAGGTGGACGGCGACTGCTCGCCACACAGAAGGGAAGACACCGCGATGGCTTTCAACGAGAGAACGTGGAGGCGTGGGCGGAAAACGTCCCTGGACCGCCTACAGCTGTACAGGGACCTGAACGAGAGGGACAACCCTGAGCTCAACCGGTCCGCGAAAGCCCTCTACGAACGCATCCGGTACGAGGGGCGTGAGATCAATGCGGGGCGGACGCCCCAACCGGACACGGACTTGGTTCACCGTCTGGTAGGTCAACTGGTCGCGGCGAGGGCCTTCGAGGTCCGGGGCGACTGGCGGATAGACAACCAGAACAGGAAGTCCCTCCGCGATGACCGCAGGTGGGAAAGGGCTCTGAAGAAGGAGGCCGCACGAGAAGCCGAGAACTCCGGCGCGTGGTCGAAGACGACGGGGATGCCAGCGGAGTTGCGGGCCCTGCTCAACCGCGGCAGGACCCTGGAATTCACGGTCGGGGCAGACTGGCTTGACGCGGTCGATCCGGGCCTCGACCGTGCAACCCCCTCACCCACATTGAACTACATGTGGGGTCACTCGTCCGAGACATACATGGGTACAACCACCGGAACGCTGCACGCAGACGTCTACAGGGGGATAGACGAAAGCAGCGTGCTGAACAAAATCGAGATACCCAAGCTCCTGGACATGATGGAAGCAGGCCAAGTCAACGGCGTGGCTTTCCATGTGCGCCGGAGGAACGAGCAATCAGGCGTCCTGGAAGAAACCGCCGAATACACGATTCACTCCCGGGAATCCTGGGATCAGGTCATGACTCTCGAGCGAACGCCTTCGTATCTCGATGAGCAGAACCGCGAGTATCAGACCCAGCAAATAGGACGCGCGATCCTCCGGAACCGCATGGGCATGCACCAGTCGCTGGACAACTTCAGAACCGTTTTCGAGCATGCGCAGGCGGACCCGAACACGGTCGTCCTCATGTCGGCCGCGGGTGCGCCGGCTCCTCAGCCGCTGGGGGCGGTGACCAGTGAGCGCATGGCAGCGTGGGAACGCCATCCGTCGCTGGACTCGAACGCCGGTCAGAACTGGCCTGCCGGGACATCGGCCGCGCAGACGCTGTGGGACAAGCTCGCCACTCACGCGAACACACAAGGAAGCGTGTCGTCCGCGTCCACAGGGTCGGCCCCGCAGCTGTCCAGGATGGACACTGCCCAGACGACGCAGTCGTACGGCTCCGGCAACTACCTCGGGCCGGTGAACACCGTCGCCAGCCAGCACCTCGAAGCGCCCACTGATTTCAACCAGCAGCTTCCGACCGTCGCCCAGTACCCGAACTACACCTACCCGGCCGACCCAGCCCCGGCGATGCCGTTCACCAGCCCGAACTATGACGGGGAGCAACTCGCGCCCGCCATGTCCAACATGACCGTGGCTTCGCCTGGAGACATGGGTTCCTCGGAGTCCTACTTCGGCGACCAGCGCTACACCAGCCAGCCCCAGAGCTACTACGGCTCAGGTTCACATGGTGGGGGTGAATCGAGCCATCAGCCGAACGTCTATTACCCGAACAGTTCGGGTAATACGACCGGCTACACCATGAATACCAGCCTCAATTCGCAGCAGTACCCGGCGTTCACCATGAACACCAGCATTCCGCGGGACACGTCGAGCCTCACGAGCGCCGCTCCCGGCAATCCGACAGGCGGCCACCTCCAACGGGCAGACCCTCCGGCCCGATCCGCCGGCAGCACCTCCTCCAGCGAAGGGTTCGGTGCGCCGCTGCAACGGGTCAACGCCAATATTCAGACTGAGGCTGAGGCTGTGGCTGAGTCTCCGTCTCCGTCTCCGTCTCCTCCTCCGGTGAGGCGTCGCCGCCGGTAAGCCAGCGGCACGCGTTCTGCATGTACTAGGAGGCACCGGGTGACGAGTAAAGTACGTCGCCCGGTGCCTCCTCCGATCGGCCGCACCGTCAGGGTGCGGCCGTAGGCATCGAGCTGGTGGGTGCGGTTACTTGCGCTTCGCCTTGGGGCCGGCGGGGGAGTTGTCCCTGGACCTGTTGCCGTCCACGGGCCCGTCCCCTTCCCCGCCCCGGCGGCGGATTTCACTGCGGCCCGCGTCGGTCACGGGTGGGTTGAAGTCCTGGGCGGGCACAGGGATGGGCACGTGAGGCTCGAAGGACGAGGTGCTGGACGAGGGTTGGGTGGGTGGATTGACTCCGGGAGGGTACTGACCCGGCTCCGTTCCGACCTGCGTATGTTGATGCATCCCGGCATACAGCTGGTTCTCGACGTCCCCCAGCCTCTGCGGCCCAGGCTGAGCCGAGTGGCGCATCCCGTCAACACCTGTCGCGGCGCCCGCCCCCCAGTTCCCGAGCCCGTCGATCACGCCGGTGATCGGCTTGGTTTTGTTTCCGACCTCTCCGAACGTGTTCGCCCCCGCGGAGAGTATCCGGACCATGCTCGTGGTGATCTGTGGCCAGTCGACCTGGCCGCCCGCTCGATGCTGCTTCGCCTGGCCGACGAGGTCGTAGATTCCCACGCCGGCCTGAGCGAGGATTCCTGCCCCCTTCACGACCGTGTGGGCGGTTCCTTCGGGCACGAAGGCTGAAGCGCCCTGTATGAAACTGGGAGAAACATCGAGGACGGCTCTCGCGAGTTTCTGACGGTTCTCCCAGATCCATTCCTTGCCCGCGTTCCAACGGGCAACATAACCTTCAGGGTGGACCGCGAAAAACTCTCCGGTGTTTTGGCGGTAAACTCCCAGGCCTCCCGGGGGGAGTGGAGGTGCGTCGTCCGGGACCGGCTGATCCGACTCCACGGACCGGATTTCATCCGGCTCCTGCGTTTGACTGCCCTGGCTCTCACTCAGAGGCATTTCGGTGATGTCGACGGACCTGTAGGAGCTGGCGTTGGAAACGTTGCTGTCGTCTGAATGCTCTGAGCCTGGCATTTAGCCCTTCCTCACGGGTGGATGGTCGCTCCGTGCGGTGCCCGTGGCGGCGCCGAGTTCAGCACCGTCGATCGGCCAAGTTCTCCGCTCGACAAGTCACAACGCTTCTGTCGGTACATCAGTTCACTACCTTTGTTCCCCCGGACGCCGGTTTTCGCCGCCCACGCTCCCTCAGCGTGGGCAGGAAAAGAACCGGCAACGTGGCAGAACCGTTCGCGGCTCTTGGCCGTGGTACGAGCGTCGGCTGTCGGGGCCTCGCCGGTCTCGGCGGATTCGCTCGGAGGGAGCGTCGGTTCGGAGCCCTACGCGAACAGCGAACCCTTTCCCTGCCTTCACCACAGGACCAAGGAGTGACGTCCATGATGTCCACCACCCCCCACTTCAGATGGCGTTCACCCGGGCGGCTTGTCCGAGTTGGGCTCACGGTCGGTGCCGAGTTGGCCGTGGCCGCAGCGACGTTGTTCACCGTCGGGCCGGTCAAGTTAGGGCTGGCGTCCGAGGCGTCCGTGCCCGCGGGGCCGATCACCGGGCTGGCCGGCAAGTGTGTCGACGCGGATCGGTCGAGCAGTGACAACGGCACCCCCGTTCAGCTCTACGACTGTCTCGCGAACTCCGCGCAGAGTGTGTCGAACCCGGGGGACGGGACCCTGCGGATACTCGGCAAGTGTCTGGACGCCCTGGACTTCGGTACCGCGGACGGGACGGCGGTCCAGCTGTGGGACTGCCACGGCGGGCCCAACCAGCAGTGGGTGGTCAACGGGGCCCACGACATCGTCAATCCGGCCGCGAACAAGTGCCTGGACGTGCGAGACAACCTCAGCGCCAACAAGACGCGCCTGCAGATCTGGACCTGCACGGGCGCCGCGAACCAGAAATGGGTCACCACGGCGGCACTGGTGCGGGACAAGGGCGAAGCCCCGTCGGGATTCGTGGTGAGCGAGGCGCAGTTCAACGAGATGTTCCCGGACCGGAACTCCTTCTACACGTACAGCGGGCTGACCGCGGCGTTGAGCTCTTACCCCGGCTTCGCCACCACTGGTGACGACATCGTCAGGAAGCAGGAGGCCGCCGCCTTCCTCGCCAACGCCAACCACGAGACCAGCGGCCTGGTGGACATCATCGAGGACGACTTCACCGCGTACACCTCGTACTGCGACCAGAGCAAGCCCTTCGGCTGCCCGGCCGGCATCGACGCCTACTACGGCCGCGGCCCCATCCAGCTCAGCTGGAACTACAACTACAAGGCTGCCGGAGAGGCCCTCGGCCTGGATCTGCTGAACGACCCCTTCCTGGTGCAGAACGACTCCTCCATCGCCTGGAAGACCGCCCTTTGGTACTGGAGCACCCAGTCGGGGCCCGGCACCATGACCCCGCACGACGCCATGGTGAACAAGGCCGGCTTCGGGCAGACCATCCGCTCCATCAACGGCGACCTGGAGTGCGACGGCAAGAACCCCTTCGCGATCGATCGCCGGGTGGATTCCTACCAGCGCTTCACCGCGAGGCTCGGGGTCCCGGCAGAGGGCACCCTCGGCTGCTGAGACGGACAAACTCCGTTCACCGCAAGGCTGTTGAGGTGTGGGTCGGCACGCGCGATGCGTTTCGTCCGGCGCACGCCCCTTCGTACTCCGCACCTCGTACGGCTGTCTCGCCCCCGCTTCCGAAAGGCTGTGACTCTCTCCCCATGGCCGCACGCACCCCCGCTCGTTCCGCCGCGTTGCGCGGCGCCCTCGCTCTCGGCGTCCTCGCCCTTCCCATCGGCCTCCTCGGCGCCTCCCCCGCCCTCCGCCTCCTCAACACGGCCCAGGACGAGCCCGCCCCCAGCACGATCATCGGCCTGGCGGGCAAGTGCCTCGACGTCGAAGGCGCCAACCCGGCCGACGGCACTCCCGTACAGCTCTACGACTGCAACACAACCGTCGCCCAGCAGTGGACGGTCGGCTCCGACGGCACCCTCCGGGCCCTGGGCAAGTGCCTTGACATCACTGATGGTTCGACCGCCGACGGTGCCAAGGCACAGTTGTGGACGTGCCACGGTGGGGCGAACCAGGTCTGGTCCATCAACACCGCGCACGACATCGTCAACCCGCAGGCGGGCAAGTGCCTCGACGTGACCGACAACAACCCGGCGAACAGCACCCGGGCCCAGATATGGACCTGCACCGGCGCCGCGAACCAGAAATGGACCGCGTCAAGTCAGCCTGTCGCCCCGCCCGTTGTCCAGCCCGTCGGCGACCAGTGCTGGGCCACCCACTACGGAGCCCAGCCGGCCGGTGCTCTCACCTCCAGCGGCGAGCTGTACGACAACAACGCGGACACGGCCGCCACTTCGCTCAGCCGCCAGCCGCAGCTGCCGTTCGGGACGCTGGTTCAGGTCACCAACGTCGCGAACGGCAGGTCCCTGGTGGTGCGCATCACCGATCGGGGGACGTTCGCGCAGACGCCCCAGGAACCCAAGTGCCTCGACCTGACCGACGGAGCGTTCGACCGGCTCGGCGGGAGTCTCAATCCTGACGCCGGGCACATCGTGGTCACGCAGCAGGTGTTGAACTGACCGTGCTGCGGAGGGTGCCGCCGCCGTGGGGTCCGGAAACCTTATTTTCCGCGGCTGCGTGGGCGGCTCCGTTCACGGGACTCCTCGCGCGGGCGCCCCGTGTTGGAGTCTCCACGGGGGCGCGACTCCCTGTCCGTGGGGAAGCCGTTGGGCATCATCCCGGCTATGTCCGCCGAGTGCCTCGGTGTCGGGGTTGGTGGTACTGACCGCGACCGATCGGCATCGGTATCGGTACGCGAGTTCTCCGGCCACGGATTCTGGCGTGAATCGGGAGCCGTGGACTGGGAAGCCCTGGTCCACCTACTCCACTGCTGGAACTCCCGGAACCTCTGGGACTCTTCGAGATCCTTTGGCTGCTTCGGCTCCTTGAGCCGCGGGTCAGGTTCCGGGAGCTGCGCCTGCTTCGACGAGTTGTTGGCTTCCTGTGCCTGCAACGCTGCCCTCTCCCGCAGCTGCCCCGTCTTCCGCCTCATCCCCATGGAAAGCCCGAGCGCCGCCCCTCCCGCACCGCCCAGCGCGGCCGCCAACGGCAGCGCCAGTCCCAGCCCCAGCGGCCCTGCCAGCGCGAATCCCACGGCTCCCAGGACCAGCGCCGGCCCCCATATGCCCTTCGTCCGCCATATCTGCCGCCCGATCCACCGTGCCGCCCGTCCGAGAGCTCTCAGAATTCCCACAGCTGCGGCTCCGGATCGTGGCGTCGGTGAGGAATCGGATGCGGCAGGAGTCCGTCTCCAGAGGACCGGACCCGGCGGCGTCACATAGGAGCCGCCGGGTCCGGTGCCGACTGGGAGGCCGCCGGGGGGATGGCGTCCTCGCCACCTCCACGGGAAAGGGACCCGAGTGGTTCACTGCGCGGCCTCGGTGAGATCGGTCGTGGCCGCGGATTGAACTGTTTGCCCTCGGGGCCCGTTGCGGCGTTGTGCAGGGACCGCGTCCGTGTTCTGGCCGGGCGGTTCGGGTTCGTCGAGGATCCGGATCGGGGCCACACGGACGGCAACGTCAGGAGGGGATAGGCATGGGCCTGGGTGAAGAAGAGGACGAGCCGATCTCGGGGGACAAGCACCTCGCACCCGGGGAACCGGTGGACGGCGGCTCACAGAGTCCCGCCCCGGAGACGCCCGGGACCATTCCCGTGATCGTCGCCGGCGACGGCTCCGCCTCCATCGACGGCATCCCCGTACCCGTGATGGGAGGCGAATCGGTCGACGTCGCGATCCTCGACACGCTCCACGGGTACGCCCGCAACCGCAACTCCACCGTAAGAGCCTCGATTTCCGACCCGTCCGCGGGATACGTCGCCATCGTCGAGGTCGCACCCGACGGCTCCAGCCAACTGGTCGAGCAACGCCAGGAAGGCTCCACCGAGGACTCCGGGTCCGAACAGCCCGCGGACCAGTCCGACTTCTCCGACATCGACGACGATACCGATACCGGTGTTGATACCGATGCGGATGCGGATGGCTACGACGCCGCCGGTGACTACAACACTGCCTATGGCTACGCCGCTACTGACGACAATGACCACAATGATGGCGACGACGATGACGCGGTGGCCCTCGTGCCGGAGCGGCCAAGGCCGAGAATCTCAGCCCCCGCTCTCAGCGTCCCGAACCTCGGCCTGGGCAACATCCGGAAGAAGATCCTCCGCCAGTCGGACGACGAGTACGAGCCGCCCTCGTTCCTCAAACGCCCCCTCGGCGTAGGAATAGCAGGCGTCGTAGCAGCCGCAGTCATCGTCGTCCCCCTGGTCATGCTCGGCAGCGGCTCGGGCGGCGGCGAAGGCCAGGATGGTCAGAACCAGGCCGCCGACTCCACAGCCGCCGACACCACCTCACCCACGCCAGTCGAACTCACACCGAGCTACTCCACCTCCCCCAGCCCATCACCATCCCTGTCACCCGCACCGTCACGCTCCCCCTCACCGTCGCGCTCCCCCTCTCCCTCAGCATCCACCTCGGCAAAACCAAAACCGAAGACGAAGACGAATCCGAAGACCACGGCGAAGCCGAAGGCGCCGACAACGCCCAAGCCCCACAAGGAGACCGCCGCGGAGGCCGTCATGAAGTTGGCGGCGAGGGATCCCGGGCGGCACATCTGCTACCGCGTGTACCTCGACAAGGACGGCTGGCAGAAGCCGGCGTGCGACGGCACCACGGCCGGACGTGTGGGCACCAGCCAGAAGATCAAGTCGATCAACACGGCGACGGCGGGTACGAAGGGCACGGCCTCCAGTGCCTGGGTCCACATCGAGGAATGGAAGGCCCCCTGGAACGGGGCGGCCGATGGCGTCGACAACTACATCGGCTCCACCAAAGCGAGTTACCCGTACATCCTGGGCTTCGTCATCAACGTGGGTGACGGCGCGGTCTGCCAGAACGCGGCCGTCAACGGCCGTTGGGGCGGGCTGGGATGCGACCAGCCCACGGGCCAGGCGCCGGGCAACTTCATCTGGGGCGGCACCCAGGACAACTCCCTCTGGCTGCAGGCCGTCAGGTTCACCGTGTGAGCGGAAGGGACGGTGCCGGGCCGCGTTGACGCCGCCCGGCACCGTCCCTCGGCGCACCGAGGCCGCTCTACTTGTTCCACCTCTTGTTCGTGTTGTTGACCTCCAGCTCCGCCGCCGTCAGATCCACGTGCAGCGGGATTCCGGGACGGTTTCCGACCTTGATCAGGAAGTTGCCGAGGCCGGGCGGGTCGGTGCGGCGGCCGTTGGCGCCGTCCCATGCGGGCGGGGTGGACCAGTCGACCAGGAGACGCTTCTCCGGCTCGGTCAGCTCGACGATCTGGGCGAGCTGAGGCATCTCGGCCGGGGGCAGGCCCGCGCAGATCACCATGCCCGCGCGTTCGACGAAGCCCTTGGCCTTGGTGCGGTCCTCCTCGGTGGGGAGGGCGAGCAGGTCGTCGAGGCTGTGGGTGATCATGGCCAGACCGACTCCGCGCTGCCGGTCAAGGCGGGTGAGCGCGTTGACCCGGTCGACCAGACCGCGGCCCGCCTGGAGGACACGCCACAACTCGTCCATGACGAGGAAGTAGTTGCGCTGCGGCTCAAGACCGGCGTCCGCGAGCGCGTGCGCCGCGGAGACCGCGCCGAAGCCGTACGACCAGCAGGACAGCAGCGCCGCCGCCTGGAGCAGCACCTCGCTGTCGTCGATGCCGCTGATGTCAAAACAGACCGGCCGGTCGAGCTTCATCGGCTCGGTGGTCTGCTGGGCGAAGGTGCCGCCCAGCCGGCCGTCACCGAGCAGCGCGGTCAGCGACGCCTCCAGGTTCTCGGTGATGTCCTGGTAGCGAGTGATGTCGCCGCGGTCCAGGGCGACCGAACGCACCGACTCCGGGGCCTCCTTGATGACCCGCACCAGGTCGCCGAGTACGGGTATGTCGCCCGGTCCGTGCCGGTCGTCGAGGACGTTCAGCGCCGCCGAGATGATCGTCTCCTCGCGGTCGGTCGGTGGTGCCGAGCGCAGGATGGTGATGAGCGCGGAGACCATGTGGAGACGGCGGCCGTGGATGTCGGCGAGGAGCCGGTGGCGTGCGTCGCCGGTGAGCCGGGCCGCGGCCTCGATCGACGCACCGGGGTCCAGGACGTTCAGGTTGCCACGGCCTCTGCCCAGGCTGATGACCTGCCCGCCGATCGCCCGGATCAGGTCCACATAGTCGGGCTTGAGGTCGCCGAAGATCAGCGGGTGGACGCCGTAGCCGGAGAGGCCAAGTGCCATGCGTCGTACGATCGTTGACTTGCCGAGGCCCGGGCGGCCCAGCACGAACATCGAGGGGTTGGCCAGCAGGCCCGTGCGCGTGAACCACGACACGGGGTCGCAGCACACCGTGGCTCCCGAGTCGAGGTCGCGGCCCAGCGGCACCCCGACCATGGGGGTCCCCGCGCCCGCGCCGAACGGCCACAGCCCGCACACCTGCACCGAGGTGCCGCGCCACTCCGGGGCGGGATCCACGTACCCCACCATGCCGCCGCCATGGCCGGGCCAGCCACGGGACGTGACGCGCGGCGGTCGGAGTTCCCTGGTCGTGCGTGCCATTGAACTTCCCCTGTACTGGATCGAGTTGTCCTGGATCGAGTTGTCCTGGATCGAGCCCGACAAATGAAGATCGAGCCCCGCAATGAACCCCGCAATGAACCCCGCATCGACCTCTACATCGAGTCCCGCACCGTCTGCGGCAACGCCGTGTGCAGCGGCAGTACCAGCCCCAGCGGCAGCGCCGCGGCGAACGCCGCCGCCTGCGAGCCGTAGACGGGCCGCACCGCGATGCGGGCGGCGGGTGCCAGGTTGTCCACGGTCGCGGCGGCCTTCGCCAGTTCGTCGGCGGAGTTGACTGTCGCCGTGATCAGTAGTCCGAAGCGGATCACGCCGTGGCCTTGGGCCTGCTCCTCGGTGGTCCTGCGTGCCGCCGTCAGCTCCGCGTCGTCGCGCGCCTGGCCGACCTGCGACTGCTGGGCGTTGAACAGGGCGTTCTTGTAGTCCTGTTGGACGACCCGGGCGCCCTCGGCCCGGGTGTGCGGGCGGTAGAGCAGGGTGACCCGCTTGCGGGCGATGTCTCGGTTGGGCTGTACGAGGGCGGTGAGGACGTTGGAGAACACCTCACCCTGCGGGGCCTCCGTCATGGCCCAGGTGACGCTGAAGACGCCGTCGTGCCGGTAGTGGTCCCAGGATTCCTGGGCGGCCATGGGCCCGGCCTGGTCCCAGGTCAGCCCGGTGCCGCCGGAGCCACGCGCCTCCTCCACCAGGGACGCCACGGTGGGGTCGTAGGCGACGCGTACCGCCTCGGCGAGCTCGGTCGCGGTCATCGGCACGGCCGTGCCGGCGCCGGTCATGGACAGCCCTGCGGTCAGGCCCGGCAGGCGGGTGCCGATGTGCAGCGCCATGTCCTCGACGCTGCGGCGAGGTGTGCCCTCGCGGGCGGCGCCGGAGTACGTAAGCGCGATTCGCGTGGCGATCTGCGCCGAACCGGCGGGATAGGCGGCCAGCACCTCCCGCAGCATCGATCTGGCCAGGTCGGGGGCCCCGTCGACGGCGTTGGCCGCGATCTCCTGCTGGAGCCGGACTCCGGAGTCGGGGGCTGTCTCCACGGTGACGCTCGCGGCGACGAGGCCCGGCTCGGCGCCCAGGGCGGACAGCCACTGACCCCAGTGGGCCACCCAGACATCGACCTGCTGCTCGTCGACGAGGGCGGCTCCGTCCGCGTCGCAGGAGATGACGACGGTGTGGTGGCCGGTCGCCGGAATCGTGATCACGGCGAACGGGCGGCCGTAGCCGTCCCGCGCCTCCGTCAAGGTCGACTCGGCTGCCAGGCCGGGCAGTTGGCAGGTGCCGTAGCCGGTCAGGCCCAGCGGACCCGAGCGGTACTGATGGCCGCCGGACGAGGTGGTGCGCCGCCAGGCCAGCCGGACCGCGCCGCGCTGCATCAGAGTGCGGCCGTGCCGGTCCCGCAGTGCCAGCGGGGCCAGGGCCATGACCAGCACCACCCCCAGGGCCAGCGCGGCCCACACGGAGACCAGCGTGGCCAGGACGACGGCGATCAGTCCGGCGAACAGCAGCAGGGTCGCCCCGAGGGACAGACCGCGCAGGCCGGAGGTACGGGGCTTGCGGAAGTTGCCGTACGTGCGGGGGCCGGTTGCTTCAGTGGCTGCCACGGGGCTCCTCCTGGTGGTGGTCGGTGTGCCGCCAAGCGGGCAACAGCAGGGAGGCCGTCGCGTCCCACTGGTGCTCGGGCTCTGTCTCCGCGGTGTCGTCCGGATACGCCGGGTCCGTCTGGTCCGTCTGGTCCGTCTGGTCCGCCGTCTGTGGCGGCCAGGTGGTGTCGCCCGCGGTGCGCTCGCCGTCCGGAGCTCCACGTGCGCCGTCGGCGCCCGGCGCGGGCCCCGGCCCGCCCGCCTTCGCTCCCGGGGTGACGCGCGCGCCGGTGGTTCCGTAGCCGTCCGGGTGCACGGCGGCCCCGGACACCGACCGGCCGGCGGCCGGACCGCGCAGCTGCGGTACGGACAGCGCACCGGTGGCCGCGGCCGAGCCGCCCGCACCGGCGGACGTCTTGCCCGCGCGGCTCGTCCCGGACACCGCCGCCTGTACGACTGGAGCGGCGAACCGCATCAGCGCGGGCAGCGTGAAGCAGGCCAGGACGATCAGGACGACCCCGGAGACCATCGAGACGACGTCGTTGTCCTGCGTCTGGCCGGACATCGAGAACGCGGCCGCGTACACGACGGCCGCGGCCGGTTTGTACAGCACGAAGGCGAGCAGCCAGCCCACGGACCTGCGGAACCAGACCCGGCCGGTGGCGGTGGAACTGGCCGCCGCCGCCAGCGGCAACGTGCCGGTCAGGATCACCAGCATGGCCATCCGTACGATCATCAGCGCGATCTGCGCCACACTGCCGACGATCACCAGCACGGCCATGATCAGGACGAGGAACGACGAGTCCGCGTCGCTCAGCGCCAGCATGGCCGAGGTGCGTTTCTCGAACTCGGCCACGCAGCTGGCCACCGGCTCGCCGGTGGCGCTGATCTTCTGGCAGCCGGTGGACCTGTCGATGATCCAGACGCTGAACTTGTCCCCCGCGTCGGCCAGCAGATTGACCGTGGCGACCCCGGCGGAGGAGACCACCACCAGGTTGAGCAGCCCCTGGAGGGCCTGCCGGGCGGGTTCGCCGCGGCGCTGCCAGGCGAGGTGCCCGGCCGCGACGAGCAGACACAGTACGGCGGTGAACGTGGTGAACCAGAGCGTGGAGCCGCGCAGGAACGCCACCGGGCCGCCTTCCTCGCCCAGGTCGGGACTGCCCAGGTCCATCCACGCGCTGCCGAGTGCCTTGACGGTGATGCTCGCCGCCTGCGCGGCGCTCTCGGCTATGTCGTCGAACCCGGTGTCGCCGAGGTTCTTCGGGGCCGTCCCCGTCCCCTTCCCCACGCAGTAACCGCCGACCGTGGGGGGTACCCAGCCGAAGTCGCAGCCCGCCATCAGACGCCTCCCCACTGGGTGTATCCGGCGAGGGAGTCGACCGGGGCGGGGTCGGCCGGGTCGGCCGGGTACTCCAGCCGCCAGTCCCCGTCCTGCCACAGCACCGTCGTGGTGGCGGCCTGCAACTGCCCGTCAGGGAACCGCCACACGGTCTGGATCACCGCGGTAGTGTCGTTGTAGGTGACGAACCTGAATCCGGCGATCTGCCCGTGGGAGCCGCTGTCCCCGGCCGGGGCCGCCGTCTGCTCCGCCTTGGTCCGGTCGGTGATGTAGGCGTCGCGGCCCGCGCCCACGGTCTGGGTGCGGGTCACCTTCAGCCAGTCGTCCGCGGCCAGGTAGCGCACGCTGATCTGGCTGTTGGCCAGCAGGGCGCCGACGGGGGTGTGCGCGTAGCAGCGCGCCACGTCCTTGCCCGCCGTGGCCGGGCCCGCCTCCTCCGAGGAGGGGAGGGCGACGCTGCCGTACAGGTTCCAGGTCACGCCCGCGGGTGCGGAAGTGGGCAAGTCCTGCTCGCCGTCGGCCAGTTCGGGGCACGAGCCGCCGTCGGCGGCGGCGGACCCGGACGGCAGGCCGGCGGCGCGGGCGGCGGGTGTCTCCGCCGTGCTGGTGCCGCCGTTTCCGGAGGTGTCCGAGGTGACGGCGAGCACTGTGCCGATGACGGCGATGAAGCCGATGAACGCGGCGGCGAGGACGAAGCCGGTACTCAGCCACGGGCTGCGCGGCTCATCGGCCGCCGCGCTGTTGCCGGGCTCTGCCATGTTCCTCCCTCATCCTCGTGAGTTGTCGGGTGACGGGTGGCCAGGGGCGTGGGGTGCGCGTGGGGTGCGCGTGGGGGCCGGTTGGCCGGTTGGCCGGAACACCAGGCGCCGACGCCAGCTCGCCTGACGGACTCTCAGCTCACGTCGACGCCTGGTCGGCGTCCGGCTCTCGGCCCGCGTCGACGTCTGCTCGGCATCCGGCTCCCGGCCCGCGTCGACGTCTGCTCGGCATCCGGTCGCCTAGACGAGCGCGCCGACAAGGCCCGAAGCGGAGCCGACGAGCAGGCACGCGCCGAGGACGAACCCGAGTCCCCTGGCGTGCTCGCGGGCGCCTCCCCGGGAGTGGTCGACCGCCATCCTGGCGGCCACGCCGAAGATGCCCGCGACGCAGAGGGCGGTGACACTCCAGGCCACCCACTTCAGCACCGTCAGCAGGCCTTCGGCGCCGGGTGGCGCCTCGCCCCCGCCGACGTCCGGCGGGCCGGAGGGGACCGGGGTCGCGGCGGCCAGGTGGGCAATCGGGGCTATGTGCGGTGAGGCGTCCAGAACGACCGCCAGCAGGCTGGACAACGGGTTCTCCCTAAGCGGGGCGGGATAAGCGGGGCGGGCTAAGCGGGGCGGGTGAGTCGGGACAGGTCGCGCGCCAGCGGCGCGCACTCCTTGGGCAGGTGCGCGATGGGCGATTCACCGAGCCGCCAGGGCTCCACCCACGGGATCTCCCACAGCCGGGGCACGGCGCCGGAGACCAGCCGCACCAGGTTCTGCAGAACCCGGGGCCGCCTGCCGGGGGCGTCGGCGACGACGACAAGGCCGAGCAGATCGACGCCGGGGACCATGCCCGAGGCCCACTGCCGCGCGGCGTTCTGCGCGGCCTTGATGCCGTTCGCGCTGGAGCGGGCGACGAGCACGACCGCCGGGGACTGCGCGGACGCGGGCCAGGCGAGCCCCGCGTCCTGGCCGCCGGGCACGGCCCGCTCCAGCGTGCTGACGCCCGCGCCGCCGTGCACGCCGAGCCACCACCAGCCGTGCGCGGTGCCGGGCCGCGGCCCTGCGACGGGCAGCCCCTGCTCGGGTCGCGGCACTCCAGCACCCTGCGGCGCCACCGGGCCGGTGAGCTCTGCCGACACGTCCTGAACCGATCGCAGGGATTTCCCGTTGCTGCCCCCGGAAGGGCGTGACTGCGGCAACCAGGGATTGATGACCGGTGCATCACCCGCCACGGCAACTCCTTCCACTGCTGACTCGACTGACTCAACGCGCCCATAGTACACATAAGTTAGCAATACAACACAAGTGATTACTTATCAGGAATACGAAATTTAGGGCGAGTTGAGGCAATTCCGGAGCGCTTGGTTCCCGGATCGCAGGTCTATTTGGGGGGTTGCAGATGACCGGCCATACCGCGCAGGCACGATCGACGATGCTGGTGACGGGTTGCAGCGTCCTGGCGTTGATCGGCTCTCTGGTCGGCCTGTCGGTACTGGGCGCCGTGGACCAGAAGGAGGAGGCCGCCGCGTCCGTGGGGTTCGCGACCACGCTGGACGCCAAGGGCGTTCCGACGGACTACGTGGCGTGGATCGAACGCGCGGGCCGGCAGTGCGAGGAGGTCAGCGCGCCTCTGGTGGCCGCGCAGATCAAGGCGGAGTCCAACTGGGACCCGACCGCGGTGAGCCCCGCCGACGCACAGGGACTCAGCCAGTTCATACCCGGCACCTGGGCGACCTGGGGCGTGGACGCGGCGAGCCGGGACGGCAGCCCCCAACCGGACGGCGTGGCCGACCCGTTCACCCCGGGCGACGCGATCATGACGCAGGCCCGCTACGACTGCTGGCTCGCCGACAAGGTCAAGACGATGGAAGCGGACGGCGACCCCACCCGGCTGATGCTCGCCGCCTACAACGCGGGCCCCGGCGCGGTCCAGCAGTACGGCGGTGTGCCCCCGTACCCGGAGACCCAGGCCTACGTCGCCAGGATCATCAAGTCGATGTCCGACTTCACCGGCGACGAACCGGGCCAACCGGCCGAGCAGGGCGGCGCGTTCGGTGACCGGGTGGTGGCGGCCGCCAAGAAGTGGCTCGGCACCCCGTACTCATGGGGCGGCGGCGGGCCGGAGGGCCCAGGGCGCGGATTCGCCCAGGGCGCGAACACGATCGGGTTCGACTGCTCCAGCCTCGTCCAGTACGCGGTCTACCACGCCAGCGGCGGCGAACTGCTCCTGCCGCGCGTCTCCCAACTCCAGGTCGCCTCGGGCAAAGCGGTGGCACGCGACGACATGCGGCCGGGCGACGTGATCGGTTTCAAGCTGAACGGCAACTACGACCACATCGGCATCTACATCGGCCACGGTCAGTTCATCCACGCGCCGAAGACCGGAGACGTGGTCAAGATCAGCAACCTCGACGAGGCCTACTACACCTCGAAGACCCAGAAAGTGAGGCGGTTCGGATGACTCCCCCCAGTACGCGGGACACCACCGCCGTGGCCGCGACGGTACTCGCGCTCGTCCTCACCCTGGGCGGCTGCGGCTCCGGCGGCGAACAGGGCGCGTCCGACCGTCCGTCGGCTCCCGCCGCGACCGGCACCGGCCCCTACCCGACCCCGCCCGACGCCCGCGAGGCCGCGCCCCTGCCCGCGGGGGCCAAGGGCACACCCAAGGGAGGCGTCACCAGGCCCGCCGACGTCGACCAGCGGAACGCCGACGCGGTCGGCCGGGGCGCGCTCGAGGTGATGTGGACGTTCGACGCCGACATCGACAGCGGCCCGCAGGACGCCGGAGTGCGCGCCGCGGACGCGGGCTGGCTGACCAAGGCGTACGCGACACAGTTGCGCGCGCACCGGTCCCGCTCGGTAGCCGGCGCCCAGTGGCGGGAGTGGGCGGGCCACCGCGCGTACACCGTCGTCACGGTGCGCAAGGCCGAGGACGCCGCCATGCCCGGCGACACCGGCACCGAGGCGTGGGGGCAGTGGACCGTCACCGCCACCCCGTTCGGCCGCGACGGGTGGAAGGGCGGACCCACCACCGTCGCGGCGTTTGTGCACCTCACCCGCACGGCAGCCGGCGGGACGTGGCGTATCGCCGACGTCACCGTCCCATAGCCCGGAGGGATTTCATGCCTACGACGTATGAGGACGAGGAAGTGCCGGCGTGGCCGGTCTACGCCCTCACCGTTCACGACGGCGGCGGGGTCGACGCCTCCGGCCCGCTGGTGCCCGCCTACGCGCATCCCGACCGCGCCTCGGCCATCGACACCGTGGCCGCGGCGGCCGCCCGCCTCGGCCGCCCCGTACGGGCCGAGGCCACCGAACCGGACGGCGCCGTATGGCATTTGGTCATTTCGCCCGAGGGAGCGGTGGGGGAGGTCCCGGGCAGCGGACAGCGTGCCAAGGCGACGAAGAAGCGCCAGGACAAGCCCTCCGCCCGGCCCGGGAACGCGGCCACGGAACCGGCGGCGCCGCAGGTCCCGGCAGACGTCCACGGAACCGCCGTCGCCGTACGGACTTCCCCGGGGCCGCCGGCCGCCGGGCACCCGGTTACGGCCGTGTCGAGCCGGCCGCGCCCGAGACCGTCGGTGGTCGCGTCGCGTCAACTTGGTCCGGCGGCCGCGTCGAGCCGTCCTGTTCCACTGGCCGTGTCGAGCCGGCCCGTTCCAACGGCCGCGTCGAGCCGTCCCGTTCCAGCGGCGGCCTTGGTCGGCCGCGCCCTCGAAGCCGACCCGGGGACGAATCCCGGAACGAATCGCGGAACGGATCCCGGAACGAATCGCGGAACGGATCTCGGAACGGATCTCGGAACAGATCCCGGCACGGATCCCGGCACGGATCCCGCGGAGTACGCCGAGTCCCTGGCCATGGTCACGAAGCTCCTTCAGACGGGCCGGGTCGGCAAGGCCGCCTCGCTCGCCTCGCGGCTGGACGAGCAGGCCGCCGGCACGCTCGGGGTCTCCCACCCCGACGCCCTGCGCATCCGCGAGATCCGGGCCCGGGTCACCGCCCTGGCCGGGAACGCCCTCGGCGGCGTACAGCTGTTCCGCGATGTCGCCGAGCGCTGGCACTACCAGGGGAACGGCGAGCGGGCCGAGGCCGCGGCGGCCCGCGCGCAGGCGCTCTGGCTGCAGATCACCGACCTGGACCCCGCGCTGTCCGCCGCCGTGGCCGTGGTCCGGCTGCGCAACCAGATCCCGGGCGAGGGCGGCACGGCGCTCACCGCCGCCCTGCACCACAGGGCATGGCTGGAGGCGTCCCGCGTCGCGGGCGGACAGCCGCTGCGGGAAGTCGCCCCGGCGGGCCCGCCCGGCATGGTGCGGACCCGGCGTCCGATGCCGTCCTGGGAGCGCCCCGCGCAGGAGACCCGGACGGCCAGGTGAGCCCGGGGCCGTCCGGTGGCCCGCCGAAGCGGGCCGGGCTGGTCACGCGGCGGGCGTGTGCCACAGGACGGGGTGCTTCCCGGCGACCACCTCGTCGGGGGTCTCCACGACGCCCAGGGCCATGCGCAGCGCCCGCACCGCGTGGTACAGACGCGATTTGACGGTGCCCGGCGGTATCCCGAGCACGAGGGCCACCTCACGCGTCGACCTGCCGGTGTAGTAGGTCTCGTACAGCACCTGTCGGTGCTTGGGCGAGAGCGACTTGAACGCCTGCTGGAGGATCATCGAGGAGAGCAGGCGGTCCAGGTCGTCGGTCTTCGCCAGCAGCTCGTCCAGCCAGGCGGTGCCGTCGACCTCCTGGGGGCGGGCCATCCGCAGCCGGTACTCGTCGATGACGAGGTTGCGGGCCACCCTGAACAGCCACGGCCGCAAGGGCTGGTCGTCCTCCATGCTCTGGGTGCGCCAGCAGCGCAGCAGCGTCTCCTGCACCACGTCCTCGGCTCTGTGCCGATCGCCTCCCAGCAGACGCAGGACATAGTGGTACAGGTCCCTGGCGTGGTCGTCGTACAGCGTGCGCATCGCTCGTTCCCGGGCGGCGACAGCTCCAGTGGATCCCATCACGGTCCAGCTCAAGGTCGTACTCCCTCGTTCTGTGACCTCGTGGCGAAGGTCGGGCGTCGAGGCCGGTTCAACAGCCCCGATCGCTGGGAGTCTCGCGAGCCGGGTTCCACGTCGAATTGACGAGCGATTTACGTACGACCGATGGATCCCCCCGGAACCGGAGGGCGCGCATCCGTAGCGGCGGGGTCACCCCAACCAGGGCTTCCCCGCCGCTGTCACCAGGTTGAGCTGGGCTTTTCCTCTCAGGCCGCGCCGGTTACGCGGGTGTCCGACGCGTCGGTGAGGGCGCGCATACGGCGATTGACGAGCCGCGGCAACGCGGCGTCCACCACGGTCCGGCCGCCCTGTTCCCCACGTGTGGACGACACGGCGAGCAGTACGGCGAGCAGGGCGCGGCCGTGCTCGACGGCGGACGGCACGTCCTCGACCAACAGCCACGCGGCGGCCGCCCGGGTCAGCTCCTCCCGCACCCGGGGGTCGCCCTGCCGGTGGCGGATCCGGGCGAGTTCGATACAAGTGGCCGCGGCGAGGCGGTGGTTGTCGCTCCGGTGGGCGACGAACGCCTCCAGGGCGTGGGCCTCAAGTGTGTAGGGGTGTTCGCGGCCGAAGGCGCGCGCGGTGTGTTCCCGCAGCCGGAAGGCGAGCGCCGCCGCCTGTTCCAGTGCGCCGGCGTCCACGGAGTGGCGGACGAGCGCGACGAGTTCGGCGAGTTCGTCCGGCACGGCCTGCGGGACCGCGTCCGGAACCGGCTCGTCCACCATCGCGGGGTGCGTCCCGCCGGAGCGGGAAGGCGCGTGGACCGACGGGCGCCCGGCTTCGACGGGCGGCGGTCCGGTCGGCCGAACAGCCACCGGAGGCGGGGCCGTGACCGGAGGCGGAACAGCAACCGGAGGCGGGTCCATGACCTGCGAGCGAACAGCGACCGGAGGCGAGTCCATGACCTGCGGCGGAACAACGCCCGTAGCTGGGGCGGAAGTTGGCGGCGGAGCAACCGACCGGGGCTCCGCCGCCGGCGTCTCGTCGTGTTTCTCGTGAAGCAGGACCCGACTCGAACCGTCGGGTGCGACCTCGACGAGGGTGACTTCGCCCCCCGGCCTGTCGAAGATCACCGCCTCGACGGGCACGCCCAGGTCCTCCGCGTGACGGTGCATCATGTCGAGTACGACGACATGCACCGGTTCGCCCTCCGGCACCCGGAGAGGTTCACCGTCCACCGCCGCACTGCCGTCGTGATTGATGAGCACATCGAAGGGGGACGCCGTCGGCGCGGTGTCGTCCCGTGCGTAGTCGTTCCCTGCGTCGTCGTCCTGTGTGTTGTCGTCCTGTCGGTCCTGACGGATGCGCTTGCTGAACACGTCGTGCCTCCTTGCTGTGCTGGTCTGCTGGTCTGCTGGTCTGCTGGTCAAGTGGTCAGGTGGTGCTGGGCGTCGGACGCGGGCTGAGGCTCGGGTACTCCTCGTCGTCCCCCAGGTCGACGGACTCGGAGTACAGGGCGAACGACGACCTGACGCCGATGACGTAGCTCTGCGCCTTGTCGGTCTTGGGTACGCCCTTCGCCTGCTTGACGGCGTCCAGACCGACCGTGTACGCCGCAAGGGTCATGTCCAGGCTGTTGCCAGCGACCTCGTTGTTGGCGATGAGGGTGTCGATCTCCTTGGCCAGCGAGCACATGTACCTGCCCTGGGCCATGATCGAGTCGGCGGCGTCCAGGGCCGAGGTCTTGTCGTTGTCGTCGTCGTCCTTGCCGAACTCCTTGAACTTGTCCGGCGGCAGCTGGGAGATGCCCTCTTTGCCGTCGGGACCGACCAGTTTCGGGTTGAACTGCGACTCCAGCTGGATCTGCGAAACGATCACGATGGCGCCGATCTGCTTGCACTCCACCCCGGCGTCCTGGATGCGCGAGAGGTAATCCACGGGCACCGCCCCCTCCTTCAGCGCCCCCTTGCCGTCGCTGTTGAACGCCGCCACGACCTGGTCGGTGTCCACAGCACTGCCACCGCCGCCACCGCCTCCGTCACAGTCCAGGATGCCGATCTCGCAGAGCAGCACGATGGGCCAGAAGATCCAGCCGAGGGCGCAGACGACGATCGTCCCGGCGAGGAGGAGCAGGAAGAGCAGGGGCGCGATGAGGCAGCCGAAGGCCCCCGTGCCGATACCGGCGGCTATGTAGACGGTGTTCTTCCCGGCGTCGGAGGAACTCTCCCCTTCCCCGCCACCACTTGCGCCCACTACCCGTCACACCCCTTGCCTTCGCCTGCCGAACATGCGTCCCCGGGCTCCCTTGAACCAGGTCGCCCGATTTCCCGTAGTCGCTGCCCGACGGATCACCGCGGACACGCACGCCGCAACGGACACGACGGTCCAACAGTTCAATCCGGGATCCGTCGCAGTACGCGACACGAGGGAAGGGGTGGATGCGCATGGGCGTCCCTTCGGCACCGTCCGCCGGCTCGCAGATGTGGGTCCGGGGACCGACCGCACAACAGGCTGCGCCACCGGCACAGACAGCACCGCCGGCACACCACACGCCGATGCCTGTGGCTCCGACGGCACCGACGGCACCGACGGCACCGACCGGATACCGGGCCGCGCCGGCGCCGACCGCACCCACCGCACCCACCGCACCGACCAGGCCCTCACGGCCGTCGGTCCGGACCGCGCTGCCCAAACCCCCCGCGCCGGCGGGGAGTTCACCGGCGCGGCATCAGGGCCAACGGATCGCCTGGGTCACCACGCACGGCGGGGCCGGGGCGAGCACGCTCGCGCGGGTGCTGGGCGGCGCGGACATCGGCCACCGGTGGCCCGACCCGGCCAAGGGCGAACCCGGCCAGGTGCTGCTGGTGGCACGTACGCACAACACGGGCATGCGGGCGGCGTCCCACGCCCTGAACGCACTTCGTAAGGGAGACCACCCCGCCGGAGTGGAGCTCGTCGCCATCGTCCTGGTCGCCGACGCGCCGGGATCGCTGCCGCGCGCGCTCGGCAGGCGTGTGCGCGTGCTGCGTTCGGCGGCCGAGGTGCACCGCGTTCCGTGGGTGCCGGCCTGGCGCCTCGGCGACGAGGTCGAGCAACTGCCCAGGGCGGTACGGGCGCTGGCACGGCGTATCGCGGCCCCGGCCGGAAAGACGAGGAGATCGCGGTGATCCTCTCGGTCGCAGAGATCTTCAGGGCGGACATCGACCCCGACGCATTCACCCCCAACGGTTCCTTCAACCCGGGAACCGAGGCCGCCGATCTGCTCGGCATCCTCACCTGGGTCGTGTCGGCCGCTTCTGTCGCGGGCCTGATGATCGTGGGCCTCCAGATGGCCATGCAGCTACGCCGCGGCGAAATGGGCGAGGGGGCGACCTATTTCAGAGGGGCGTTCTTCGTCGTTGGCGCCTGCGTCCTCGGCACCTCCGCCGGACCGCTCGTCAATTTCATACTGGTGCCAATTCTCTGACAGCCGAACAAATCCCCTAACAGCCGCAATACCTGGAGAAGATCATGAAGGACACCCTGCTCTCGCTCTCCGTCGCCGGACACAATTACCTGGCCGACGGCGAGACCGCCTCAGCTGTCCCCCAGCCCACCTCGGGAGCCCCGGACAAGCTCGCCGACGCGGTCAACGTCGTACTGGGTATCGCCGCTTGGGCCGGCACCGTCGCCGGAGTGGCGGGCGTCCTCATCACCGGAATCATGATGGCCGTGTCCATGAAGCGCGGAGAGAGCTCCGAGCACTTCAGCCGCCTCGGCATGGTGCTGGGCGGCTGCGTCCTCGTGTCCACCGCGGGGCCCATAGTCGACTTCCTCTTCCCGTAGAGCCCGATCACAGGAGAGGCCATCGACGTGCTCGGCACCATGCGAAAAAGAGACCCGGTTGTCGGGCCTTTCTACAAACAGCGAGGCTGGATCAACTCGGCCCTTTTCCTGGGCTTTTTCGTGGTCATGTCGTTGGTGGCCCTCGTGGTCAACCCCCCGAGCGGCGAAGTCGCCGCGAGCAACCGGGAGACCCTCGACGGGCTCGGTGGCCCGCTGTCTCCCGACGATCCGCAGCGGGTCCGGACGGGGCCGGGCGGCCGGCCGGAGAACTGTCGTACCGACGACGGGGACACGGCCCGGCCCACCGCGGCGCCGACAGACGTGAAGTGGCGCCAGCTCGTCACCATGATGGCGCCCACCTCACCATCGGCAGGCCCTCTCCACACCGACGCCACCATGTGGTGGTGCTTCGCCCACACGCCCACCGGGGCCGTGCTGGCGGCGCACGTCATTCCCGTCCAGTTGAGCGGCGTCTCCTGGCGCATCGTCGCGGAGCAGCAGATCGTGCCCGGGAAGTCGCGCGACAGTTTCGTCACCAGCAAGGCCGAGGCCGAGGAGACGAACCCGCGGGAGAACGCCGTCGGAAGGTTCACCGGCTTCTCCGTGGAGTCGTACACGGACGACTCCGCGACCGTACGGCTGCTCGTCACCAATCCCATGGGCGGCTACCTGTCGACGTCGGTGTCCGTTCGCTGGCGGGACGGCGACTGGAAGGTGGCGCTCCTGGATGACGGGTCTCTCTACTCGTCCGTGAAACAGGCGACGCCCAATGGCTTCATCATGTGGGAGGCGTGAGATGTTCCTGGCCGCGGCAGGCGACGGATGTAACGGCGGTCTCGACTTCCTCGGGATGTTCGGCGACCCCATCGGCACCATGATCAACATGGTGGCAAAGATCATCATTCAGGGCGCCATCGGGATCTTCCAGTCCGTGGGGGACATCTCCTCGACCAACGAGGCCGCGTCGGGCAAGATCAGCGACCAGACGCGGTGGATCACCACATACCTCGCCTGCGGCTCGATCCTCTTCGCCGCCGCCAAGATGGCCCTGGACCGGAAGGGCGACTCGGGCGGGACCGCCCTCAAGGGCATCCTGCGCGTCATTCTGGTCAGTACGGCCGCGACCGCCGTGATCGGCACGTTCGTCGACCTCATGGACCGGTACTCCACTTACCTCCTCCGAGGCAGCCTCCTCAACCTGATGGAGGGCATCAACTGCAACGGCAACATTCCGGACATGCTGCTGCTGGTCGTCGGGTGCCTGCTCATCATCTCCGGCATCATCCACGCGCTCCTGATGTGGATCCGGCTCGGCGTGATGATCGTCCTGATGGGCACGCTCCCGATGGCCGCCGCCGCGTCGATGACGGACTGGGGCGGCAGCTGGTGGCGCAAGCACATCGGCTGGCTGACCGCCTGGCTGCTGTACAAGCCGACGGTCGCCCTCGTGCTGTACTCCGGCGCCATCATGGTCGACTCGTCGGAGTCCCACAGCGACGTCGACACACAGATCGCCGGAATGGGCCTGCTGCTGCTGTCGGCCGTCGCCCTGCCGGCACTGCTGAGACTGATCGTCCCGGCGACCGCCGCCCTCGGCGGCGACTCGGTCGGGAGCGCCACCATGGGCGTCGCCGGGGGCCTGGCCTCCGGAGCGAAGTCCCTGGCCGACTCGGCCGGCAGAAACGGAGGCGGCGGCTCCTCGGGACCCTCGGGCGCCAACGGAAGTAGCCCCTCCGGTTCGAGCCAGGAGGGAGGCGGTGGCGGCGGAGGAGGCGGCGGCGGAGGCGCTTCGAAGAGCGGCGGGTCCTCGACAGGAGGAGGAGGGGGCGGCGGCGCCGGCAAGGCGGCCGGAGCGGCAAGCCCCGCCCTCGCCGCGATGGTCATGGCCGCGGAAGTGGCGGGGAAGGTCGGCAAAGGAATCACGGACGTCGCCAAGAGCGGGGTCGAGGGCGCCGGCGGAGACGGCAACTGACCGTCACCAGGTCGGGTACGGCGTGGGCCTCCCCCTGGACGCTCCGGCCGCACGGCATGTGCGGCCGGGGCCGCGCCCCCGGACACACCGGGGCACATCTCAACTCGCCCGCGCCGTACCCCAGTTCCACCCAACGGAAGGGAAACAGGTAACCCATGTCCACCCAAGCCGCTGCCGTCGACCCCACATACGGGAACTGGCGCAGGCCCAGGCGAGCCGGCTTCGGGCCGTTCGGTCTCCTCGGCACCATCGGACTGTTCGGCGGACTCGTCTTCGACCTGATGATGTCGCTGGTCTCACTGCAACTCACGGTCGCCGTGCTCGTGCTCCAGGTCTTCTTCATGCTGCCGCTGGCCGTGCGCACGCAGGACGGGCGCAACGTCTACCAGCTCTTCGCCGTGCGCATCAGCTGGTTCCGGCGCAAGGCCAAAGGGTCGAACGCCTATATCTCCGGTCCGCTGTCCCAACGCCCCGGCGGCAAGTTCCGTCCGCCGGGACTGCTCAGCCGGGTCAAGGTCATCGAGGGCAGGGACGCCTACGACCAGCCGTTCGGCGTGGTGCACCACCGCAGCCGCAACCTGTACACCATCGTCCTGGGCTGCGAACCCGACGGTGGATCCCTGGTCGACCCCGACCAGATAGACAACTGGGTGGCGTCATGGGGCCAGTGGCTGGCCCGGCTGTCCAGCGAACCGGGTCTGCGCGGGGCCTCCGTGGTGGTGGAGACCGCCCCCGACACCGGCACCCGGCTCGCCAACGAGGTGCTGCCGCGCATCACCCCCGACGCCCCGCCTGCCGCGCGGGCCGTGATGGAGGAGGTCGTGCAGCGGTATCCGAGCGCGTCGTCGGAGATGCACACCTACCTCGCGCTGACCTACGGCATGCCGCCGGGCCAGAAGCGCAGGACCGAGGACATCCTCACCGACCTGGCCATCCGCATCCCCGGCCTGCTGGCGGGAGTGGTGGGCGCGGGCGGCGGCCCCGCGTCCCCCTTGTCGGCCGAGCGCATCGCCGAAGTCGTACGCGTGGCCTACGACCCCGCCGTGGCGGCGGATGTCCTGGAAGCCCGCGCCCTGCACGGCGGCACCGGCCTGGAATGGGAAGACGCCGGCCCCTCGGCGGCCGTCGAGAAGGTCAACGCCTACCAGCACGACTCGGGAGTCTCGCGGACCTGGATGCTCACCCTCGCGCCGCGCGGCACAGTGCGCGCGCAGGTGCTGCGCGGTCTGCTGGAGGACGCGCCCGGCACCCGCCGCAAGCGGGTGGCGCTGCTGTACCGGCCCATCGACCCGGCGACCTCGGCGCGCATCGTCGAGTCCGACCGGCGGGCCGCGCAGTTCATGGCGACCTCCAAGCGCGGCATGGTGCAAGCGCGTGCGGCCAACGAGGTGCGCGCCGCCGAGCAGACGGCGGTGGAGGAGGCCACCGGCGCGGGCCTCGTGGAGTTCTCGCTGATGGTCACGGTCACGGTCGACTCCGACGCCGACCTGGAGGACGCGAACGTGACAGTGCGCAACCTGCTGGCCGGAGCACGGCTGTTGATGCGCCCGGCCGACCGCATGCAGGCGGCGGCGTTCAGCTGCACGCTGCCGGTCGGAATCCTCCCGTGGGAGCACACCCTGGTGCCGCGCGAACTGAAGGAAGCACTGTGAGGACCAAGAACACGCGCGACAAGGGCAGGACCGCCTACGAGGACGACGACGCCCCGATCACGTACAAGGACGAGGGCCCGGACCTCAACCCCAAGAAGGACAGCAAGAACAACAAGAAGAAGGCGCAGGCGGAGGCCAGGAAGAAGCCCGGCTCCGAGCCCCCGGAGGAGAAGGAGAAACTGGCGCCCTCGCGCGGCTGGTACGGACCCGGCGGCGGCCAGGTCGCCAACATGGACCCGCCGACGATGTGGCGGGCCACCACCGTCCAGGCGTGCGGACTGTGGCCGTTCGCGGCGGGCTCGGGCGCGCCCATGACCGGCGTCCCACTGGGCCAGCACCTCTACACCGGGGCAACCGTCTGCGGCGACCCGCTGTCCTGGTTCACTCGCGCCCACTACATCTCCAACCCCTCCCTGTTCATGCTCGGCATGCCGGGCCTGGGCAAGTCCACCCTGATCAACCGCATGCTGATCGGCCTGGCCGCGACCGGCGTCGTGCCGATGGTCCTGGGCGACCTCAAGCCCGACTACGCCGACACCGTGCGCGCCCTTGGCGGCCAGGTCATCTCCATCGGGCGCGGTATGGGCGGCATCAACGTCCTGGACCCCGGCGCGATGGGCGCCGCCGCCCGGCGTATCGGCGGCGAGGCCGGACGGGTGCTGCACGCCGAGACCCACGGCCGCGTCCTCAACATGGTCGCCGCGCTCATCACCATCGTGCGCGACCGCCCCATGGACGACCACGAGCAGTCCGTACTGTCCGCGGCCCTGCACCATCTGCGCGAGCGCACCCCGCCGGACCGCGCGCCGCTGCTGGGCGACCTGGTACGGATCCTCGTCGAAGGTCCTGACCGGGTGCGGGCGGTGACCCTGGACCGCGGGGACGAGAGCCGCTACCGCGACGCCGTCGACCCGCTGCACCGCTCGCTCCTCGGCATCCTCGACGGGCCGCTGGGCGACACCTTCGCCTCCGAGACGTCCACCCGCATCAACCTCAACTCGTCCGCGGTGTGCATGGACATCTCCCGGATCGGCGAGGCCGACACCCAGCTCACCGCGGCGGCGATGCTGGCCTCGTGGTCCGACGGTCTCGGCACGGTGGCCGCCTCGCACGCCCTCGCGGACGCCGGACTCGCGCCCCGGCGCTGGTTCTTCACCGTGCTCGACGAGCTGTGGCGGCCGCTGCGCGCCGCCTCGGGCATCGTCGACCGCATCGACGCCCTGACCCGCCTCAACCGCAGCCTCGGCCTGGGCGACGCCAAGATCACCCACACCCTGAAGGACGCCGAGTCGCTGGGCAGCGACACCGACCGTGTCAAGGCGCGCGGCTTCGTCGAACGCGCCGGCATGGTGGTGGTCGCCGGGCTGCCGCGCCAGGAGATGGAGGAGCTGGGCCAGATCGTGGGCCTGTCCCGCCGGGAGATCAACCTGGTCTCCTCCTGGTCATCGCCGCCCGGCTGGGCCGCGCACGGGGACCGCGAGGAGCCGCCGGGCCGCGGCCGTTTCCTGATCAAGGTCGGTGGCCGGCCCGGCATCCCTATCCAGGTCGCCATCACCGACACCGAACGGCACCTGCACGACACGAACAAGCGCTGGGTGGCGAACAAGCCGGCCAACGAAGGCGGGTTCGAGCACATCCCCGACGACCCGTACGGACATCTCCCCGACCTCTCCAAAACGGCAACGGACAGAAGGTGAACCGCGTGACCACGAACGCGGTCGAGGCCAGGAGGTTCTCCCCGTGACAGCCAACTCACCCAGAGGCCAGACGTACGCCAGTGAACTGATGCCGTGGGCGATCGTGCTGGTGGCCGGCGGGTTCATGACGACGTTCGCGGGCGTCTGGCTCGGCGGAACACTGGCCGCCACCGTGACCGGCTCGGGCTGGAACCCCCCGCCGTTCACCCTGACGACGTTCGGCACCTTCGTCACCGAAGGCCCGGCAACGCTTTGGCCGGGCGCCTCACCGACCGGCGTGCTGGCCGGGATCGGCCTGGTCTTCGGCACGTTCCTGGCACTCGTCCTCCTGGCCGTGCGCCAGGTGATGCGCCACCTGTCCCGGCCCAAGGGCCTCGCCGGGCGGCGGGAGTTGGCCGCCATGGGACCGGACGGCATCGCGGCCCGCGCCCGCGAGCTGCGCCCCTCGCTCAAGGGCCGGGAGCACCTCCACCCCGACGAGACCGGCAACCTCCTCGGCGACCTCGCCCCGAGCGGCCCCGAACTGCGCTCCTCCTACGAGGACGTCGAGCTCGACCTGATGGCCCCGCGCGCCGGCAAGTCCACGGGCATCGCCGTCCCCCGCGTCCTGCGCGCGCAGGGGGCGGTGCTGCTGACCTCCAACAAGTCCGATGTGTACGCCGTCACGCGCGCCGAACGCGAGAAGGCCGGCACCGTGTGGACCTTCGACCCGCAGGGCATCGCCCACGCGCCGCGCGAGATGTGGTGGGACATCCTCGCCGACTGCCACACCATCGAGGGCGCCCGCCGGCTGGCCGGGCACTTCGTGGCCTCCGTCAACGACGACCAGTCCAAGAAGGACTTCTGGATCTCCGCGGCCCAGAACACCCTCACCGCCCTGTTCCTCGCGGCGGCCCGCGGCGAGGCCTCCGTCCTCGACCTGCTGGCCTGGCTCGCCGACCCCGCCGACCGCACGCCGGTGGACCTGCTGCGTGACGTCAACATGGTCGCCATGGCAGAGCAGTTGCAGGGCACGGTCCGCGGCGCGGTCGAGACCCGCGACGGCATCTACGAGACCGCCCGGCAGTGCGTGGCCTGCCTGCTCGACCCGGAGATCGTCAGGTGGGTGACGCCCGACCCGAGCCTTCCGCAGTTCAGGCCGGACGTGCATGTGCTCGGCCGGGACACCCTCTACCTGCTGTCCAAGGACGGCGGCGGTTCGGCCGCGGGCGTGATCGCGGGCCTCGCCGACGCGACACTGCGCGCGGGCGTGGTCGCCGCCGAGCGCACCGGCGGCCGGCTGGACCCGCCGATGACCGCCGTCCTCGACGAGGCCGCCAACGTCTGCCGCATCTCCGACCTGCCCGACCTCTACAGCCACCTCGGCTCACGCGGGATCAACGTCGTCACCCTGCTCCAGAGCTACCGCCAGGGCAGCCGGGTGTGGGGCGAGGCGGGCATGGACGCCCTGTGGAGCGCGGCCACGATCAAACTCCTCGGCGCCGGCCTGGACGACGCCGACTTCGTCGAGAAGATCTCCAAGCTCGTCGGCAACCAGGACATCCGCACCCCGTCGATCTCCCGGAGCAAGGAAGGCACCTCCCGCTCGTACTCCTACCGGCTGGACCCGGTGCTGCCCGCGGACAAGATCCGCGCCCTGCCCAAGGGCACCGCCCTGCTCCTGGCCACCGGCGTACGCCCCGCTCTGATCCGCCTGCGCCCCTGGTACAAGGAGCCCAATGCGGGCCCGATCTCGGCGGCGGCCAAAGCGGAGGTGGCCGCCATCACCGAGCGGGCGGCCCGGTCATGGGCGGGAACCCCCGGGGCCCGGATCACCGACGGCCTGTCCAGATGGCAACGGGAAGCGGTGACCCTACGGAAGGGCACCGACGCGTAGGGCTTCTCCGAGGTGCCGTAGGGGATCGGCCGGCGGCGGCTTTGGCGCGGGCCGGCGCTGGGGCAGCGGCCCGGCCGCCCGGCGCGAAACGGAACGCCGCCGCCTCCGAACGCCTCTTCCAAGGCGTCGTACGCCTTCCGGCGAGGCGGCGTGTGCGCGGCCGGACCCTTTGAACCCTCTCGCGACAGCCGACGTTGTGCCCTGACAGCAAGGGACTCGATCACCGTCATCGACCCGACCGGAAAGGCCGCCTCATGTGGATCTTTCGCCGTTCGCCGGAACGTGACCGGCGTGACGTCTCCCGTGACACCGAGTACGGCTTCTTCTCCGTCGACGAGGCCGCGCATTTCCGGGCACAGGTCCGTGAGGCCTTCGCCGAGCAGGGGCTGGAGGTCACCCTCCACGCGGGCGCGGTGAGCGACAGCGCGGGACGCCAGTTCGGTCTGGGCAACATCGCGGCGATCTGCCACAACGACCCCCGCGGACGGCGGTGGTGGCCGCAGCTGATCCGCGGACACGTCGGCCGCCTGGTGCGGGTGCTGGACGGACCGTCCCCGCTGGACCTCCTCACGGCCGACCAGATCCTCGCCCGGCTGCGCCCCTGGGTGGTCGCGCGGGACATCGTCGAGCCGAACCCCGCCCGGTACGTCCATGCCCGCGTCGTCGCGCCCGGCCTGTGCGAGGTCCTCGCCCTGGACCTGCACGAGAGTGTGATGACGCTCCCCGACGACCTGCTGGAACCGCTGGGCGGCGTCGTCGATCTGCGGATCCGTGCGCTGCGCAACCTCCGTGAGCTTCCGGTGGAATGCCACACGGTTCTTCATGGTCCACAGGAGATGAGCTTCGACGTGGTGACCGGGGACTCCTTCTTCACCTCCAGCCGTGTCCTGGCGACGGACGAGCTCGCCCGGGACCTCACCGGGCGCGACCTCGGTCCGGACGGAGCCCTGGTGGCCATGCCGAACCGCCACCAACTGGTGCTCCGCCCCATCGGCACCGTCCAGGACGCCACCCTGCTCCCGACGCTCTACGGCATGACCGTCTTCGCCGCCGCCAACTTCAAGGACGCCGCGGGCCCGGTCAGCCCGGACGTGTACTGGTGGCACGGAGGGACGCTCACCCGGCTCGTCCGGAACGACGGCGGGGAACCCGAGTACACGCCGGACGTCGAGTTCGAGATGTTACGGAGGCGACTGGCCGGCAACGACGCCGACAGACGCTTCTGACGACGGCTCTCCGAAGGCGGCGCACACGAGCGATCAGCCGCGCTGTGAGCAAGCTCTCCCGGCCGCGGTGCCCGAAAAGTGCCTCCGTCACGAGTCACCCGATACCGATTGGACACCGCTGGTCAGACCTGCAACCATCTGCGTGTGCGCCAATTGGGGGCACGCAAAACCGTGTGCGACACTGTCTTACGCAGCCGCACACAACAGCTTGGTCCTGTGGAGCAGCTTGGAGTGCTCGCCACCCTGTCAAGGTGGAGGCCGCGGGTTCAAATCCCGTCAGGACCGCTGAAGTTCCGCAAGGAACTTCGTGGCTGGGTAGCTCAGTTGGTACGAGCGATCGCCTGAAAAGCGATAGGTCGCCGGTTCGATCCCGGCCCCAGCCACCTCCCCGAAGACCCCGTCCGCTGGACGGGGTCTTCGTCGTTCCCGGGCCGTTCAGCCCGAGGCGTGCGCCGCCACGGCCGTCCGCCCCCCGGGGTGCCGGTGCCGCCACGTCAGGAACACCGCGCAGGACACCAGGGCCCACCCGGCGAGGACCAGGAACGGGAACCAGTGCTGGTAGCCGGCGAAGTACACCGCCGTGTGCTGGGCGTTGACGGAGGCGCCGGGCGGCAGCCAGCGGCCGATGAGGCCGAGCACGGACGGAAGGAGGGGCCAGGAGACGGCGCCGCCCGAGGACGGGTTGCCGAGGATGACCATCAGGCCCCAGGTGGGGATCATCGCCCAGCGCCCGAAGAGGGTGTTGAACATCGTGAACACCATGCCCGACGTGAACATGGTGAACGCGAGGATCAGCCAGGACTCGACGAACGGCAGATCGAGGGCGCCGAGCAGCCAGTCCACTACCGCCGCGATCGTGAACCCGCCGAGCAGGGCGTACACGACCGTGAACGCGATCCGTTCCAGCGGGTTCAGCGCCCGCGCGTTCACGCTGAGCTGGGTCGCGCCGACGAAACCGATGATCACGGCCGCGAGCGAGATGTAGAAGATCGCCAGGCCTCGCGGGTCGCCCTTCTGCAGGGGCTTGATGTCCGTGACGGTCACCGCGACTCCCGTCGCCTTCCCAACGGCCGGCGCGGCCTCCTCCAGCAGTTCCGCGACCGAGGCCCCGGACGCCCCGGAGACGTCGAGCGTGACCGCCCGCCCCGACTCCCGCACCTCAAGAATCGCGAAGACCTTCTGTTCGTCCACCGCCCGCACGGCCGCCGCCCGGCTGTCGTACGTATGGATCTTCAGCGAGGCGTCGAGCGCCTTCTCCATCCCTTCGACGAATCCCTTGCCCTGCACCTCGTCAACTCCCCCCACCACCGCCGTCGGCACGTGACGGGGTGTCGGATTGGCCATGGTGTACGTGTATGAGCCCGCGAAGAGGCCCGCCGCCACGGTGATGATCAGCACGAGGACGGTCGCGGGCAGGAAGGGCGACTCCTTGAAGGCGGCCCACCGCTCACGACGGGTGGGCGGCCGACCATGGGCACCGTGCGGCATCTCGGACATACCGCCCAAGCTAGAGCCACGTAAGCGATATTTCTCCGCGAGGACGGCCGACGGCGTTCCCGGCGGGTGTCCAGCACGCAAAAGCGTTCGCCAGTCATTTCGCCGAGGTGAGATCCTGGACGGCGTATGTCTACGCACCCTGCCCCCGCACTCGGCGATCTCGCCGCCCGCCTGACCGAGCTGTCCCTGCGCGACGCGCAGCGGCTCGGGCGCAGGCTCGAAGGCGCGCGCAAGATCCGCAAGCCCGAAGCCCGGTCCGCCGTGCTCGCCGAGATCGACGCGGAGGTCACCAAGGCCGCGGCCCGGATGGCCGAGCGCCGCGCTCGCGTGCCCGCGATCACGTATCCCGAGCAGCTCCCGGTGAGCCAGAAGAAGGACGACATCGCGGCGGCCATCCGTGATCACCAGGTCGTCATCGTCGCCGGCGAGACCGGTTCCGGTAAGACCACCCAGATCCCCAAGATCTGTATGGAGCTCGGCCGTGGCGTCCGCGGCATGATCGGGCACACCCAGCCCCGCCGTATCGCCGCCCGTACCGTCGCCGAACGCGTGGCGGACGAGCTCGACGTGCCGCTGGGCGAGGCCGTCGGCTGGAAGGTCCGCTTCACCGACCAGGTGAACCCGGACGGCACCTTCGTCAAGCTCATGACCGACGGCATCCTGCTCGCCGAGATCCAGACGGACCGCGAGCTGCGCGCGTACGACACGATCATCATCGACGAGGCCCACGAGCGGTCGCTCAACATCGACTTCCTGCTGGGATACCTGGCCCAGCTGCTGCCCAAGCGGCCCGACCTGAAGGTCGTCATCACCTCCGCGACCATCGACCCCGAGCGCTTCTCCCGCCACTTCGGCGAAGCGCCGATCGTCGAGGTCAGCGGCCGTACGTACCCCGTGGAGGTCCGCTACCGCCCGCTCCTTGAAGAGGAGGGCGAGTCCGCCGAAGGTGAGGAAGGGGACCGCGACCAGATCACCGCGATCTGCGACGCCGTCGAGGAGCTCCAGGGCGAGGGCAAGGGCGACATCCTCGTCTTCCTGTCGGGAGAGCGCGAGATCCGCGACACCGCGGACGCGATCACGAAGAAGAACTACCGCTTCACCGAGGTCCTCCCCCTCTACGCACGCCTCTCGCACGCCGAGCAGAACCGCGTCTTCCAGCAGCACACCGGGCGCAGGATCGTTCTGGCGACCAACGTCGCCGAGACCTCGCTCACCGTCCCGGGCATCAAGTTCGTCATCGACCCGGGCACCGCCCGTATCTCCAGATACAGCCACCGCACCAAGGTCCAGCGGCTGCCCATCGAGCCGGTCTCGCAGGCCAGCGCCAACCAGCGCAAGGGCCGCTGCGGCCGTACGTCCGACGGCATCTGCATCCGCCTGTACTCCGAGGACGACTTCCTCGCCCGCCCGGAGTTCACCGATGCCGAGATCCTCCGTACGAACCTCGCCTCCGTCATCCTCCAGATGACCGCGGCCGGTCTCGGCGACATCGAGAAGTTCCCCTTCATCGACCCGCCGGACCACCGCAACATCCGCGACGGCGTCCAACTCCTCCAGGAACTCGGCGCGTTGGACCCGGCCCAGCAGGACCCGCGCAAGCGGCTCACGGAGAGCGGCCGCAAGCTCGCCCAGCTCCCGGTGGACCCGCGCCTGGCCCGGATGGTCCTGGAGGCCGACAAGAACGGCTGCGCGCGCGAGGTCATGGTCATCGCCGCCGCGCTGTCCATTCAGGACCCGCGCGAGCGCCCCGCCGAGAAGCAGGCGCAGGCGGACCAGCAGCACGCCCGCTTCAGGGACGAGACGTCGGACTTCCTCGCGTATCTGAACCTGTGGCGGTACGTCCGCGAGCAGCAGAAGGAGCGCGGCTCCTCCGCGTTCCGCCGGATGTGCAAGCAGGAGTACCTGAACTTCCTGCGCATCCGCGAATGGCAGGACATCTACACGCAGTTGCGGACCGTCGCCAAACAGATGGGCATCCATCCGAACGAGGACGACGCCTCCGGCCAGAGCGTCCACGTCTCCCTGCTCGCCGGTCTCCTCTCCCACATCGGCATGAAGGACGTGAAGGAGGGCGCGAAGAACGAGTATCTGGGCGCCCGCAGCGCCAAGTTCGCGATCTTCCCGGGCTCGGCCCTCTTCAAGAAGCCCCCGCGTTTCGTGATGTCCGCCGAGCTGGTGGAGACCTCACGGCTGTGGGCCCGCGTCAACGCGCGGATCGAGCCCGAGTGGGTCGAGCCGCTCGCCGAGCATCTCCTCAAGCGGACGTACAGCGAACCGCACTGGGAGAAGGACCAGGCCGCGGTGATGGCGTTCGAGAAGGTCACGCTGTACGGCGTACCGATCGTCGCCCAGCGCAAGGTCAACTACGGGCGGATCGACCCGGAGGCCAGCCGCGAGCTTTTCATCCGCAACGCGCTCGTCGAGGGTGACTGGCGTACGCACCACAAGTTCTTCGCCGACAACCGCCGACTCCTCACCGAGGTCGAGGAGTTGGAGCACCGGGCGCGGCGCCGCGACATCCTCGTCGACGACGAGACGCTCTTCGACTTCTACGACCAGCGGGTGCCCGAACACGTGGTGTCCGGCGCGCACTTCGACTCCTGGTGGAAGCACCAGCGGCACGAGGAGCCCGAACTCCTCGACTTCGAGCGGTCGATGCTCATCAACGAGCGGGCGGGAGACGTCAGCAAGGACGACTACCCCGACTCGTGGCGTCAGGGTCCCCTCAAGTTCCGTGTCACCTACCAGTTCGAGCCGGGCGCGGACGCGGACGGCGTCACCGTCCACATCCCGCTGCACGTCCTGAACCAGGTCACCGACGAGGGCTTCGACTGGCAGATCCCGGGGCTCAGGGAAGAGGTCGTGACGGAGCTCATCCGCTCCCTCCCCAAGCCGATCCGGCGCCACTACGTGCCCGCCCCGAACTACGCGACGAAGTTCCTGGAGCGGGCCGTGCCCCTCCAGGAGCCGCTGCCGGTGACGATGGCGCGCGAGCTGAAGCGCATGGTCGGTGTTCCGGTGAGCGCCGACGACTTCGACTGGTCCCGGGTCCCGGACCACCTGAGGATCACCTTCCGGATCGTCGACGAGCGGCGCCGCAAGCTCGCCGAGGACAAGGATCTGGCGGCTCTCCAGCTCCAGTTGAAGCCGAAGGCGCGCCAGGCGATCTCGCAGGCCGCGGCGGCGACGGCGGAGCGCGAGGGCGGGGAGTCCCTGGAGCGCAAGGGCCTGACCGACTGGACGATCGGCTCGCTCACGCGGGTCTTCGAGACGCGCCGGGCCGGTCAGCCGGTCAAGGCGTATCCGGCGCTGGTGGACGACGGCGACTCCGTCTCCGTACGCCTCTTCGACACGGAGGCCGAGCAGGCGCAGGCGATGTGGAAGGGCACGCGGCGGCTGATCCTGCGCAACATCCCGGTGAACCCGGGCAAGTTCGCCTCGGACAAGCTGACCAACGTCCAGAAGATCGCCCTGTCCGCGAACCCGCACGGCTCCGTCCAGGCCCTCTTCGAGGACTGCGCGACGGCGGCGGCCGACAAGCTGATCGGGGACTTCGGGGGCCCGGCGTGGGACGAGGAGTCGTACCGGAAGCTCTACGAGAAGGTGCGCGCCGAGATCGTCGACACGACGGTCCGCACGGTCGGCCAGGTGCAGCAGATCCTCGCCGCCTGGCAGGCCTGTGAGGGCCGTCTGAAGGGCACCCGGAGCCCGACGCTGCTCGCGAACCTCACGGACGTACGGACGCAGTTGAACGGCCTCGTGAAGCCCGGCTTCGTCACCGGGACGGGGCTGCGCCGGCTCCCGGACCTGATGCGCTATCTGGTCGCGGCCGACCGCCGCCTCCAGCAGATGCCGACGAACGTCCAGCGGGACACCTCCCGCATGGAGAAGGTCCACGAGATGCAGGACGAGTACGCCTGGCTCCTGGAGCAGCTTCCGCAGGGCCGGCCGGTCCCCCAGCAGGTCCTGGACATCCGCTGGATGATCGAGGAGCTCCGCGTCAGCTATTTCGCCCACGCGCTCGGCACGGCGTACCCCGTCTCCGACAAGCGCATCGTGAAGGCGATCGACGCGCTGGCCCCGTAACGGCGTATCTACGGTGGGTGAGTTCGACCCCGGGGCCGCCCCTCCTGTACAGTCTCTTTTCGCAGCCCAGCGCACCGACAAGTGGTTGCGAAACCTGGTCCTGTGGAGCAGCTTGGAGTGCTCGCCACCCTGTCAAGGTGGAGGCCGCGGGTTCAAATCCCGTCAGGACCGCAGTGAACAAGAGGGCCCGCGCCGACAAGGTGCGGGCCCTCTTGTCATGCCGGCGAAGCCCCTCACCACCCCGTCGAGGCGGAGGCCGCGCCCGCGGCGCAGCCGCAATCGGATGCAGCAAATCCCGTCAGGACCGCAGTGAATGAAGTGCCCCGCATTCTCGCCGGATGCGGGGCCCTTCGCGTTCAGAGGCCCGGAGCTTCGGCTCCGGGCCTTTCGCATGCCTCGACCTTGCCGCGTACGCCCCGAGGTCGCTTCGTATGTCTTGACGTCGTCACATTCCGCCGGTACCCAGAAACCAGGCCTCTTGCCCTCGTGAGGCCTCCTGGAGGTGCACATGGCGGCAACCGCCCGGCACGAGACGCGCGCTCTGCTCCGCGCCCACCTGGCGGCCGCCTCCGAGTACCGCCACCTGACGCGCCACTGCCCGATCTGCCACCGGCTGCTGCGGCTGGCCATGGAACCGGCCCCGTACGGCGAGGAGGACACTGAGGGCGTCGAGGGCGCCGCCGAGGACGAAGCCTCCGCGGGGCCCCAACTCCCTTAGCGCAGAAGCAGAGTGGGCGACAAGGACTCTGGCATGTGACGGGTGTCACCGCATAAGTTTTTGAAACAGCGCAACTTACACCTCACCTACAACTGGTCAATTTAATATGTGCAATTGCACCAGCCTGCGAGGGCCACCCACAGCAGATCCGACAGCCCTCCCCAGACTCCGACAAGCCCACTCACAGACCCGCCACGAGACCCACATCCAGCGCACAAAAAAGATCGCGCTGGACCCGGCGGAGTCCAGCGCGATCTACGACGCACCCTTGTCGCTTGTGTAATTGGGTCGGGCGTGGGTCCCGTTGGGGCAGGGCCCGCGTCGCTTGGAGCTGTGGTTCGGGCGCAACGGCAGATTGGGGGTCCTGCCGAAATGCCCGGCTATGCGCTTGTTCAGGCCTCGCTGCGCTGCTGCGGGATACCCGCGAGTAGCGCGCGCACCTCAGCTTCGCGATAGCGGCGGTGCCCGCCGAGCGTGCGGATGGACGTAAGCTTGCCGGCCTTCGCCCACCGCGTGACCGTCTTCGGGTCCACGCGGAACATCGTGGCGACCTCAGCCGGGGTCAGCAGCGGCTCGGCATCAGGGGTGCGAGCGGTCATGAGCGGCCTCCTCGGGAGAACCGAACCTTCTCGGTTCATTCCTCTAAATTCTGCACCTTGACCCGCGTTGCCCGAAATGGCGGACGCGGGCCGAGTCGGTTATAGGACGAACGGCTTGTCCTCGGCACTACAACTACACCATCCGTCCAGCCACGTCGGCCAAACCGATGGAATTGCCCTCCCAGGTGTTCATCAGCGACGGAAGCCGATGGACCATGCCATAGCGGACAGTCACGCCGCTGTGACGATCAGTCACAGGGCGATCAGGAGTCACCAGACCCCCCATAGCGTGCAATGCTGAGATTCCACCCATACGTGGGCGGACGGAGCCCTCCCCCGGGCTCCTTGTCCTATTTTGACACGAGGAGGGGTAAGGGGCGCAAGGGCCAGGAAAGTGCCATCCGTCACGCTTGGCACGCCATTGACGCAAAAGCCCGGATCAGGACTTACGTCCCGTAGCCAAGGGTCTTCAGTGCGTCACGACGCGGTAGTCGTCCGGCATGTGACGGCAGCACACGCCGGAGCGCCGACGGTACGTCAGTTCGCGGACTGCCGGTCGCGCACCGACCGCCAGCGTTCCACGAGCCGCCCGTACGCCTCACCCGCGGCGGCCCCGTCCCCGGTGCGCAGCGCCTCGATGCCCTCGTGGACGTCCGCGGCCGAGTGGTCGCCCTCGAGCTCCCCGGCGGGCAGGACGTGCACGAGCCCGCCGTAGTCCAGCTCGACCAGCGAGCGCGGGTGGAACTCCTCCAGCCAGCGCCCCACCTCCAGCAGACCGTCGATGAGCGGTCCGTCCTGGATCGTGTCCTTCAGCGTCTTCAGGGCCCGCGCCGTCCGCCGCCGCGCCTGCACCATCGGCGTCCGGTAACGCAGCGCCGGCGCGGCCCCGTCGGGCCCCGCGCCCTTCTCGTACAGCCGCTCCTCGTCGGAGACGAGCACGAACCAGTTCAGCGGCACCTGCCAGGTCGCCGTGCGGATCCACGGGCGGGCATCGGGGTTGCGCTCCAGCCAGCGTTCGTAGTCCAGGGCCGCCTGACGGCGTACGAGCGGGGGCAGGACCGCGTCCAGGACCGGCTCGGGCAATTCCTCGCCCAGCTCGCCCAGGGCCTGCCAGCCGCGCAGCCGGGTGCGCCAGGGGCACACACAGACCACCCCGTCGACCTCCACCACGAACGCGTCGCCGCTCTCGTGCACCGGCACGGCGACCGGCGGGGTGGGCAGCAAGTCGGCCAGGGAGCGGCGCAGTTCGTCCTGGTACGAGGGGCGCTCGGGGCGGCGGGCGTACCGCGCCCAGTGGCCGCGCTCCGGCTCCGGGAAGGCGGCCAGCGGCTCGTACACGCGCAGATAGGTCGCGTACGGGACGATCACCGAGGACACCTTGGGCACGCCTGCTCCCTCCCCAACCGGCCGGACGTGAAACCCGGGCTCGAAACCCGCTCAACCCACGCACACGAGACCGGGAAACCACTGCAAATCGTGCCACGGCCGAGGAGGAACGTAACCCGGCGGAGGGTGATCCTGAACACTGCGCGGATCGCGGCCCCGTCCAGGCTCTAGTCTCATGCCCACGGGAGCCCGCCACCCGTACGGGACCCGCACGTCAACCGCCGCTTATTACCTTGGAGTCACCACCGTGACCGACGTATCCGGCGCTCATGCTGATGTACTGCACACCCTGTTCCACTCGGACCAGGGCGGTCATGAGCAAGTAGTGCTCTGCCAGGACCGCTCCACCGGCCTCAAGGCCGTCATCGCCATCCACTCCACCGCCCTGGGCCCGGCCCTCGGCGGTACGCGCTTCTACCCGTACGCGAGCGAGGCGGAGGCCGTCGCCGACGCCCTGAACCTCGCCCGCGGGATGTCGTACAAGAACGCCATGGCCGGTCTCGACCACGGCGGCGGCAAGGCCGTCATCATCGGCGACCCCGAGACGCTCAAGAGCGAGGAACTGCTTCTCGCGTACGGCCGGTTCGTGGCCTCCCTCGGCGGCCGGTACGTCACGGCCTGCGACGTCGGTACGTACGTCGCCGACATGGACGTGGTGGCGCGCGAGTGCCGCTGGACGACCGGGCGGTCCCCGGAGAACGGCGGCGCGGGCGACTCGTCCGTGCTGACGGCCTACGGCGTCTTCCAGGGCATGCGGGCGAGCGCCCAGCACCTGTGGGGCGACCCGTCGCTGCGCGGCCGCACGGTCGGCGTCGCGGGCGTCGGCAAGGTGGGCCACCACCTCGTGGGGCATCTGCTCGGCGAGGGCGCGCAGGTCGTGATCACGGACGTGCGGGACGAGTCCGTACGGCGGATCGTCGACGAGCACCCGTCCGTCGCGGTGGCGGCGGACACCGAGGCGCTGATCCGCGGCGCCAATCCCTTCGGGGGACTCGACATCTACGCCCCCTGCGCCCTCGGCGGGGCGCTGGGCGACTACTCCGTGCCGGTGCTCGCCGCGAAGATCGTGTGCGGCGCTGCCAACAACCAGCTGGCGCACCCGGGCGTCGAGAAGGACCTCGCGGACCGCGGGATCCTCTACGCGCCGGACTACGTCGTGAACGCGGGCGGCGTCATCCAGGTCGCCGACGAGCTGCACGGTTTCGACTTCGAGCGGTGCAAGGCGAAGGCCGCGAGGATCTTCGACACCACGCTGGCAATATTCGCACGTGCGAAGGAAGACGGGATTCCGCCGGCCGCCGCGGCCGACCGGATCGCCGAGCAGCGGATGGCCGAGGCCCGCCGCGGCTGAGGTCTGAGAGGTACCCGCCGACGGGTGTTGGAGAGAACTCTCACGTCTGTCGGCGGGTCGCCCGCCAAGAAGAGGTTAAAATCGCGGTTGACCAGCGAGGACGGGGCTCCTCGCAGGTTCTGCGCACACGCGCGTCCTGCGGGCGACGTACCGTATGGGCGCGGGAGCAGGTACCGTGGAAGCCCTACGGACCGGTCTCTTCACGGAGAGCCCGTTCCAGATCATGAACGCGTGTCAAGACTCTGGGGCCATCGAGCCCCGTATCCGAGGGGGTCGAGCCATGGGGCGCGGCCGGGCAAAGGCCAAGCAGACGAAGGTCGCCCGCCAGCTGAAGTACAGCAGCGGCGGGACTGACCTCTCGCGTCTGGCCAATGAGCTGGGCGCTTCGACTTCGCAACAGCCGCCGAATGGCGAGCCGTTCGAGGACGACGACGAGGAAGAAGACGACCCGTACGCGCAGTACGCGGATCTCTATAACGACGACGATGAGGACGAGGACGAGGAGTCCGGTCCTCAGTCGCAACGTCGCGGCGCGTAGCGCTAACAGCGGGCTCAGCAGGTTCGGCGTTCTCGTAGAGCCTCATAGCATCTGCACCTCACCCGGTCCGGGGTGGTCTCACACCGGACCGGGTTTTGTGCTGCCTTGTGGGGCTTACCCGGCGTACTCCCCGACGAGGGGGCCTGCTTTGGCGTACTCCCAGATGAAGTGGGCCTACTTGGCGTACTCCCCGATGAGGGCGGCACCCGTCGCGTGCTCGCCCCGCTCGGTGATCTCGCCGGCGATCCAGGCCTCCACTCCGCGGTCCGCGAGAGTGGCGAGCGCCACGTCCGCCGACTCCCCGGGGACGATCGCGATCATGCCGACGCCCATGTTGAGGGTCTTCTCCAGCTCCAGGCGCTCGACGTCACCGGTCTTGCCGACGAGGTCGAAGACGGGCGCCGGGGTCCAGGTCTCGCGGTCGACGATCGCGTGCAGGCCCTCGGGGATGACGCGGGCCAGGTTGGCCGCCAGTCCGCCGCCGGTGACGTGCGAGAAGGCGTGCACCTCGGCGGTGCGGGTGAGGGCCAGGCAGTCCAGCGAGTAGATCTTGGTGGGCTCCAGGAGTTCCTCGCCGAGCGTGCGGCCGAACTCCTCGATACGCCGGTCGAGCTTGAGCTGTCCGCGGTCGAGGAGGACGTGCCGCACGAGCGAGTACCCGTTCGAGTGAAGACCGGAGGACGCCATGGCGATCACCGCGTCACCCGTACGGATACGGTCCGCGCCGAGCAGCTGGTCCGCCTCGACCACGCCGGTGCCCGCGCCCGCGACATCGAAGTCGTCCGGACCGAGCAGACCCGGGTGCTCGGCCGTCTCGCCGCCCACGAGGGCGCAGCCCGCAAGGACACAGCCCTCGGCGATGCCCTTGACGATGGCGGCGACGCGCTCGGGGTGGACCTTGCCGACACAGATGTAGTCGGTCATGAAGAGCGGCTCGGCGCCGCACACCACGATGTCGTCCATGACCATCGCGACCAGGTCGTGGCCGATGGTGTCGTACACGCCGAGCTGTCGGGCGAGGTCGACCTTCGTGCCCACGCCGTCCGTGGCGGAGGCGAGCAGCGGACGCTCGAAGCGCTTGAGGGCGGAGGCGTCGAAGAGACCGGCGAACCCGCCGAGGCCGCCGAGGACCTCGGGGCGCTGCGTCTTCTTCACCCACTCCTTCATCAGCTCCACGGCACGGTCGCCGGCTTCGATGTCGACGCCGGCGGACGCGTAGGAGGCACCGGATGTGGTCTCAGACATTGCCTGGGATCTTTCGGGTCGGGATACGGGGCTCTTACGGCCGACGGATCGCGTCGGCCGCGGCCGTGGCGGCAGGACCTGCCGCCAGCTCGGTCTCCAGAAGCTGCTTGCCGAGCAGTTCGGGGTCCGGGAGATCCATCGGGTACTCGCCGTCGAAGCAGGCGCGGCACAGGTTCGGCTTGTCGATGGTGGTGGCGTCGATCATGCCGTCGATGGAGATGTACGAGAGGGAGTCGGCGCCCAGCGAGGTACCGATCTCCTCGATGGTCATGCCGTTGGCGATCAGCTCGGCGCGGGTCGGGAAGTCGATGCCGAAGAAGCAGGGCCACTTCACGGGGGGCGAGGAGATCCGGATGTGGACCTCCGCCGCGCCGGCTTCCCGCAGCATCCTGACCAGTGCGCGCTGGGTGTTGCCGCGCACGATCGAGTCGTCCACGACGACCAGCCGCTTGCCCTTGATGACTTCCTTCAAGGGGTTCAGCTTCAGACGGATGCCGAGCTGGCGAATGGTCTGCGAGGGCTGGATGAAGGTCCGGCCGACATAGGCGTTCTTGACGAGACCCGCGCCGAAGGGGATCCCGCTGGCCTCCGCGTAACCGATCGCGGCGGGGGTCCCGGACTCCGGAGTCGCTATGACCAGATCGGCCTCGACGGGAGCTTCTTTGGCGAGTTTGCGGCCCATTTCGACGCGCGAGAGGTACACGTTCCGACCGGCGATGTCCGTGTCGGGGCGGGCCAGATAGACGTACTCGAAGACACAGCCCTTGGGCTTTGCCTCAGCGAATCGCGACGTACGCAGACCGTCCGCGTCGATGGCGACGAACTCGCCCGGCTCGATCTCGCGGACGAAGGAGGCGCCGCAGATGTCGAGGGCGGCGGACTCGGAGGCGATGACCCAGCCACGCTCCAGGCGGCCGAGGACCAGCGGGCGGACGCCCTGCGGGTCACGGGCCGCGTAAAGGGTGTCCTCGTCCATGAAGACGAGCGAGAAGGCGCCCTTGACCTGCGGGAGGATCCTGGCGGATGCCTCCTCGATGGTCAACGGCTTGCCGTCGTCGTCGACCTGGGCGGCGAGGAGGGCCGTCAGAAGGTCGGTGTCGTTGGTGGCCGCCACACGCGGGGAGCGACCGTCCTGCTGCTTGGGGAGGTCGGCGACCATCTCGGCGAGCTGCGCCGTGTTGACCAGGTTGCCGTTGTGGCCGAGCGCGATGGAACCGTGCGCGGTGGCACGGAACGTCGGCTGGGCGTTCTCCCAGGTGGAGGCTCCGGTGGTCGAGTAGCGGGCGTGACCGACCGCGATATGACCCTGGAGCGAACCGAGAGAGGTCTCGTCGAAGACCTGGGACACGAGGCCCATGTCCTTGAAGACGAGGATCTTGGAGCCATTGCTGACCGCGATCCCCGCGGATTCCTGGCCTCGATGCTGGAGGGCGTAGAGCCCGAAGTAAGTGAGCTTGGCGACCTCTTCGCCCGGAGCCCAGACTCCGAAGACGCCACAAGCGTCCTGGGGGCCTTTCTCACCGGGGAGCAGATCATGATTGAGTCGACCGTCACCACGTGGCACGGCACCGAGTGTAGGCGAGATCGACCACTGGTCCGAATTGGGGATACGGGACTCTGACGGTTCACTTACCGGCGACGGCCGTCACATTTTCGCCGTTTGTGCTGGTCAGCGTGAGGTCGCGGTGATCCAACTCGTAGTCCACCTTGCCGTCGAAGAGGCCCAGCAGGGTCTTCTCGGTCTCCATGAGTGAGCTGTCGCACATCATGCGGGTGGTCTTCGGGGTTCCGAGGGTGATATGTCCGTCGCTGACAGTGGCCTTCGCGGACACATCGTTGCAGCCCAGGTGGCCCCCGACCGTGCCCTTCGCCTTGTCGAGGACGAGGTACGGGGCGGCGCCCTCCGGGAGGGAGTGGGACACCTCTCCGGCACCGAGTGCCGTGACGTTCCACTTGGTGCCGTAGAGCGGGGCGGCCTGCTCCTTGGTGAGGTTGACGCGGTCGCCCGTGCCGGTGGTGAGGGTGAGCCTGTCGTCCTTGACCGCCGTGGTGAGGGCGCCGTCGGCGAGCGTGCGGGCGAGGGTCTGCTCGAACTCGGCGGGGACCTTCTCGCAGGCCATCTCCGTCATCGACGTGTCACCGACGTCGATGCGGCCGTCCTTGAAGGTGGCGGTCGCGCTGAAGTGGTTGCAGCCGTAGTTCCCCTGGACCTTGCCGTCCTCGCCGAACTCGACGTTCGCTCCGTCGGGGGCGGCGTGACTGGTGCCGTCCACGGTGACGCTGTCGATGATCCAGTGGGCGCCGGTGACATCCGCCTGCGCACCCGAGCCGACGGAACTGCCGCCGGTCTCGTCAGCGGTTTCGTTGCCGCAGGCCACGGCGAGCGGGATGAGGGTCAGGGCGGTGAGGGTGAGTCGCTGCCTGTACATGCCGATGTGACGGGGCGGGTGGGGTACTTGGTTCCACCCAGGTCGTGACGGGGTGGCCTTCCGGGTGCCTCAGGTCGTGACGAGGGTGGCCTTCCGGGTGCCTCGGCTCATGCCGGGGGCCGTCCTTCGGGACCGCCTCGGCTCATGCCGGGGGCCGTCCTTCGGGACCGCCTCAGCCCATGAGCGGCAGCAGTCCGCCCAAGTCCGCCCGCTCCCCGCTCGCGCTGACCTTGGCGTCGTCCAGAGCCGCCTTCCACTCCGTACGTCCCGTAGCGAGCCGGAGCCAGGTCAGCGGGTCGGTCTCCACGACGTTGGGTGGGGTGCCCCGGGTGTGCCGCGGGCCCTCCACGCACTGCACCACCGCGTACGGCGGAATCCGCACCTCCGTCGAAGCGCCGGGCGCCTTCGCCGCGAGCGCGTCGGCGAGCAGCCGGGTGCAGGCGGCGAGCGCCTGGCGGTCGTACGGAATGTCGAGGCCCGGCACGGCGCGGTTCAGGTCGTCCGTGTGGACGACGAGTTCGACGGTGCGCGTGACGAGATAGTCGCCAAGGGTCATGGCACCGGTGCGCGCGGCGAGCAGTCGTTCGTCGGGGGTCGTGGCCAGCCGCTCGGTGATCCGCTCCTCGGTACGGGCGTAGAGCGCGTCGAGATCGGGGTTGTCGGCGGCGAGTTCGCGCGTGCCGTCGGCGATGTCCTCGGCGCGGGCCGCCGTCGCGAACGGCCAGTCGAGCAGGGTGAGTTCACGCTTGCCGGGCTCGGGCCTGTCGATGTTCCGGCTGACGGTCTCGACGGCCATCGTGACGTGCGCGGCCAACTCCCTCACGGTCCACTCCCCGAGGTGCGTGGGCCGCCCCAACTCCTCGTCACCGAGGCCGCGTACACCTTCCCGTACGTTCCCGAACTGGGCCAGCACCGCGGCGCGGATCCTGGCGGAGTCGTACGTACGGGCGCGTCGCTTTTTGGCCGGGGGCATGACGGTGAGCCTAGTCCGCATGATCCGCGCGAAAGGTCGGGACGGGCACGGCGGCCCCTGCCCCCGTCGCCTTCTGCCGCGGACGCTGTGACGCCCCTCCTCTACTCCACAGACACAGACACCGGCACCCTGCGCGAGTAACAGCCGTGTCGGTCATCTGTCGGAGCTGTCGGCACCGCGTAGGCGATCTGTCGGCACGGCGTTGAAGCCTGGGTGGAGATCCCGCCGGGTGACCGTCCGGCAGGCCCGCGACACGCAGGAGTCATCATGACCACACACGTCACGATCATCGGCGCCGGACTCGGCGGACTGACCCTCGCCCGCGTCCTGCACGTGAACGGCATCCCGGCCACGGTCTACGAGGCGGAGGCCTCACCGATGGCCCGTCTGCAGGGCGGGATGCTCGACATCCACGACTACAACGGCCAACTCGCCATCAGGGCAGCCGACTTGATGGACGAGTTCCGCGCCATCGTCCTGGAGGGCCGCCAGGCGACCCGCGTCCTCGACCGAGACGGCACCCTCCTGATGGACGAGCCCGACGACGGCACGGGGGGCCGCCCCGAGGTGCAGCGCGGTGAGTTGCGACAGATCCTGCTCGACTCGCTCCCGGCCGGCACCGTCCGCTGGGGCCACAAGGTCAGCGGCACCCGCACCCTCGACGACGGCCGCCACGAGGTCACCTTCGCCGACGGCGGCATCGTCGTGACGAACCTGCTCGTCGGCGCGGACGGCGCCTGGTCACGGGTCCGGCCGCTGCTGTCCGATGCCACGCCCAGGTATTTCGGCCGGTCGTTCGTCGAGACCTATCTGTACGACAGCGAGACCCGGCACCCGGCCGCCGCGAGGACGGTCGGCGGCGGCTCGCTGTTCGTGCTCGCACCGGACACCGGAGCGAGCGGGAAGTGGATCGGGGCACACCGGGAGAGCGGCGAAACACTGCACGCCTATGTGACGCTGGCCAAGCCGCAGGAGTGGTTCGACGGCATCGACTTCACCGACTCTGCCGCCGCCACCGCACGCATCGCCGCAGAGTTCGACGGCTGGGCCCCCGAGATCACCGCCCTGATCACCGACAGCGACACCCCTCCGGTCGTGCGCCCTCTCAACTCACTGCCGGTCGGGCACCGTTGGGACCGGGTGCCCGGGGCGACCCTGCTCGGCGACGCCGCCCACCTCTCCCCGCCGGACGGCGAAGGCGCCAACCTCGCCATGCAGGACGGCGCCGAACTCGGCCTGGCCATCGCCGCGCACCCCGACGACATCGAGGCCGCGCTCACCGCGTACGAGGAAGCGCTGTTCCCTCGTAGCGCCACAGCGGCAACCGCGGCCGTGGCCACCAACGAAGCCATCGGCCAGGAGCTGATCGACGCCTTCAGCCAAGACGAGCGGAGCGCATAAAAACGTTCGTGGAACGGTCACCATGCCCGTTCCACGAACGCCTTCGTCGCGAAAGGCGGTGAGCCGATCCGCACGAAGGACGATGAGCCCGGCCCGCACGAAGGACTGTGCGCCCGGCCCGCACCAAGGACTGTGCGCCCGATCCGTACGAAGTGTCGGTGCGGCCCCCTGAACGTCTCATTCCCTTCGCGCGTAGTCCTTGAGCTCCCCCCCCCACCAGCGCGAAGGCCCGCTCGGCAAGCAGGGCGGCGTCGGCGGCGACTTCGTCAACGGTTTCGCCGGCGTCGATGCGGAGGTGGTGCTCCTCGACCAGGGCCTGGCGGGCGGCGGTGAGCGTGGCGTCGGCGATCAGGGCCGAAGTGGTGTCACCGGTCTCCTCGGTGAGCAGGTCGGCCAGTTCGTGCGCGCCTTTCTCGGACAGCACGTGCGGGCGCTCCCTGAGGACGGGCGTCGCCATGATGACCGCACGGATCCGGCGGGCGAACGGCTCTCTGCCATGCTGCCCGAACCGGAGGATCGGGGGCGATCACCCATACGGGTGATCCACAGCGAAACCCGCCTCGCATCGCCTGGACCCGACAACACTGGCTTCCGCCTGGAAGGGGGTGCAACATGACGGTTATGGCCGAGCGCACGTCTCAGATGTCGGTGGAGGAGTTCGAAACGATCGCCTCCGCCGCCCCCGAGACCGTCACGTTGGAGTTCATCAACGGACGGATCGGAGTCAAGAAGGTGACGGACGGGGACCACAGCACCATCGTGTCCTGGCTGACCCGCCGCTGTATGCAGACCAGGCCCGACCTCGACCTGTACCAGAGCCAGGGGCTCCAGGTCGATGCCTACCGCGAGGGCAGGGCGAAGCCGGATGCGGTGCTCGCACCTGAAGCCCATTTTGCGGGACACGGTGACTGGGCCGACCCGGACGGGGCACTCATGGTCGTCGAGGTCACGTCGTACGACTCGGACACCGACCGCCGGGATCGGCACGAGAAGCCAACTGCCTACGGTCAATCCGGAATCCCCGTGTACCTTCTGATCGACCGGGACTCCGGCACGGTCACGGTGCACAGCGGCCCGGACCGGCAGGTCGGTGGCTACCGGAACATCCTCGTCGCGAAGTTCGGCGAGAAGGTGTGCGTACCCGACCCGATCGCCATCGAACTCGACACAGAGGCTCTCAAGAACTACGTCCGGTGAGCCAGGTCTGACATGTGCAGAGGTCCCGCCCGGAAACCTCGGGCGGGACCTTTGACGTCGTACACCTGGAAGGACTACGGCTACGCCAGCAGCGCCGGGATCGTCCCCTCGTGTGCCGTGCGCAGTTCGGTCAGGGGGAGGGTGAACTCGCCCTGGACCTCGACGGAGTCTCCGTCGACGACGCCGATGCGGGTGGCGGGCAGGCCCCGCGCCCCGCACATGTCGTTGAAGCGCAGCTCCTCCGAGCGCGGGATGGCGACGACCGCGCGGCCCGCGGACTCGGAGAACAGGAAGGTGAAGGCGTCGAGTTCGTCGGGTACGACGAGACGCGCGCCCTTGCCGCCGAGGAGCGCCGACTCCACGACCGCCTGGATCAGGCCGCCGTCGGACAGATCGTGCGCGGAGTCGATCATGCCGTCGCGGGAGGCGGAGATCAGGATCTCGGCGAGGAGGCGTTCGCGCTCCAGGTCGACCTTCGGGGGCAGGCCGCCGAGGTGGTCGTGAACGACCTGCGACCAGGCCGAACCGCCGAACTCCTCGCGGGTGTCGCCGAGGAGGTAGACCAGCTGCCCTTCCTCCTGAAAGGCGACCGGCGTGCGGCGGGCCACGTCGTCGATGACGCCGAGGACGGCGACCACCGGCGTCGGGTGGATGGCCACCTCGCCCGTCTGGTTGTAGAGCGAGACGTTGCCGCCCGTGACCGGAGTGCCCAACTGCTGGCAGGCGTCGGCCAGTCCACGGACGGCCTCCACGAACTGCCACATCACCGCCGGGTCCTCGGGCGAGCCGAAGTTCAGGCAGTCGGAGACGGCGAGCGGCTTGGCGCCGGTCGTCGCGACGTTCCGGTACGCCTCGGAGAGCGCGAGCTGGGCGCCCGCGTACGGGTCGAGCTTCGCGAACCGGCCGTTGCCGTCGGTGGCGATGGCGACGCCGAGCCCGGTCTCCTCGTCGATGCGGATCATGCCCGAGTCCTCAGGCTGCGCCAGCACCGTGTTGCCCTGCACGAAGTGGTCGTACTGGGAGGTGATCCAGGACTTGGAGGCCTGGTTGGGCGAGGCGACCAACTTCAGGACCTGGTCCTTGAGTTCCTCGCTGGTGGCCGGGCGCGGAAGCTTGTTGGCGTCGTCGGCCTGGAGGGCGTCCTGCCACTCCGGGCGGGCGTAGGGGCGTTCGTAGACCGGGCCGTCGTGCGCGACCGTGCGCGGGTCGACGTCGACGATCTTGCCGCCGTGCCAGTAGATCTCCAGGCGGTCGCCGTCGGTGACCTCACCGATCACCGTGGCGATGACATCCCACTTGTCGCAGATCTCCAGGAACCGGTCGACCTTCGCCGGCTCGACGACCGCGCACATACGCTCCTGCGACTCGCTCATGAGGATTTCCTCGGGCGAGAGAGTCGAGTCCCGCAGCGGTACGTCGTCCAGCGTCACGCGCATGCCGCCGGAGCCGTTGGACGCCAACTCGCTGGTGGCACAGGAGAGTCCGGCCGCGCCGAGGTCCTGGATACCGACGACCAGCTTCTCGGCGAAGGCTTCGAGGGTGCACTCGATGAGGAGCTTCTCCTGGAAGGGGTCGCCGACCTGGACCGCCGGGCGCTTGCTCGGCTTGGCGTCGTCGAAGGTCTCGCTCGCGAGGATCGAGGCGCCGCCGATGCCGTCGCCGCCCGTGCGAGCCCCGTACAGGATGACCTTGTTGCCCGAGCCGGACGCCTTCGCGAGGTGGATGTCCTCGTGCCGCATGACGCCGATGGCGCCGGCGTTGACGAGCGGGTTGCCCTGGTAGCAGGCGTCGAAGACGACCTCGCCGCCGATGTTCGGCAGGCCCAGACAGTTGCCGTAGCCGCCGATGCCGGCGACGACACCGGGCAGCACGCGCTTGGTGTCGGGGTGGTCCGCCGCACCGAAGCGCAGCGGGTCGACGACCGCGACGGGCCGGGCCCCCATCGCGATGATGTCGCGCACGATGCCGCCGACGCCCGTGGCAGCTCCCTGGTAAGGCTCCACGTACGAGGGGTGGTTGTGCGACTCGACCTTGAAGGTGACGGCGTAACCCTGGCCGACGTCGACCACGCCCGCGTTCTCGCCGATGCCGACGAGCAGGGCGTCCGACCGGGGCGCCTTCTCGCCGAACTGGCGGAGGTGGACCTTCGAGGACTTGTAACTGCAGTGCTCGGACCACATGACCGAGTACATGGCCAGCTCGGCGCCGGTCGGACGGCGGCCGAGGATCTCCACGACCCGCTCGTACTCGTCCTTCTTCAGGCCGAGTTCGGCCCAGGGCAGCTCGACGTCGGGGGTCGCGGCCGCGTTCTCGACCGTGTCCAGAGGCGTGCGGCTCATGCGTTGACCAGCTTCTTGAGGATCGAGGTGAAGAAGGGGAGGCCGTCGGTACGACCGGACCCGATGAGGGGCTCGACGGCGTGCTCCGGGTGCGGCATGAGGCCTACGACGTTCCCGGCGGCGTTCGTGATGCCTGCGATGTCGCGCAGCGAACCGTTCGGGTTGACGTCCACGTAGCGGAACGCGACCCGGCCCTCGGCCTCCAACTCGTCGAGCGTGTGCTCGTCGGCGACGTACCGCCCGTCCATGTTCTTCAGCGGGATGTGGATCTCCTGGCCGGCCGTGTAGTCGGCGGTCCAGGAGGTCTCCGCGTTCTCCACCCGCAGCTTCTGGTCGCGGCAGATGAAGTGCAGATGGTTGTTGCCGAGCATCGCGCCCGGGAGCAGGTGCGCCTCGGTGAGAACCTGGAAGCCGTTGCAGATACCGAGAACCGGCATTCCGGACTTCGCCTGCCCGATGACGGTCTCCATCACCGGCGAGAAGCGCGAGATGGCACCGGCCCGCAGATAGTCCCCGTACGAGAAACCGCCGGGCAGCACCACGGCGTCGACCTGCTTCAGGTCCTTGTCCTTGTGCCAGAGAGCGACGGGTTCGGCACCGGCGAGCCGGATCGCGCGCTGCGTGTCCCGGTCGTCCAGGCTTCCGGGAAAGGTGACGACTCCAATACGAGCGGTCACTTTCCCGCCTCCGCGACTTCCTCGACCTTGACGGTGAAGTCCTCGATCACGGTGTTGGCGAGGAAGGATTCCGCGAGTTCGTGGATGCGGGCGAGCGCGGCGTCGTCCACCGGTCCGTCCACTTCCAGTTCGAATCGCTTTCCCTGACGTACGTCGGAGACACCGTCGAAACCAAGACGCGGCAGTGCACGCTGCACCGCCTGGCCCTGGGGGTCGAGGATCTCCGGCTTGAGCATGACGTCGACTACGACGCGTGCCACTGGCACTCCCGGTGTGTGGTGCTGAGCAGGTCGCTTCAGACTACCCGCACAAAATTTCTACTCGCGTAGATTCGTAGAATCCTACGTGAGCCCGATCACGATCCCGCATCGACGCGGGGGCTTCCACGGAAAATCCAGGGAAAAACCGCAGAAGAGCGGCAGGACCCCATTGCCTCCGGACACGCGGAAGGATTTAGTCGGGCTTCACAATGCAATGCCGAGCACTGTACAAATGAAATCGCAATAGCCGATACTTTGCCCAATAACAGCCGGACAGTCGACATCTCCCCGACAACTCGGTGACGTCTCCGCACGTCATGACGCTTGATCGCAGAGGTGCCGCACGAAGGGACCGATATTCGTGGCGCAGCGTGTCGTGGTCACTCTCTTTGACGACATCGACGGCTCAGAAGCGGCGGAAACGATCGCCTTCGGACTGGACGGCAAGTCGTACGAGATCGACCTCAACCCATCCAATGCCAAGAAACTTCGTAAGGTGCTCGCGCCCTACCTGGAGGCCGGCCGCAAGCAATCGAGGTCCGGGAAGGCGTACACGCACACCGCGTTGACCCCCGACCCGGCGGCCGTCCGCGCCTGGGCCCGCTCGAACAGGCTGGACGTGCCGCCGCGCGGCCGCATCCCCAAGAAGGTGTACGAGGCCTTCGCCGAGGCGCACTGAAACCGGGGCTCCGTCGGTTGACCTATGACCGACACATGACCGGCCGAGGCCTCGGTCCGGCCGGTCATCCGCCCCTGAGCGGAGCCGACTTGCGCAGACCCCCCGCTGGTCAGCTAGAGTCTGGAGCACGCCAAGGGGCAAGGCCGAAAGGCCGAACCTCACGGGGTCACGCGGGTGTAGTTCAGTAGCAGAACATCCCCCTTCCAGGGGGAAGGCGCAGTGTGCAATTCCTGTCACCCGCTCTGCATCCCTTACCGGTCATCCATTTGGATCAGGTAAGGTGGTGCCCGCGCCGATCGGTGAGAGCCGGTCGGAGGCAATGCGGACGTAGCTCAGTTGGTAGAGCGCAACCTTGCCAAGGTTGAGGTCGCCAGTTCGAACCTGGTCGTCCGCTCCAGAGAAAACAAAGGCCCCGGTCATCGACCGGGGTCTTTGTCGTGCTGCGTGCTCTCCTCCGTCGTCCCTGCGCGGTGGCGTCTGACATATGTCATACGGAGTGATGACACCGCGCACTGCCGCCGGGGGCCGTCCGCGGGGACGCTGAATCCATGAACACGAACGAGCAAGATGACGTGATTGAGGTCACTGATCTGCGGCGCGTGTACGGGGGAGATTTCGAGGCGGTGCGCGGAATCACCTTCTCCGTGGGCCGCGGTGAGCTCTTCGCGCTGCTGGGGACGAACGGCGCGGGCAAGACCAGCACGGTCGAGCTCCTTGAGGGCCTCGCGCCCCCGGCAGGCGGGCGGGTGCGGGTCCTCGGGCACGATCCCTACGAGGAGCGGGCGGTCGTACGGCCCCGGATCGGCGTGATGCTTCAGGAGGGTGGTTTCCCCTCCGAGCTGACGGTCGCGGAGACCGTACGGATGTGGGCGGGCTGCACCAGCGGCGCACGCCCCACCGCGGAGGCCCTGGACATGGTCGGGCTCGCGCGGCGGTCCGGCGTACGGGTGAAGCAGTTGTCCGGGGGTGAGAAGCGACGCCTGGACCTGGCACTCGCGCTCCTCGGCCGCCCCGAGGTCCTCTTCCTCGACGAGCCGACGACCGGACTCGACGCCGAAGGACGCCGGAGCACCTGGGAGTTGGTACGGGAACTGCGCGACGGCGGTACGACGGTGCTGCTGACCACCCACTACCTGGAAGAGGCGGAGCAACTGGCCGACCGGCTGGCGATCCTTCACGAAGGAGTCATCGCCACCACCGGCACCCCGGCCCAGGTGACCGCCTCCCAGCCGTCCCGGATCTCCTTCGAACTGCCCGACGGCTACTTCCTCGGAGACCTGCCCCCGCTCGCCTCGCTCGGCATCACCGGGCACGAGAAGGAGGGGCGCACGATCCGGCTGCGCACCCACGAACTCCAGCGGACCGCCACAGCGCTGCTGGTGTGGGCCGAACGGACGCGGGTCGAGCTGCGGGGGCTCGATGTGCGGTCGGCCTCGCTGGAGGAGGCGTTTTTGCGGATCGCTCGGGAGGCGGGGGGCGGCTCGGGGACCGCTCGCTCGGAGGCTCGTACTGGAGCTCGTACGGATACGGAGACGGTGGCGTGAGCTCGGTGGCTGTGACGAATGTGGAGACGGCGGGGGCTACTACTACCGCGGTGGGACGGATGGGCGCCCTGGCGCGCGCCGAGCTCACTCTGCTGGGGCGCACGAAGGCAACGCTTCTCGCGGCGCTGTTCGCACCGATGCTGCTGCCGTTCAGCCTCAGTGCGAACGTCGACCAGATGGATCTGAAGGGCACCGGGCTCTCGGCCGGGTCGATCATCCTGCCCTCCTCCATCGGCTTCTCGCTCCTCTTCGCGGTCTACAGCTCGCTGGTGACCGTGTACGCGGCACGGCGCGAGGAACTCGTCCTCAAGCGGCTGCGCACCGGGGAGCTGCGGGACGCGGAGATCCTCGCGGGCGCCGCTCTGCCGTCGATGGCGATAGCGCTCGTGCAGTGCCTGGTCCTGACGGCCGCGTGCGCCGTACTCCTGGACGTGGGGCCGCCGTCAGCACCTCATCTCGCCGTCCTGGGGCTGCTGTTGGGCCTGGTGATGTGGCCCCCGCTCGCGGCGGTCACCGCGAATTTCAGCAACAGTGTGGAGGGCGCCCAGATGGCGACCATGCCGCTGATGATGATCTCCCTTCTCGGCTCCGGCACCTTCATCCCCCTCGAAGTCATGCCCGACCGGCTGGCCTCGGCCTGCGAACTGCTGCCCCTGACCCCGGTGATCACCCTGATACGCGGCGGCTGGACCGGCGACCTCTCCGCCTACGACGCCCTGGGCGCCCTCGTCACGGCGGTGGCCTGGACGGTCCTCGCGGTGTTTGCTGTACGACGGTGGTTCCGATGGGAGCCTCGGCGGTGAGAGGCAACGACGAGGGCGGGCGCATGCGGAAACCTGGGGCCTGGTGGCGGGGGAAGAGCACACCGGCGAAGGTCGAGACGTATACGCGGTGGTCGTTTCACTTCATCTTCGTCGTCGAGATCCCGGGGGTCGGCCTCGCGGCATTCGGCCAGGTCGGGATACGGATCGCGGGCTGGCTGTTCCTGATGGTGTGCGCGCACTCGGTGCTGTGCGTCGTGACCGCGTCGCGGGCGCTCGACTGGACGCGCGGCCGCCGTGAACAGCCGCTACGGCTCTTGTGGACACTTGGCGCAGTCACCGTGCTGATCGCGATCGCCGCGCTCGGCCTCGCGGAGTACGGACCGAGCGGCTCCGGCACTGCGGCCGGCACGCTGTTCGGGGGTGTGCTCACCTTCAGCGCGGGCACCCTCGCACTCGGCGTCCGGAACCGGCGGCGCGTGCTGGCAATCGTGGGAGGCTTCACGGTCGGCGCCGGAAGCATGTCGTTCCCGCTGGGCGCTTCCGGGCCGGCCGCGCTGGGCACCGCGATCGCGGTGCTGCTCGGCGCCGGGTTCCTCTCCTTCACCTCCGTCTTCTCCGTCTGGCTGCTCAACTCCGTCTACGAACTCGACGAGGCCCGCGAGACCCGGACCCGCCTCGCCGTCGCCGAGGAACGGCTGCGCTTCGGACGCGATCTGCACGACGTGATGGGCCGCAACCTCGCGGTCATCGCTCTGAAGAGCGAGCTCGCCGTGCAGCTGGCACGACGCGGGCGGCCTGAAGCCGTGGAGCAGATGATCGAGGTGCAGCGCATCGCGCAGGAGTCGCAGCGGGAGGTGCGCGAGGTCGTACGCGGCTACCGGGAGGCCGACCTGAGCACCGAACTCGCGGGCGCCCAGGGCGTGTTGACCGCCGCTGGCATCGACTGCGAGATCAGCGGCTCGGCGACGGGGCTGCCCGCACAGGTCCAGTCAGCGCTCGGCTGGGTCGTACGGGAGGCGACGACGAACGTACTGCGGCATGGGAACGCGGGGCGGTGCGCGGTGTCGCTGTGGGTGGCGGAGGGGCGGGTGACTCTGAACGTCGAGAACGACGGGGTGCCCGAGGGGGCGCAGGATGAGGGGGCGGGCTCGGAGCTCAGGAGGGGCTCCGGGCTCGTGGGGCTGGGGGAACGGTTGACCGAGGTGGGCGGGGTGCTGCGGGCGGGGGCTGTGGGGGGTGGGGTGTTCCGGTTGACTGCGGTGGTGCCGGCGCCTGTGGCAGCGGGGGAATCTATGGCGGCTGGGGAGGCTGTGGCATCTGTGGCGGAGTTCTCGGAAAGAGACCCGGACGGCGGGCGGCTTCCGGCTCCGGCTCCGGCACCAGTGAGTGAGGTCACTTCATGAGTTCCGGACCGGCAACTCCTCCCGTACGCCTTCTGCTCGCCGATGACGAGCATCTGATCCGTGGAGCGCTTGCCGCGCTGCTGGGTCTGGAGGACGACCTGGTCGTGGTGGCCGAGGCGGCGACCGGGCCGGAGGCACTGGCGATGGCGCGGGCGCACGTGCCCGATGTCGCCGTACTGGATCTTCAGATGCCCGGCGCCGACGGTGTGAGGGTGGCCACATCCCTGCGGGCCGAACTGCCCGCGTGCCAGGTTCTGATCGTGACGAGTCATGGACGGCCGGGCAATCTGAAGCGGGCGCTTGCGGCGGGTGTGCGCGGGTTCGTCCCGAAGACGGTCAGCGCGCAGCGGCTCGCGGAGATCATTCGTACGGTTCATGCCGGAAACCGTTACGTGGACCCGGAGTTGGCCGCCGACGCGATCTCCGCCGGGGATTCGCCGCTGACCGCGCGCGAGGCCGAGGTGCTCGAATTCGCCGCCGACGGGGCGCCCGTCGCGGAGATCGCCGAGCGGGCCGCGCTCTCGCAGGGCACCGTACGGAACTATCTGTCGTCCGCCGCGACCAAGCTCGGGGCCGAGAACCGGCACACGGCGGTGCGTCTCGCGCGCGAGCGCGGTTGGGTATAGTTGCTCTCGCGCCACGGCGCAGTGCGGACGTAGCTCAGTTGGTAGAGCGCAACCTTGCCAAGGTTGAGGTCGCCAGTTCGAACCTGGTCGTCCGCTCCAGAGAAGGCAAAGGCCCCGGTCAGTGACCGGGGCCTTTGTCGTGGGCTCAGTTCTCAGCTCCAGCTCATGCCAGTGAGGCGTTCGTACGCCTCGATGTACTTGGCGCGGGTCGCGTCGACGATGTGCTGGGGCAGGGCCGGCGGGGGCTGCTCGCTCGCCCGGTCCCAGCCGGACTCGGCAGAGGTCAGCCAGTCGCGGACGAACTGCTTGTCGTACGACGGCTGCGCGTGACCCGGCTCCCACTGCTCGGCCGGCCAGAAGCGGGAGGAGTCCGGGGTCAGCACCTCGTCGGCGAGGACCAGGGTCTCGCCGTCGACGCCTCCCTCGAAGCCGAACTCGAACTTGGTGTCCGCGAGGATGATGCCCCGGTCGCGGGCGATGTCGCGGGCCCGGCTGTAGACGGCGAGGGTCGTCTGGCGCAGCTGAGCCGCGGTCTCGGCGCCGACCTGGCGGGCGACCTCCTCGTACGACACGTTCTCGTCGTGCTCGCCGACCGCGGCCTTGGTGGCCGGGGTGAAGATCGGCGCGGGGAGTTCGGAACCGTCGGTCAGGCCCTCGGGCAGGGCGAGGCCGCAGACCGTGCGGCTCTCCTTGTACTCGGTGAGGCCCGAGCCGGTGAGGTAGCCGCGGGCGACGCACTCGACCGGCGTCATCCGCAGCGACTTGCAGATCAGGGTGCGGCCCGCCCAGTCGGCCGGGGCGCCCGGCGGGAGTTCGGTGCTCAGCACGTGGTGGGGGACCAGGTCGGCGAGCTGGTCGAACCACCACAGGGAGAGCTGGGTGAGTGTGCGGCCCTTGTCGGGGATCTCGGTGGGCAGCACCCAGTCGAAGGCGGAGATGCGGTCGCTGGCGACCATCACGAGGTCGCCCGCCTCGTTCTGGTACAGGTCGCGCACCTTGCCGGTGTGCAGATGCACCAGTCCCGGAACCTGAAGCGGCTCGGGCTTTTCAACGAATCCGGACACGGTTCCTCCCCGTGGTTATGTCCATGTGGCCATGTGGCTCGATTCTCCCGTATGTGGGGAGCGGCTTTGGCCAGGGGTGTGTGGGGTGGTGCTGTGGTGGTGTCAGTCGTGTTTGCAGATGCGGTCCAGGAGGTTGGCCGTGGCTCTCTGGATTCGCGGGTCCACGTGGCCCGGGCGGTCCAGGGCCGGGGACCAGGCGAAGGTTCCGGAGGCGAAGACCAGGGCGCCGGAGGGGGCGCGGTAGAGGGAGGTCTCCTGGTGGCGGGGGGTGCCCTCGCTGTCGGCGTACGGAGAGTGGGCCAAGAGGATGCGGCCCTGGTGCTCGGGGAGTGGGATGCGCGGGAAGTATCGGTCGGCCTCGCCCGCGACCATGCCGCTGAGCTCGTCGCCCTCGTGCGCGCCGGTCGCCTCCCAGAGCCAGTGGTCGGCGTTGCGGACGATGAGAGGGTGGGGGTCGGGGACCCTTCCCGCGTACTGGATCCCGATGAGTTGCTGTTCCGGGCGGTCGATTTCACGCCACAGGGCCGATTTTCCGGGGCCCCTGCGCTTGAGGCAGGTCAGCAGGCGGTTGGCGACGCCGGACGGGGACGGACCCAACTCCACTTGCCAGTACATGGTGTTGGCCGAGAGGAAGACGAGCGAGGTGCCGTGATCGCGGGCGAGTTCCGTGGTGCGGCGCATCGTCGGCGACCAGTACTCGTCGTGGCCCGGGAAGACCAGGCCGCGGTAACGGGTGGGGTCGATCCGGCCGGCGTGCAGGTCGCGGGCGTCGGCGTAGGCGAGGTCGTAGCCGTAGCGCTCGGCCCAGCGGATGAAATCGTAGGCGTGGCCGACGTGGAGGGGGAGGCCCGCGCCCGCGTACGGGCGGTCGAAGGAGACCGTCGTCGCGGCGTCGGCCTCGCCGAGCAGACGGCCGTTCTCGTCCCAGGCGTGGTAGAGGCTGGCCCCCGTGTGGCCGTCCTCCGGGTAGAGGTTGTACGCCTGCCAGGTGATGTCCGGGAGGAGCAGGAGCAGGTCCGCCGGGTGGTTGTCGCGGATCGTGAAGGGGACGTGGGAGCGGTAGCCGTCCGCGGTGGTGAGTACGGCCACGTACGCGCCGATGTTCCAGTAGCTCGGGATCTGCAGGCGCCAGGACAGCCACCAGTGGTGGCAGGAGACCGTGCGGTCGGCGGTGAGGGGCGGGGGCTGGACGATGCCGGAGAGGCGGGGGCTGGTGGTGATCTTTGAGGCTCCGTCGCCTCCGTAGTGGCCGATGCGGTAGATGTCGACGCTGAATTCCTGCGGCGGGTCCACCGTGATGTGGAAGTCGATGGCCTCGCCGGGGGCGGCCGCGCCGGTGGAGGTGAACCCCTTGATCTGGCGGTGGACGTCGTCGGCGGAGCGGGGGCCTCCGGCTCGGGGGTGCGGGATGGTTCCCCTGGCGGCCGGGGACTTGCGGTCGTGCCGGTGGTCGCGTTCGGTCTCGTGGAGGCCGGTGGCGCCCGGGGCGTGGTCGATGTACCAGGGGACCACGTGGCCGGTGTCGTCGAAGTACTGCTCGTCGCCGCGGAGCCAGGGAACGGGGCCCTGGCCGAAGGGGTCCGTGACGGCGTGGGCGAGTGCTCCCGACTCCCAGCGGCGAATCTGCTCCGACCCCATGCCAGCTCCCCTCCCTGTTGCCCCCGTCGTCCTTGTCAGCCATTGCCGTGTGCGCGATCGGTCCCAGCACATCACATTACGCACGCACACCGTCACCGTTCGTCGCTAATTGGCAGGAGTGGAACGGGGGGCTCCGCCTGTGGTGCGGTGTGGTGCGGTGCGCGTGCCGGGTGCGTCCGGTGGGTGGGTCGGGGGCGTGCCGGTACGTCCCGCCCGTCGCCGCCGGATCAGACGTCGGGCAGGAAGTGACGGGTCCGGTGACGCGAACGTACGC